>DFND01000094.1 GCA_002375895.1 Firmicutes bacterium UBA3576
GCTCATGGGCATTACCGGTGAAGAGGAGGGCCCGCCGGTGAAGGTGGGGGTGGCCATCGCGGATATCACGGCGGGGATGTTCGCCGCCTACGGCATCGTGTCGGCCCTCTACGCCAGGGAGCGTACGGGCGTGGGCCAGTACATCGATACCTCGCTCCTGGAGAGCCAGGTGGCCCTCCTCACCTACATGGCCGGTAACTACTTCGGCACGGGGAAGAACCCGCCCAAAATGGGCTCGGCCCACCCCAACATAGTGCCTTATCAGGCCTTCCGGGCCGCTGACGGTAAGTACATCAACATCGCCGTGGGCAGCGAGAGGATCTGGCAGAGCTTCTGCCAGGCCGTCGGCAAGGAGGAATGGCTCGACGACCCCCTTTGCCGTACCAACAAGGAGAGGGTTGAGAACCGCAAGGTCGTGGTGGACATGGTCGCCGACCTCATAAAGGCCCGAACTTCGGAGGAGTGGCTGAAGATATTCGCTGAGGCGGGGGTGCCCTGTGGGCCGATCTACTCCCTCTCCGAGGTCTTCTCGGATCCCCAGGTCCTCCACCGGGAGATGCTGGTGAGGGTGCCTCACCCCAGGGCCGGGGAGGTGGCCCTCACCGGGATACCCATTAAGATGTCGGAGACCCCCGGCGCCGTGCGTTCGCATCCCCCGCTGTTGGGCGAACACACGGAGGAGGTCCTCGCCGACCTCGGCTACTCGCCGGAGGACATAAAGGCCCTGCGGGAGAAGGGAGCTATCTAGCAACAGGAGGCCCGGGCCGATGGACGGCCCGGGCCCACCGCCTTCATTGGCACAGCGGCACCACGTAGGAGCCCGCGGGGATGACGATGACCTCGTCACCGGCCCTCTCCCTGGCCATCCTGAGGGCGGAGTCCGCGTCGGGCGCCTTCTCCATCCCCACGATAGCGCAGTCCTCGGCGGAGAGCTCCGTCACCCCGATGATGTCTACGCCTCGTTTCTCCCGAAGCTCCTTCACCATGAGGGCCATGTAGCCCATGATCTCGAAGTTCTCCCGCAAGGCCCGGTCCACATCGGCCACCGTGGCCAGCTCGTCGAACCAGTACTTGTACGAGAAGGGGCCCACGCCCTCCGAACATTCGGCCACGAGGACGATGGCCCCGCCGTCGCGGACGGCGTGAGAGGCGTTGTCGATGGCCTTGGTGGCCTGGTAGTAATCTATGTCCCTGGGGAACCCCCCGCAGCTGGCCACCACCACATCCGCCCTGCCGCCGGCCGGGACCCCGTAGACCTCTCGGGCTAGCTCGCACGCCCGGGCATGGGCCTCCGCCAGGTCCCCCGCACAGGCGCCCACGATCCGCTCCTCGGGGCTAATCACGGTGTTGAGGATGAAGTCGGGCCTCACCAGGAGGGCGGCCTCGAGCATGTCCTCGTGCACGGGGTTGCCCTCCAGGGTACCGCTCGCCACCGTGGGGAGCCGGCCTCCGCCGACTTCAGGGGTCAGCAGGAGCCGGTGGTTGGACTGGATGGTCTCGCAGCCGGCGATGCCCGGCAAGATCGATTTCCTGCCGCCGCTGAAGCCGGCGAAATCGTGGTAGACGGCGGCACCGGTGAGGACCAGCCGGTCGGCCTCCAGGGCGATGCGGTTTACGTACACCGGAGTGCCCCTCGAAGTCGTGCCGACGTAGGCGAGCCCCGCGGGGTCAAAGGCGTCGTGCTGCACCACCCTGACCCGCCCGAAGACCTCCTGTCCCAGGGCCCGGACCTGTTCGTCTGGCGTCATCTTCCTGTGCGCCCCGAGGGCGAAGAGGACGGTTACCTCACACCCCTCGAGCTCCCGCAGGAGGAGCGGCATGAAGGTGGCCGTCCCCGCCACACGGGTGACGTCGGAGACCACCACTACCACGCTCTCCCCGGGCGAGAGGATGGACGCGAGGCGTGGCGTGCCGAGGGGCGAGGCCAAGGCCTCGTGGAGCACCTCCTCTTCGGGCCGCGACGGCAGCGGGTTCGGCTCCAGGACCCTGACCTCCGCGACGCCGGTATCCAGGATGACCTCCCGTCTCCCATAGGGGAGGGCGACCTTCATCTCCTAACCTCCTCGATGGAGCGGCGGAGGATGTCAAGGCCCCGGCGGAGCTCCGCCTCGGACACAGTGAGGGGCGGGATGAACCTTATGACCTGTCCCTTGTTCCCGCAGGGGTACATGAGGAGCCCCTTCGCCAGGGCGGCATCCAGGACGTCCTGGCAGGCCCCGGGGTTGGGCGCGCCGTCCGGGCCCACGAACTCTATGCCTATCATCAAGCCCCTGCCCCGGACGTCGCCGATTACGGGGAATTCGTCCTTCATGGCCTCAAGCTCTGCGAAGCAGATCTCGGAGAGGTGCCCCACCCCCTTGAGGATCTTCTCCTCCCGGAAGGCCTCCAGCACGGCCAGCGCGGCGGCGCAGGAGACCGGGTTTCCGCCGAAGGTGGTGCCGTGTGACCCGGCCAGCCACTTCTTCATGAGGTCCCGGGGCGCCGCCGTGGCGCTCAGCGGGAACCCGTTGGCTATGCCCTTGGCGATGGCCATGATGTCCGGCACCACCCCGAAGGTGTGCGCGGCGAACATCTTGCCGGTCCTGCCGAAGCCGGTCTGCACCTCGTCGAAGATGAGCAGGATGCCGTGCCGGTCGCAGATCCCCCGGAGCCCCCGCAAGAACTCCTCGGGCGGGACCACGTAGCCGCCCTCGCCCTGGATGGGCTCGAGGAGGATGGCGGCCACGTCCTCGGCCGGGACCAGGTGAGCGAAGACCCGCTCCACGGCCTCCAGGCACTCGAGCCCGCAGGCGGCCCTGGTGTGACCGTAAGGACAACGGTAGCAGTAGGGGAAGGGCACGTGATATATCCCATCCACCAGGGGATGGTAGTTCTTGCGATAGGCGCTCTTGGAGGTGGTGAGGCTGACACACCCCATGGTCCTGCCGTGGAACCCGCCGTAGAAGGCGATGATGGCCGGCCGGCCGGTGACGTACCTGGCCAGCTTCAACGCCCCCTCCACCGCCTCCGCGCCGGAGTTACTGAAGAAGAAACAGTCGATATCTCCGGGCATCACCTCGGCCAGCTCGTAGGCCAGCCGGACCATCGACTCGTAGGCGAAGACCCCGCTCGGCCCGTGGACCAACTTCTCCATCTGCTTCCGGGCGGCCTCCTCCACCCGCGGGTGGCAGTGGCCGAGGTTGCAGCTGGCCATGCCGGACACGAAGTCCAAGTAGGCCTTACCCTCCACATCGTAGACGTAGCTCCCCTTGGCCCGTTCGATGGGCATGTTGGGCCAGTCCTCGGCGAGGCTTGGGGCCAGGAGGGACCCGAGTTCGTCGACTAGCTGCGAAAAGGAAATCTCACGTCTCAATTCCATCACCTACTTCCAGAATAATCTAATCCAGAGGCACAGGCCGAAGACGCCTAACATCACGGCCACCATGAGGTGATCCCGCCAGGTCACCTCCAGCACCTCCACCTGGGTAGGCCGGTGGGTGGAGCCGAAGGCGCGGGACTTGAGGGCCACCTCTAGGTCGTTCCCCTTGCGGAAGAGAAGGAGGATGAGGGGCACGATGACCGGTACGTAGGCCCGGCGGGCCCGCTGCCACAGGGGCATGGACTCGATATCGAAGGCCCGGAGCTTCTGGGCCTCGATGATGCTATTCCACATCTCGAAGATGAGGTTGGTGAAGGAGAGGGAGCTCACGAACATGAAGGTGAACCGGTTGGGCACGCCCATGCTGTTCAGCGCCGCCATGACCCGCGAGATGGTCGTGGTGGAGATGAACAGGGGCAGGGCCGATACGGCCACCAGCACCCGCACGCATAGGAGCAGGCCGAAGAGGAGGCCGGCGTCGGTGACGACCCCGAGGTCCGCTCCCCCGCTGATGGGGAGGTGGCCGAGCACTAATAGAGGCTCTCCCCCACGGTACATAAAGCCCTGGATGAGGATCAAGAACACGAAGGTCGCGAGCAGGATCTTGAACAGCGACCAGAACTGCCTCAGGCTGATGCCGGCGATCCCCCACAGCACGGCCGAGAAGGCCAGCCACACGGACAGGGCCAGGGCGCTCTCCAGCGTCGGCCCGTAGGGGATGAGGATTATGATGAGGGTGAGCAGGACGTGGCCCAGCTTGGTCACCGGGTGGAGCCGGTGCACGAAGGTGTCCCGGTCGATATACGAGAAGATGGTCTGCAAGGTCAATGACCTCCCTTCTCGAGCCGCGCGAGGAGCTCGTCAACGGTCAGCAGATCGGCTGGCATGCCCTCTGACGCTAGGCCTGCGGCCAGCTGGGTGGCCGTAGGCGGGGCCAGGAAGGTCTTACGTAGGGCCTCCGCCTCGCGGAAGACCTCCCGCGTCGGGCCGTCGAGGAGCACCCTCCCCTCGTACATGACCACCAACCGGTCAGCATAACGCGCTATGAGGTCCATGTCGTGGGAGATCATAATGATGGTTCTATCGTCCCTCTCCCTGAGCCGCTGCGCGAGCTCGGCCAGGAGGTACCGTCCACGATAATCCTGAGCCGTCGTGGGCTCATCCATGATGAGGACTTCCGGCCCGAGGGCCAGTACCGCCGCCACCGCCAGCTTCCTGCGGTCCCCGAAGCTCAGCTTAAAGGGGAAGGTCTCGCGCACGTGCTCGAGCCCCACCATCTCCAGGACCTCGTGGATCCTCTCCTCCCGTCTCTCAGGGGCCAAGCCTATGTTCTCCAGCCCGAAGGCTATCTCCCTCTCGGCGGATATGGAGAAGAGCTGGTAGTCCGGGTTCTGGAGCACGAGGCCTACGCGGGTGGCGATGTTACCCACCGAGAGCCGCGAGAGGTCCTCGCCCTTGAAGAGGATGCGGCCCCTCTGGGGCCTGAGGAGCCCCACCAGGGCCTTCACCAGGGTGCTCTTGCCCGAACCGTTCTGGCCGATGAGGCCCACGAACTCACCCTGGCGGATGTCCAGGCTCACCTCCTTCAAGGCCGTGACCGGCGGTGTGCCGGGGTAGGAGAAGGTCACCTCCTGGACCTGGAGGATGGGTTCGCCCACAGCGTCAGCTCCGGGGGACTCCGGGACCTCGCGCGGCACCAGGCGTAAAGCCCCGGCCCCTAGGAGCCGCCGCAGCGACCCCGCCGCCCGGTCGGGGTCGGCCTCGGGGCGCAGGGCCTCGCCCCGGGGCAGCCAGGGGGAGACGGCCGAGAATACCCTGGCCGTGGTCGGGGGTTGCACGCCGGCCTCCTCGAGGAGGTCGACCTGGGACAGGACCTCCTCGGGCGGTCCCAGGGCCACGACCCGTCCCTCCTTGAGGACCATGCACCTGTCGACGAGGCCCATGACCTCCTCGGTCTTGTGGGTGGTCATCAGGATGGAGACCTGGTGCCCTTCCCTTACGTTCCGTATGGCCTCCAGGACCTCCTTGGTGCCCAGGGGGTCCAGCTGGGACGTGGGCTCGTCGAGGACGAGGAGGTCTGGGAGTATCGTGAGCACGCTGGCCAGCGCGGCGCGCTGTTTCTGGCCGCCGGAGAGGGCGTTGGTGTTGCGACGGTTCAACCCCTTGAGGCCGACCACCTCCAGGGCCTCCTCGACCCTCCGCATGATCTCCTCCCTGGGCACCCCCAGGTTGGCGGGCCCGAAGGCCAGCTCCATCTCCAGACTGGGCATAAACAGCTGGGCCTCCGGGTCCTGGAGGACCATGCAACACCGCTGCGCTATCTCGTTGATGGGATGGTCCCAGGGGTCGATGCCGCAGACCTCCACCCGGCCCCTTCGTCTGCCACCGTAGATGTTGGGGATCATGCCGCTCAGGAGGTAGCACAGGGTGGACTTGCCGGCGCCGTTGGCGCCGAACACGGCCACGAACTCCCCCCGGGAGATGGTCAGGTTCACTTCCTGGAGGGCCTCTACGTCGCCCTCATAGCTGAAACTGAGGTTCTCGACCCTTGCTACGATGTCCTTCTTCAGCGCCTTTCACCCGCCTTCTGCGGGCACCCCCCGGGCTCGGGCCCGGGGGATGCCGCGGTGTCTTCCCTTACCAGAGGGCCCGCCCGACCTTGGGGAGGCCGCTTCGTTCCAGGGCTTCCAGGATGGGAATGGTGATGGCCGTGGTGATAGCCGCCAGGGTCGGCACCCACCAGGAGTAACCGATGAAGGTGGCGATGCCCAGGGCCGCCGGGTACTTAAAGAGGTACCAGTAGGGCCGGGTCCACGGTATCCACCATACGAGCAAGCCTATCAATACGCTGACGAGGATCCCCAAGTACTTCTGTCTCTTGTCCTTGGACCGCGCCCATTCCGGTACGACCTTCCGTCCGAAGGAGGTCACGACCACGACGAGCGGCACGAACCAGTATATAGCCGATACGAAGAAGTGCAGGGGCTCCGAAGGCTGTTCGAATCCGGCCGCGGCCCCGGGGATGTAAAAGGGGAACAGGAAGCAGAAGGCCGCCATGAGCGCGTAGAGGGGGATGGTTATCCTCCAGTAGCGGTCGTTGTTCACCGCCAGGCCCACCATGACGGCCGGGGCTACCGCGGTCACCAGCACATCGAGAAGCCCCAGGGGGAAGGCCGCCGGCGCTATGAACATCCCTATGAGGCCGCCGATGGCTGATGCCGTTATGCCGCCCGCCGGGCCCAACAGCAGGGGCGCGATGGCGGCCAGGGGCACCGCCAGGGGGACGTATCCACCGCCGCCCACATAGGGGAAGATGGGGACCAAGCTCGTGACCCCGATCAGGGCGCCGAAGAGGGTCACCCAGGCCACTGAGGCCCCGCCAGCTCGCTCATAAGCCTCTCTGGTCTCGGGTTGAGCAGTCATCTTCTCTCCTCCTCCTTGAAGATAATCCCTCTACTTACCGAAACTACGCGGGAGACTAACCCTATATCACCCCCAGTCGATGTGAAACCATGCCATCTATTGTGTATAAAAATTCATGTTCGCCAGATCTGGTAAATTTCCTCCCGGGCGCCAGTCTGATCGGTGAGCTCCGGAGTGGCCGGCGCGGTCTCCTCGAGCGGTCCCGCCAGCTGCTCCAGTCCGCCGACTCGCCTCCGGGAGGCCGGCGCACGACCCTCCTCTCTCCTCCCAATTGGGAGGCCTTCCAGAGAAACTCCTGTATTTCGCCGGAGGATAACCCTCGGCCCGGGGAGAAGGATGGTTCGGGGGGGTGATACCCGGTGTCGGGAGTTCTCATGCAGGAGATGACCTGGCCCGAGATACGGGATGCCTTGGCGCGGGGGAAGACCAGCGTGGTCCTCGCGGTGGCGTCCGTAGAACAGCACGGCCCGGCGCTGCCCCTGAACACCGACGAGGAGATAGGGAGGGCGCTGGCCGTGGAGGTGGCCCGATGCCTGGGAGACGCCCTGGTGGGCCCCGTCGTCGTCCCCGGTTGTTCGGAACACCACATGGCCTGGCCGGGCACGATCAGCCTGCCCGCAGAGGTCCTGGTGAGCCTAATAATCCATTACGTCAAGAGCCTCTCGCGCCATGGCTTCCGAGAGATCATCCTCTTCGCGGCCCACGGTGGCAACTTCGGCCCCCTGGCGGCGCGGCTCGAGGATATCCGCAGGGCGGCGCGCCCCGCCCGGGTCATAGACCTGTTGGACGCGCAGTCCCTCTTCGGGGCCTGGTTCGAGGTCCTCAGGGATTTCGGCAGGGCGGACCGGACCCTACCCCACGCCGACGTCATGGAGACGTCCCTGATGATGTATCTCAGGCCCGAGCTGGTGAGGGAGGGTCGACTGGAGGTTGGTTTCACGGGCACCTTTGACCTCGAGGAGCTCACGCGGAGGGGGCTGCAGTCCTTTACGCGGAACGGCGTCCTGGGGGACCCGCGGGGGGCGAGCCCGGCCCTGGGCAGGGCCCTCATCGAGAGGGTGGGCCGTAAGATGGCCGACGAGATCAGGCGACGCAGGGAGCAGAGCTAGTGGACACCGACCACCACTTACTGGCAGGAGTTGTGGTTGCTGTAACGAACTTAGAGGAAAGTCCATGTTTAGGGAGGGAAGAGCCTTGTCCGGAGAGGTCAAAGGTGGGCTTAAAGTGGAGGGCGGTAACGGGTGGGCGGACGTCGTAACTGTGCTCTGGAGCCCTGGTACAGCCTTCGCCAGGGTGCGTAACCGGGCCTCCTTCTGGCCCCCGCTGATCGTGCTGGTGGTCGCCAACCTGGCCTTCATGCTGGTGGCGAGCAGAAGGGCCCGAGAGTTAATGGAGGAGCTGGGTGCTCAGGATGTAGAGATCCCCGTGGAGGCCATGGCCTTCTTGGAAACCCTAACGCGTGTGATCGTTCCCGTCATGGGCGTGGTGGGGGTGGTGGCCTCCATACTGGTCGTAGCCCTGGTCCTCCTCCTGCAGCAGTTCATCGGGGGCCGGGCGCGCTACGGCACGCTCTTCACCGTGGTCGCCTTGGCCAGCATCCCCTCCATCTTCAGGGGGATCGTCCACACGTGGCTGGTGGGCGTCGTGCCGGCGACGGAGGTCCCCTACGTCACCGTCAGCGCGGCCGCTCTTCTGTCCCGAGAGTCCTTCGACTCCCTGACCTACCAGCTCTTGAGCCATCTCGACCCCTTCACCTTCTGGTACCTGGCCCTGTTGGGCATCGGCTTTGCGGTGGTGAACGGGTTTAGCCTACGTCGGGGAATGGTCCCCGTCCTTGCGATGTGGCTCGTCTACGCCCTCGGGTTCTCCTTCTTCAATGTGTGGGCGCTGGGGGTCGCGGTGCCGGGCGCCTTCTGAGGAGGGTAGGGCGTTCCCCTAAGTAAGATAGTCAGCCTCGTACAATAGAGTTAGCTCACATGGGTTTAGAGCAGCACCTTGACAACAGGGATCCTGGGGAATAGGGTTAAGTGTTCTCGTGGAGGCAGGGGGCTTCGATGTCACCCTTGGGAAGCGTTGCTGTCCCGATTTGAAGAGTGAAGCCCCGCCCCTACGAGGTGTCTCGAATGAGCACGTTGTGGATGTGGCATTGCTGCATACCGCGAGTCACGCGCGAGGTTGAGACTCGTAGGTGGTTACGGGAACCCTGCCCCTAAATCCTCAGAGAAGGCGGTGGTCTCTGTGCTTTACGGCGGTATCGACGTGGCCAAACACAGCCATGAGATTTGCATTGTAGATGACGAGGGCGAGGTCGCCCTTAAGATGTCGATTACCAACAGCCGTGAGGGGCTTGACAGGCTCTTGAGCGCCCTCAACGGTCTGGATGCCCGCCCGGACCAGGTTAAGCTGTGCCTTGAGGCCACGGGTCATTACTGGCTTCCCCTTTACTGCCACCTCACAGAATTAGGCTACAGCGTTCGAGTCATCAATCCCATTCAGTCCGATGCACTGCGTAATCTCTATGTTCGCAAGACCAAGACCGATAGGAAGGACGCTCTCCTCCTAGCCGACCTCCTGCGGTTAGGTCGAGCCCCCAAGACCGAGTTGGCCTCCGAGACGGTACTCAAGCTCCAGACACTGTCCCGGGTGCGGTTCGAGTTCGTCTCCCTGGTTGGGGGCCTCAAGCAGCGGGTCCTCGGTATCCTGGACCGCATCTTCCCCGAATACTCCCGGTGCTTCTCCAACGTCTTCATCCGCACATCGCGGGAACTACTTAGGCGTTATCCCGACCCGGAGGACCTGGCCGAGGTAGACCTCTCGGAACTCAGCACCTTCCTGGCCAGATGCTCCCGCGGACGGTTGGGCATCGACCGAGCCGAACAGATCCGCAGCCTGGCGCGGGGCACCTTTGGCATCAACCTGGCCCGGGACGCCTTTACCCTCCAACTTCGCCTGCTCATGGAGCAGATAGAGTTCATTACCGAACAGATTAGGGTAATCGAAGAGGCCATCGACCAGGTTATGGAAGAGCTGCGCCCCGACCCCGATCCAGGTTACCGGCACGTACTCGAGACCATTCCCGGCATCGGCCCAACGCTGGCCGCGGCCATCATCGGGGAGGTCGGAGATATATCCCGCTTCTCCAGTGCGTCTTCCCTTGTGGCCTACGCGGGCCTGGATGCTACCGTGCGGGCCTCAGGACAGTTCGAAGGGACCCGAAACCGGATATCTAAAAGGGGCTCTCCCGTCTTGCGGCATGCCTTATGGCTGGCAGCTGTTTCAGCGCGCAGGTTCAACCCCGAGTTTAAAGCGTATTACGAATCTAAGCTGGACCAAGGCAAACACCCCAATGTCGCCACTTGTGCCCTCGCACGAAAACTTGTGCACGTGATCCACAGCATCTGGACAAACCAGCGGCCCTTCGACCCAGCTTACCGCTGGAAATCACCAGGACAAGAGTGATCAGGATCCC
>DFND01000029.1 GCA_002375895.1 Firmicutes bacterium UBA3576
AAAGGCACGGGCATCGGCAAGGAACCCGTGACCGGCCGCGTGACGGTGGCCCGGGACGCCGAGGAGGCCCTGGGCAAGATGAGGAGGGGCGACATCCTGGTGACGACGGCCACCGACCGCGAGTTCGTGCCCTCCATGAAGAAGGCCGCGGGGCTGGTCATAGAGGAAGGAGGGCTCACCTCCCACGCTGCCATCGCGGCCCTGAGCCTGGGCATCCCCGCCGTTGTGGGCGTGGCGGGGGCCGTCAGGGCCTTCTCAGACGGCCAGATCGTGACCATCGACCCGAGGCGAGGAGTCGTCTACAGGGGTAGCGCGCGGGTTCTGTAGAGGGCCTAATGGATCGGCATAATTTGGCACTTACGGCAAGATAACCTCCCTCCGACGCAGTTGAGCTCTTGGGCCTGCTTGGCGCTGACACGGGGACCTGAAAAAACATTTTTGACATTAGCCCCTCGCTGTGGTATGCTCTGTACAAGCGGTAGTTTGCCGTATTCCATGTTAGGAGGTTTTGGCTTTAGTGAAAGGCAGAGTCAAGTGGTTCAGCGCCGAGAAGGGCTACGGGTTCATCGAAAGGGAGGACGGCCCGGACGTCTTCGTCCACTACTCGGCGGTCCAGGGCGAGGGCTTCAAGACCCTCGAGGAAGGCGAACTCGTTGAGTTCGAGACCGTCATGGGGCCCAAGGGACCCCAGGCGGCGAACGTTGTTAAGTTAGATCGTCCCGGCAGGGAGTTTTAACTGAGACAACGAGGGAAAAGCCCCGACTTCGCGTCGGGGCTTTTTCAACAGGGAGGTGCGGGGATGGAGGTGGTCAGGCTTGTTCGTTTGCTGGAGGGCTCGCAGCGGGCCGTGGTCTTCACCGGCGCGGGGGTGAGCACGGAGTCCGGGATCCCCGACTTCCGGTCCTCCCAGGGGCTGTGGCGGGATATAGACCCGATGAAGGTGGCCTCCATCGGGGCCCTGCGGGAGGACCCCGAGGCCTTCTACGCCTTCTATCGCCGGCGGCTCGGGATGCTGGAGGCGGTGAAGCCCAACCGGGCCCATGAGGTCATCGCCCTCCTGGAGGAGCGGGGGTACGTCCGCGCCGTCATCACCCAGAACGTAGACGGCCTGCACCAGAAGGCCGGCTCGCGGCGGGTGCTGGAGCTACACGGCAGTCTGAGGAAGACGGTGTGCCTCGACTGCGAGGGCGAGTTCGGCGGCGAGCTGCTGGCCGGCGAGGGCGTGCCCGAGTGCCCCCGTTGCGGCGGGGTCCTTAAGCCCGGAGTGGTGCTCTTCGGCGAGCCCCTTCCCAACGACGTACTCGAGGAGGCCTACGAGCTCTCCCGACAGGCCGACCTACATATCGTCCTGGGCTCCTCGCTGGTGGTGAGCCCGGCCAACACCCTGCCCCAGGTGACCCTGGCCAACGGCGGCTCCCTGGCCATAGTGAACCTGGAGGAGACTCCCCTGGACCTCTACGCCGACGTGCTGATCCGGGCCCGCCTGGGGGAGACTATGGACGCCCTGGCCCGCGAGATGGGGCTCTAGAGTCCCGCATAGCCCTCCTCTTGGCGGGAACACTACCCGTGGAGGAGGTGCCATCCTTGACTAAGAGTCCCAAGAAAGAGGAGAAGAAGGGACCCTACTACGACCTGAAGATAGAGGTGGCAGAGGAACTGGGGCTTCTAGACAAGGCCGAGAGCGAGGGGTGGGGGGCCTTGAGCTCCGCCGAGAGCGGACGTATCGGCGGACACATGACCCGAAAGCTCAAGGAACGGGGGGAAATACCGCCGAACTGAGGCCGTGCCTGTTGGGATATCTCTTGGTGACACCGCCGCCCGGCGGTGTTCGTCTTTTGGAAGGAAGGCGCGTCCAAATGCGGAAGATCATTACTTAAATCCTTCGGGGAGGGGACCTGATGAAGCTCACGATACTCGGTTGCAGCGGCGCTTACCCGGGCCCGCTGGGCCCCTGTTCGTCCTATCTGGTCACGACGGAACGGACCCGGGTGCTCGTGGACTGCGGTGCTGGCTCCCTGGCCAACCTCCACCCCATCCTAGGCTCCACCTACGACCTGCTGGACGGGGTGGTCCTGAGCCATCTCCACGGCGACCACATAAGCGACTTCCTGGTGCTGAGACACGCCGTGGCCGCGGCCAGGGAGGTGGGGAGCAGGGAGGAGCCCCTGGTGGCCTACGCCCCGCCGGAGCCCGAGGAGGTCTTCCGGGTGCTGCCCCACCACGATCACGTCCTGGTGCGGAGGATACCCGAAGAGGGGCTGGTGATAGGGGACCTGAAGTTATCCTTCGCGAGGGCCGCCCACGGCCCCCTGACCTACGCCATGCGCATCGCACAGGAGGCCGGGCCGGCCCTGGCCTACACCGCCGATACCGGTCCCTGTGACGAGGTAGCCGCCCTGGTCGAGGGCGCGGACCTGCTCCTCGCCGAGGCCACCTGGACCGATGACCGGGCCGGGGAGGGCCACCTCTCCGGGCGGGAGGCGGGGAGGCTGGCCCGGGACGCGCGCGTCGGGGGGCTGGTGGTAACCCACACCGGGCCCCTCTTCGACCCCGAGGAGATACTGCGGGAGGCGAGGGAGGAATTCCCGGCGGCCGTCCTGGCGCGACCGGGCGGGGAATATATTGTCGGGAGGGAGGCTTGACTCTATGACGAGGTTAGCGGAGAGGGTCAGGAGGGCCAGCCCCTCGATGACCCTGGTCATCAGCGCCAAGGCCAAGGAGATGAAGCGGCGGGGGGTAGACGTAATAAGCCTGGCGGTGGGTGAGCCGGACTTCGACACCCCGGCGCACATCAAGGAGGCCGCCATCCGGGCCATCGAGGAGGGGTTCACCGGTTACACCCCGGCCGCGGGCATACCCGAGCTCAGGGAGGCGGTGGCCGCGAAGTTCCGGCACGACAACGGCCTCGAGTACGATCCCCAGGACGTCCTCATCACCGTCGGGGCCAAGCAGGCCGTCTACAACGCCCTGCAGGCCCTCTGCGATGACGGGGACGAGGTCATCGTGCCCGCCCCCTACTGGGTGAGCTACACGGAGATGGTCAAGCTGGCCGGCGGCACCCCGGTGGTGGTGAGCGCGGGTGCCGAGCGGGGCTTCGTGCCGGATCTCGCGCAGCTCGAGGACGCCCTCTCGGAGCGAACTCGGGCCATCATCCTGAACACCCCCAACAACCCCTCGGGCGCCGTCTACTCCCGGCAACAGCTCGAGGCCATAGCGTCCCTGGCCGTCCGGCACGACCTGTTCGTGATCGCCGATGAGGTCTACGAGAAGCTGGTCTACGGGGAGGCCGAGCACGTGAGCATCGCCTCCCTGGGCGAGGAGATCAAGGCCAGGACCGTGACGGTGAACGGCGTCTCCAAGGCCTACGCCATGACCGGCTGGCGGATCGGCTACGCCGCCGGGCCCCGCGAGGTGATCGCCGCCATGGCCAAGCTGCAGGGCCAGCAGACCTCCAACGCCACCTCCATCGCGCAGAAGGCCAGCCTGGCCGCCCTCACCGGCCCCCAGGACCCCGTAGAGGAGATGGTCCGGGAGTACGAGGGCCGGAGGGACCTCGTGGTGGAGCGCCTCTCCTCCATGCCGGGAGTGCGCTGTATCAAGCCCGACGGCGCCTTCTACGTCTTCGCCGACTTCTCGGAATTCTACGGCCGGAGCTGCGCTGGCCGGCGGGTGGAGGCGTCGCTGTCGCTGGCCGAGCTGCTCCTGGAGGAGGCCCGCGTGGCCCTGGTGCCGGGCGTAGCCTTCGGGATGGACGACTACATCCGGCTCTCCTACGCCGCCTCCCGTGCGGAGCTCCAGGAGGGCCTGGACAGGATCGAGAGCCTGCTCGGAAAGTTGGTGTAGGGACTTGGCGGATGTACTGGGAAGCCTCAAGCGGGCCCGGGTGGCCGTGGTGGGGCTCGGGGTGAGCAACATGGCCCTGGTCCGGTTCCTGGCCGCCCACGACATAAGGGTCACGGCGTGCGACCAGAAGGAGGACCTCGGCGAGAGGGAGGACCTCCTGCGGTCGCTGGGGGCCACCCTCTACCTCGGGCCGGATTACCTCGAGGGGATCGCTGAAGCGGAGGTCATCTTCCTCACCCCGGGCATGCCCCGTCACCTGCCGGAGATAGTCCGGGCGGTGGAGCGCGGCGCCCGCCTCATGGGGGAGATGGGCCTCTTCCTCTCCCTGTGCCCGGCCACCGTGGTGGGCATCACGGGTAGCGCCGGCAAGACCACCACCACCAGCCTCACCGGGGACATCTTCCGGGCGGCCGGGCGGACCACCCACGTGGGGGGGAACATCGGGACGCCCCTCATCGGGCGGCTGGAGGAGATAGGCCCGGACGACGTGGTGGTCCTCGAGATGAGCAGCTTTCAGCTGGCCCTGGTGGATAGGAGCCCCCACGTGGGCGCGGTGCTGAACATCAGCCCGAACCACCTGGACGTCCACGTGGACATGGACGATTACGTGAGGTGCAAGGAGAACATCTTCCGCTTTCAGGGGCCGGGGGACTGGACGGTCCTGAGCTACGACGACCCCGTGGTGCGCGAGATGAAGACCCCCGCCCGCCCCCTCTATTTCTCCCTCCGAGAGCGCGCCGACGCCCATCTCTCCGGGGGTTATATCACCCTAGACGGGGAGAGGGTGCTCAGGCGGGAGGAGCTTCCCCTCGAGGGCGACCACAACGTGGCCAACGCCATGGCCGCCTTCCTCATCGCCCGGGCCTTGGGCGTGCCCAGGGAGGCCATGGCCCGCGCGGCCCGGGCCTTCCGGGCGCCTGAGCACCGGCTGGAGAGGGTGGCGGAGATAGACGGGGTCCTCTACTACAACGACTCCATCGCCACCGCCCCGGACCGGACCATCGCCGCCCTGCGCACCATGGCCCGTCCCGTGATCCTCATAGCCGGCGGGTACGACAAGAAGATACCCTTCGCCGAGCTGGGCGCGGAGATTGGGAGGATGTACGCCTCGGGGCGGCTGCGGGGCGTGGTGCTGCTGGGAGATACCCGGGAGAAGATACAGAGGGCGGTGGAGGAGGCCGGGGCGGGCGCCGCCGTGGCCACCGCCGGCAGCTTCGAGGAGGCCGTGCGCCTCGCCGCCGAGATGGCCTCGCCCGGCGATGCGGTCCTGCTGTCCCCGGCCTGCGCGAGCTACGACATGTTCGCGAACTTCGTAGAGCGCGGGAGGGCCTTCAAGGAGCTGGTCGGGTCCCTGGAGGGCAAGCGATGAGGGAGAGGATAGAGCGGATACACGCCCGGCTCCGGACGGCCTACGGGTCCTCGGCCGCGGGGGCCCACACCCCGGTCCAGGCGGTATCCCGTGACCTCGTGGATACCCTGGTCATGACCATCCTGTCGCAGAACACCACCGACCGGAACTCAGAGCGGGCCTTTCGCCGCCTCAGGGAGAGGTTTCCCACCTGGGAGGCGGTCATGGAGGCTCCCCCCGGCGAGGTGGTGCGCGCCATCGAGGTGGGGGGCCTGGCGCCCACCAAGGGCCCGCGCATCCAGTCCATCCTGCGCCAGATCAAGGAG
>DFND01000063.1 GCA_002375895.1 Firmicutes bacterium UBA3576
CTGGAGTTTTTCAGGGGACACTATCTAGCAGGAGAGGTGGGAGATTGGAACAGCGTACCGTAACACTGAGCGGCAACCGATGTGAGATGTACCTCGATGACGACTTCGTCAACGTCAGGCTGCCCTTCGCGGTGGACCTGGCGCGGCTCTCCCGTGCCCTGGCGGCCGAGGGGTATCACCTGGCCTACGACCCGTACCTCGAGGACGAGGACTCCCAGGGTTGGGGCTCAGAGCAGGACGAGAGCGACTACTACCCCTACTGGGTCCGGCCCGACCCCCAGGACAGGGGCAGGTCTATCTTCTCCTTCGCCCCCAGAGATTACGACGTGGGGCCCGACGGGTACAGGCCCAAGATAGGGCCCGATGCGCTGGCGGAGGCGGAGCGCTGGATTGATATGCTGAAGAGGGCGTCACGTTAACCCCCCTTCCCAAGAGGTCTACCCCCCAAGTCCTCATTCCCCTCACTGCAGGAGTTCTGCTGCCGCCCACAGAAGTCTTCAAAGGCCATTAGCAGATTTTCCCGAGCTGGACTGAGAAAAGCGGATTCCGGGGGAGGGTGTGACATGATCGACTTCGAGCTCAACGAGGAGCACCTGATGGTTCAGAGGATGATCCGCGATTTCGCGGCCAAGGAGGTGGCGCCGTACATCCGGGAGTGGGACCGCGCCCAGCATTTCGAGAGGTCGGTCCTGGACAAGATGGGGGAGCTCGGGATCCTCGGCCTCTGTGTCCCGGAGAAATACGGGGGGGCGGGGATGGATTACATCTCCCTGGGGTTGGCCTGCGAGGAGCTGGAGTACGTAGACTCCTTCCTGCGGGTGATCCTCTCCGTACATCTCGGGCTGAACAGCCTCACCCTGCTGGCGTGGGGTACGGAGGAGCAGAGGCAAAAGTACCTGGTGCCCCAGGCCAAGGGCGAGAAGATCGCCGCCTTCGGCCTGACGGAGCCCAACGCCGGGAGCGACGCCGTGGCCATCCAGGCGACGGCGGTCAGGGACGGCGATGAGTACGTGCTCAACGGGGAGAAGACGTGGATCTCCCTGGCCGACGTGGCCGATAACTTCCTCGTCTTCGCCTGGACTGACCGGGAGAAGCAGCGGAGACGGGACCACAGCGGGATATCGGCTTTCATCGTCGAGCGGGCCTTCCCGGGCGTGGAGACCCGGAGCCTTCACGGTAAGCTCGGGATCCGGGCTGGCAACACGGGCATCATATCCCTGAGCGACGTGCGGGTTCCGGCGTCAAACCGCGTCGGCGAGGAGGGAGAGGGGTTCAAGATCGCCATGTTCAGCCTGGACCAGGGGCGCTACACCGTGGCGGCTGGCGCCACCGGCCTCATTAAGGCCTGCCTCGACGCCAGCGTCAGATACGCTCAGGAGCGGAAGACCTTCGGGCGTCCCATCGCGGAGCACCAGCTGGTCAAGGAGATGATAGCCCAGATGGTCTCTGATTACGAGGCCTCCCGGCTGCTGTGGCTGCGAGCGGGCTGGATGAAGAACAAGGGGCTTCGGAACACGCGGGAGACCGCTCTGGCCAAGTGGTTCGCCACCGTGGCCTCCGAACGCGCCGCCTCCGACGCGTTGCAGATCCACGGCGCCTACGGTTACTCCGACGAGTACCCCGTAGAGCGGTTCTACCGTAACTGCAAGGGGGCAGTCATCTACGAGGGAAGCCGTGAGATCCAGAAGCTGATGCAGGCGGACTACGCCCTGGGCTTCCGCCAGGACAAACCGGTGCGTTGTCCCTTGCCGGCGTGGCCCTTCGAAGATTAGCCCGAGGGGGGCGGCCAGTTGAGGGGAAAGGTACGGTTCATGCAGGGAAACGAGGCCATCGCCGAGGGGGCCTTCTACGCTGGCGCCCGCTTCTTCGCCGGGTACCCCATCACCCCGTCGTCTGAGATAGCCGAGATCGCATCGCGACGTCTGCTGAAGCTGGGCGGGTACTACCTTCAGATGGAGGACGAGCTGGCGAGCCTGGCGGCGGTAATCGGGGCGTCGTTGTGTGGAGTCAAGGCCTTCACCGCGACCAGCGGGCCGGGCTTCTCCCTCATGCAGGAGAACCTGGGGGTGGCCATTATGGCCGAGGTCCCCTGTGTGGTGATAAACGTCCAGCGCTCGGGCCCCAGCACGGGGTTGGCCACCCGCCCCGCGCAGGCGGATGTAATGCAGGCCCGTTGGGGCACCCACGGCGACCACGCCATCATCGCCCTGTCGCCGGCGTCGGTACAGGAGTGCTTCGAGCTGACCGTCCGGGCCTTCAACTTCGCCGAACGCTTCCGGACCCCCGTCATCCTCCTGGCCGACGAGATCGTCGGGCATATGCGGGAAAGGGTGGTCCTGCCGGAGGCCGGAGAGCTAGAGGTCCTCGAGCGGAAGCGGCCGCGCGTGCCGCCCGAGGAGTACCTTCCCTACCAACCGGACGTGGATGGGGTGCCGCCGATGAGCGACTTCGGCAGCCCCTACGTCTTTCACGCCACCGGCTCTATGCACGATGAAAGGGGCCTTCCCAACAACAGCCCTGAGAACGCCCGGCGCGTGATCCGGCGACTTCACGACAAGATCTATAACCACCGCGATGAGCTCACCCTGACCCGCGGTTTCGCCATGGAGGAGGCCGAATACCTCGTCATAGCCTTCGGGGCCACCGCCCGCGCGGCCCGTAAGGCGCTACGCCTGGCTCGGGAGCGAGGGGTGAGGGTGGGCCTGTTACAGCTCCAGACGCTGTGGCCCTTCCCGGAGGAGGTCGTGGAAGGGGCGGCGGGCAGGGTGCGGGGCCTCATCGTCGCCGAGATGAACCTGGGGCAGATAGTGCATGAGGTCCGGCGCGTGGTGGGCTGGGACCGCCCCGTGGTCTCGGTGGCCAAGAGCGACGGCGAGGGAATAACTCCCGATGAGATCCTGGCGGGACTGGAGGCGTTTTAGCGATGTCGATAAGCTCCCTTCAAGCCTTTCTCAGGACTGAAGCCCTTCCCCACTTCTGGTGTGCCGGCTGCGGAAACGGCATCGTCCTGGGCGCGCTCGTGAGGGCCTTCGTGCGCTTGGAACTAGACCCCACCAGGGTCGTAGTGGTAACGGGGATCGGGTGCTGGGGCAAGGCCGACGATTACCTGTTGACGCATGCCTTCCACGTCACCCACGGGCGGGCCCTGGCCTTCGCCACCGGGATCAAAGTTGTCCGTCCGGATCTCACCGTACTGGCCCTGATGGGAGACGGCGACGGGGCGACTATCGGGGGCAACCATTTGATTCACGCGGCGCGGCGTAACGTGGACGTTACCGCCGTGGTCGTCAACAACCAGAATTACGGCATGACCGGCGGCCAGTACTCGGCCACCACGCCGGCGGAAAGCTGCACCTCCACCTCCCCTTACGGCAACCCGGAGGATGCGCTCGATATCTGCGCCCTGGCTGACGCGGCCGGCGCCAATTACGTAGCCAGGAGCACGGTCTACCACGTCCGGCAGCTCGAGAACTTCATCTGTGAGGCCATCACCAAGAAGGGCTTCTCCCTGGTCGAGGCCGCCAGCATCTGCCCCACCCACTACGGTCGTAACAACCGGCTGGGCACGCCGACAGAGATGTTACGCCGTCTCCGGGAGCAGGCCGTGCCCCTGGCGAGGGGCGAGGTGGGCGGTGACCGGATCGTGATCGGTCGGCTGGTCGAGCGCGAGCGCGAGGATTTCAACGCCCGCTACGAGGCCGTGAGGCGCCGGGCCGTGGAAGGGGGCCGGCTGGGATGAGGGAGACGTGGGAGTTCGTCCTGGCCGGAGCAGGTGGACAGGGGCTGGTGCTGGCCGGCACGCTGCTCGGGGAGGCCGCCCTGCACGACGGGTTGAACGCCGCACAGACGCAGAGCTATGGGATAGCGGCCCGCGGCGGGCTCACCAGGTCTGAGGTGATAATCAGCTGCGGGGAGATACCCTATCCCCACGTGACCAGGCCCGACGTGGTGGTCGCCCTCTCAGAGGGGGCTGCGCGCATCTACGCGGCGGGCCTTCCGGCTGCGGCCCTCCTGCTCTACGACAGTGAGGCCTGCGGGGAGGGCATCATCAGCTGTTCCGGAGGCCGAGCCGTCGGGGTGCCCTTCTGTCGGCTGGCGCGGGAGGCCGGGAGCCCCGGCGCCGCCAACGTGGTCGCCCTGGGGGCGGTCGTGGCGGCCACCGGAGCTGTGAGCGGCAAAGCGGTCCGGAGGGCCCTTGAGGGGCGATTTGAGGGCGACGTGCTGGCCGCGAACCTGCGTGCCTTGGAGCTCGGCCTGCGGGCCGTGGCCGAGAGGCTGCCTTCTCCCGCCGTCGACTAGGGAAGGGGCTAGGGTAAGTGGGAGGGGTAAAAATCGGGTAGGAGGGGGCGGCTA
>DFND01000095.1 GCA_002375895.1 Firmicutes bacterium UBA3576
CGTGCGGTGCCGGGCCCTGCCGGTCATGCAACGGGCGGTGGAGGGCCCGAGATACGTGGAGGTGCCCTTCGTGCTCTGCAAAGACGGGGTGGTGGTGGAAGGGTACGTGGACCTGGTCTTCCGGGACGGCGACGACATCGTCCTGGTGGACTTCAAGACCGACGACGTGTCCCCGCAGGATGCTGATAAGCGGGCCCAGGGCTACGAGGGGCAGATGGCCCTCTACGCCGCGGCCCTGGAGGACCTCGTCGGCCGCCCACCGGCCAGGGTCTACCTGGTGTTCGTCAGCCCGGGCGTAGAGGTTGAGATGGACGGCCCAGAGCTGGCGCGGCGGGGACACGAGCTCCCGCTGGCCTCCGTGGCCGAGACCTCCGAGTAGGCTCCGGACCCGTCAGGCTATATCCTTTTGGCCGAAGACCCGCCGCGCGTCCAAGAGAAGAGCGAGGTATACTACCAGGCTTCCCGCCAAGACCCACAGCGCCAAGCGTCGCGGGTCGGAGGTCAGGAACAGCTGTACCCCCGATTTCAGCACTATCTGCTGCACCTGCGGGATGAGCAGCGCCAAGGGTAGAAGGGCCAGCAGGCGCGAGTAGTTCAGGGCGCGGATGTAGCCGATGCGGAAGAACAGGTTCAAGAAGGCCCCCGTCAGGACCGCGGCGAACCCCGCCACCGTGACGGGCATGACCCACAGGGCCTGGTCCGGGACAGGTTGGGTGCCCTCAAGCGGTGGCAGAGCGCTCACCAGTACCACCTCGCCGACGCCCAACAGCAGCAAAAGCAGCACCAACAAGAATTTCGCCGTCACTATCTGATTCCGGCTGAAGGGAAGCGAGCAGAGGAACTCGAGCCCGCCCCGGTCCTCAGCGTAGGTCGCCCGGATGGCGATGGACCACGGCAGTAGTATCAGAAAGGCGCCATAGAGCGGCGGCCCCACCAGGTATCCCAGGGCTGGGAAGGCGAGGAAAAACAAAATATTTGTCCGCTGTTCGTAGAGGTCCTTCAATACCAGTGCCAACATCTCGGATCACTCCTCCCTCGCGTCGGTCAGGGCCACGAAGATGTCCTCGAGGTTCATCCGGGTCACGTCGAAGGGCCGTGGCAGGGCTCTCGGGTACAGGGCCTCGAACTCATCGAGGTCCCCGATGAGGGCGGTGATGCGCCTGCGGCCCATCTGCCAATGTATGACAGGACCCTCTTCGCCGAGGCGCTCGAGCCACTCCCCGGCCTCTCGGGGCAGCACCGCCCGCACCACGCGGTTCAGAAGCGTCTCCTTGTCCTCGGTGAGAAGCACCCGCCCGCGGTCGATGATGGTCACGAAGTCGGCGATTTTCTCGACATCGGAGGTTATGTGGGAGCTGAAGACCACGGCCGTCTCCCCGTCCCGCAGGGCCTCCAGGAGGACCGACAGCACCTCCCGGCGGGCCGCGGGGTCGAGCCCCGAGGTGGGCTCATCCAGGAGGAGGACCTTCGGGCGATGTGCCAGGGCCAGCGCCAGCGCGAACTTGACCTTCGTCCCCTTGGAGAGCTTCCCGAACCGGTCCCCCAGGTGGTCACGAAGGTCGAGGCGCCGGAGCAGCTGCCTGAAGTACGCTTCGTCCCAGGCCGGGAAGCGGCCGGCCACGAACCCGGCCAGCCAGCGCAGGGAGAGGTTGTTGTAGAGCTGCGGGGCCTCCGACACGTATCCGATAAACCGGCGCAGCTCGGGCCCCGACCGCTCGGGGTCGGCCCCCAGGACCCGTATGTCTCCGCTGTCCGCTTTCAACAGCCCGCAGGCAAGCTTGATGAGAGTGGTCTTGCCCGCCCCGTTCTTGCCGAGAAGGCCCATAACGTAGCCGCGCGGGACCTCCAGCGAGAGGTCGCGCAAGGCCCAGGTGCGGCTGCCGCGGTAGCGCTTGCTCACCCCCCTCATGGTCAGGGCCGCCCCCGTCTCCATCGCCGTCTCAAGCGTCACCGTCCATACCTCCCTGCTCCAGTATCCTCTCCAGGATCTCCCTGATATCATCGCCGTCAAGCCCCCTCGCCAGGCCCCTCCTCACCACGTCCCGCAGCGTCCCGGCGAAGTCCTCCATTACCTGCCGTCGGATGGCCTCCTGCGGTCGGTGAGACACGAAGGTCCCCTGCCCGGCCCGCGTGTAGTTGTATCCCTCCGCCTCCAGGTCGGCGTAGGCCCGCCGCACGGTGATCACGCTGGTGGTGAGCTGCTCGGCCAGCTCCCTGATGGACGGCAGCCTCTCGCCGGGTTGGAGCTCCCCGCTCAGGATCTGCTCGCGGACCTGATCGCTGATCTGCTGGTACAGGGGCCGGGGATCCCGGCTCGACAGCGGCAGGAACATGGTCATGGGATCACCCCTCCAGCGTGATGGCCTCCCGGCTCCCGGTGGGCCGACCAGCAAGCTCACTGTGTATATATAGCATACACAGTATACCTAGGGTCATTATACACTACCGGCTGCTCCTGTCAAGGGGGCTCACGGCAAAAACAAGGCCCAACCCGCAGGTTGGGCGAGGGAGCTCTCCTCTCCGGGCCACAGCGCCCTTCAGTCCACGCTGGCCGCGGCCTCGGGGTAGATCTCGGTGCCTGTCGCGTTGGCGTAGGCCCGGAAGGCCTCGATAAGCCGCCGGGTAACGGGGCCGGGTTTCCCGTCCCCGATGGTCCGGCCGTCCACCTTGACGACGGGGATCACCTCGGCCGCCGTGCCCGTGAGGAAGCACTCGTCGGAGTTATAGACATCGTGGCGGGTGAGCAGCGTCTCGGCGACGTCCATGCCCGCCTCTCGGGCCAGGTCGATGATGGTCTGGCGGGTGATGCCGGCCAGGATGCCGGCGCTGGTGGGCGGGGTTAGGAGGCCGCCGTCTCGCACGCAGAAGACGTTGTCTCCCGTCCCCTCCACGACGAAGCCCCTGTCGTCGAGCATCAGGACCTCGGCGTATCCCAGGTGGTTGGCCTCTATCTTGGCCAGGATGTTGTTGAGGTAGTTGAGCGACTTCACCCGCGGGTTCACCACCTCCGGCCCGCTGCGGCGCGTGGCCACGCTCACCACCTCAAGGCCCTTCTCGTAGAGCTCGGCGGGATAGAGCTGGATCTTGTGGGCGATGACCACCACCGTGGGCCTCCCACACTTGCGGGGGTCAAGCCCCAGGTCCCCCTTGCCCCGGGAGACCACGATCCGGATATACCCATCGGAGATGCCGTTCCTGCGGCAGGTCTCCAGGGTCACCGCCTCCATCTCCGCCGGGGTCAGGGGGATCTCCAGCATGATGGTCTTGGCCGACTCGTAGAGCCTCCGGATGTGCTCGGCGAGCTTGAAGACCCGACCGCTGTAGGCGCGAAGGCCCTCGAAGACGCCGTCGCCGTAGAGGTAGCCGTGGTCGAAGACCGACACCACCGCGTGCTCCTTCGGCACATATTCTCCATTCAGGTAGACGATCACGTCTCTTCCCCTCCTCTTATCTCCTTTACTACCAAATCTCCGACATCAGAGGTCGTGAGGCGTGACCCGGGCTTCAGGTCCGGCGTCACGTCTCCCGCCTCTAGGACCCTGGCCACTGCCCCCTCCACGACCTCGGCTTGACGGACCATGCCTAGCCCGTAGCGGAGGAGCATGGCCGCGGACAGGATGGCCCCCAGGGGGTTGGCTTGGCCCGTGCCGGCTATCGCGGGGGCCGAGCCGTGTACCGGCTCGAAGATAGGCGTCTCCCCGCCCAGGGCGGCGGAGGGCAGGAGCCCCAGGGAGCCGGCGAGGGCCCCGCCGAGGTCGCTGAGGATGTCCCCGAACAGGTTGGCGGTGACCAGCACGTCGAAGCGCTCCGGTT
>DFND01000018.1:0-123 GCA_002375895.1 Firmicutes bacterium UBA3576
GCCAGGGCCATCCGGGAGGTTATGGTGGAGCGGAAGTTCGGGGACGCGGGCGACAGGGTGGTGATCGAGGAGTACCTCGAGGGCGAGGAGGTCTCGGTGCTGGCCTTCACCGACGGCCGGGAG
>DFND01000018.1:196-19366 GCA_002375895.1 Firmicutes bacterium UBA3576
GCCGCCGGGGTCCCCACGGCGCGGGCGCGGACCTTCACCGACCCCGAGGCCGCCCTGCGCTACGTCCGCCAGGTGGGCCCGCCGCTGGTGGTGAAGGCGGACGGCCTGGCCGCGGGCAAAGGGGTGAGCGTGTGCTTTACGGAGGATGACGCCGCCAGGTTCCTGCGGGAGGTCATGGTGGAGCGCAAGTTCGGGGACGCGGGCGAGAGGGTGGTTATCGAGGAGTACCTGGAGGGCGAGGAGGTCTCGGTGTTGGCCTTCACCGACGGCCGGGAGGTGATCCCCCTCATCGCCTCTCAGGACCACAAGCGGGCCTTCGACGGGGACGAGGGGCCCAATACCGGCGGCATGGGGGCCTACGCCCCGGTCCCGGCCTACGGGCCCGCCGTGGCCGACGTGGTCAGGGAGGAGATCCTGGACCGGGTCGTGAGGGCCATGGCCGAGAGAGGGATCCCCTATCGCGGGGTGCTCTACGCCGGCCTCATGCTCACCGCAGCGGGGCCGCGGGTGCTGGAGTTCAACGTCAGGTTCGGCGACCCCGAGGCCCAGGCCATCCTGCCCCTCCTGGAGACGGACCTGGTCGAGGTCCTCATGGCCGCGGTTAGGGGCGAGCTCAGGGGGGCGCGCCTCGACTGGCGGCCCGAGAGCTGCGTGTGCGTAGTCCTGGCGTCAGGCGGCTATCCCGGGCCCTACCGGACGGGAATGCCCATCGAGGGCCTGGACAGCGCCTCAACCATGGAGGGGGTCGAGATCTTCCACGCCGGCACGCGGAGGCAGGGGGGGGCCTTCCTGACCGACGGCGGCAGGGTGCTCGGGGTGACCGCCAGGGGCCCGGACCTGGCCCGGGCCGTGGAGCTGGCCTACCGGGCCGTGGCCCGTATCAGCTTTCCCGGCATGCACTACCGTACCGATATCGCCAGGCGGGGCCTCCTGGGCCGGTAAACTACCATTTAACGGTAAAGGATTTGCGCCTGCGGGGCCAGAATACATAACGAAGCGACGACGGGAGGAAGATGCTGGTATGTCCGACGCCATCGTCGTCGGAGCGGGCCCGGCCGGGTCCACCGCCGCCCTGACCATGGCCCGGAGGGGGCTCGACGTCCTCCTCCTGGACGCACAGCCCTTTCCCAGGCGGAAGATCTGCGGCGGCGCCGTCGCGGCCCGGGCGTTCTCGCTCCTGGACGAGGAGTTCTACGCCGCCTTCTCCAAGAACGCCGTGCGGGGTGTCATCTTCGCCTACGGTGGCGATCTCCCAGTGCGCTACGACAGGGAGGAGCCCTACGCTTACATAGTCGACCGCGCCGAGTTCGACCAGTATCTGGTCGAACGGGCCCAGCGGGTCGGGGTCAGGTTCCGGGACGCCGCCGAGGTCACGGCGGTCCGGACGGAGGCCCATCTGGTGCGCGTGATCGCTGGCGGCGAGGAATTCCGGGCGCGGTTCGTGGTGGCCGCCGACGGGGTGAGGGGCCGCACCGCTAGGCTCGCCGGGATCGGTGGGCCACCCGACCTGGCGCTGACTTTGGAGGCCGACGTGCCGGACGACCTCGGGGTCCGGGCTAGGCTTGACGGGGCCCTGCTCATCGACTATGGGGCCGTCCGGTCCGGTTACGGCTGGATCTTCCCCCGCGGGGACGGGCTGTCGGTGGGCATAGGTACCTTCGGGGCCCTATCCGGCAGCGCCCTCCGGAGCGCCTTCCGACGGTTCGTCGCCGCCTATCTGCCCGGATTAGACCCCGCATCGGTCGCTGTCCGGGGCTACCTGGTGCCCCGTGGCGGCCGCCGCAGGGGTCCCCTTTGCCGGGGTCGGGTCCTCGTGGCGGGCGACGCGGCGGGCCTTGCCGATCCCTTCTTCGGGGAGGGGATCCACTGGGCCATGCTCAGCGGGAAGCTGGCGGGCGAGGCCGTCGCCGCGGCCCTCGGAGGGGAGCCCCTGGAGCGCTACGCCGAACGGGTCGACCACGAGATCGGCCGCGAGCTCCGTATCGCGCGTTATACGTCCCTGCTCTTTTACAGAATGCCGGGCTTCTTTCACCGGCACCTGGTGAGCAAGAAGGAGATAATCGGCCAGTTTTTGGATATGGTGGCGGGCCATCAAGGCTACCGGGCGATGGTCCTCTGGTTGATGGCCAACCTGGTGCGACAGGTCCTGGCCCGGCCAGCTCCGGCGGGAGCAGAGGGCGGAGTCTTCAAATCCTGAACGGAGGGGCCCGTGATGCATTATCCGCTCAGGCTCAAGGCCTATTTCCTCCTCTTCATCATCACCGGGGCGGTTCTCTTAGCGCTGGTGAGGCCTGAGCTTGAGGGCCCGGACTTGTGGCTGCTCTGGGGCACGGCGGCGGCCATCGCCCTCTTCGAACGCTTCAGGGCGCTCCTCCCGGGCAGCCCGCCGCTGATCCTAGCGGTTCTGTGGATCTTCGGCCCCGGCGTGGCCATGTGGGCCGACGCCCTGGGCGTCCTGGCCGAGGGCAGCCTACGGCGGGCGAGGCCGTGGCCGCTGGCCTTCAACGCCGGCCAGCTGGTGGCCGCGCTCTACCTAGCCCATCTCGTCGGCCGGGCGGCCTCATCGGACGTCTTCCTCGGCTTCCCGCTCACAGCCGCCGCCTTCTTCTTCTTCAACGCCCTGTTCCTGCAGGCCGGCATGAGCCTGTACAAGGGCACCTCCCTCCTGAAGCTCCTGGCCGCGCACCTGTCGGCCGACGTAGGGCGGCTCATAGGCGCCGTGCTACTCGGCCTGTTTATCTGCTGGGCGCATGAGGTCTACGGCCCCGTGGCCCTGCTGCCCTTCCCCCTGCTGGCCCTCGGGCACTCCTACGCCGTACATAGAGCCACCCGCTACTCCCGGTCCCGGGCGGTCGACGGGGTCCTGGAGGCCTTTGTGTCCATGGACGAGCCCCAGCGGGCCCACGCCGAGAACCTGGTGGCCCTGTCCTCGGCCATAGGCTCCGAGCTCGGCCTGGACGAAGCTGCGCTGCGCGAGCTGCGCTACGCGGCCCTCCTGCACGACATCGGCCAGAGGGATGGCCTGAGCCTCGAGCGGCCCGGGCGCCTCACGGCCGAGGAAGTCCGGCTGGTAAGACGACACCCGGAACAGGGCAGTGAGCTCATCGGCCGGGTGGGCGTCCTGAGCCGGGTGGCGGACATCGTCCGGCACCACCACGAACAGGTGGACGGCCTCGGGTACCCCGACGGGCTCCGGGGGGCGGAGATATCGCTGGAGGCGCGCATCCTTCACGTGGCCGAGGCCTTCGACTCCCTGGTGCGCGACAGGCCCTACAGGCCCAGGCAGGATCCCGCTAGGGCCCTGGAGATAATCCGGCGCTCGGCCGGCACCCAGTTCGACCGCCGGGTGGTGGAGGCCCTGGCCGCGGTAGTAGAGGAGGGCAGGGTGCCCTCGGCGCGCCGGCGGGGGCGCGTGGACGGCCCGTCGGATACACTGGAGAACCTGCGGACCTACATGACCCGCTGGCTCAGAGACCACGACCTCCGCTGGGACATGGGGGTCCTGGACTCGCCCGGGGAGGTCGGGAAGAAGGCCGCCGCCATCCTGGCCCTGTATGAGCTCGGCCGGATCATAAACTCCAGCCTGAGCCTGCAGGAGGTCCTCGACCGGGTGACGAAGACCGCCTCGGACCTCACCCATTCCACCTGCGCCGTGGCCCTGAGGGACGGGCCCGGTGAGCTGACGGTGCGGTCCGTACAGGGGCGCGCGGCGGAGGGCGGAAGCTTCGCTCAGAGGGCCCCGGGCTTTCAGCTCTGCCGTCAGGTGCTGGCCAGCGGGGCCCCGGCGGCCACGGCCGAGCTGGAGGGGGTGCTGCCTTTCCCCCACGCCTCTTGCGGCCGGTGCCTGGCCGGGCCGGGGTCGGTGTCCCTGGCCATGCCCCTGGTCACGCCGACGTCGGTGGTGGGGGTCATCTGCGTTCACAGGGGCCGCGAGCGGCCCTTCGACGCCACGGAGATCAACATCCTTCAGGTGATAGCCCATCAGGCCTCCCTGGCCGTGCGCAACGCCATGCTGTATACTGAGACGAAGAGGCAGCTCGACGAGATCAAGGCCATGCGCCGGCTCACCGATACGGTCTTCCGGGACGTGGGCGTGGGGATCGTGGTGGTGGACCGCCAGGGCGCCCTGGAGTTCTACAGCAAGGCCGCGGCCTCCATACTACGAGGGGTCGTCAGCTTTCCCCAGCCTGGCCAGAGGGTGAACCTGAGGCGGCTCTTCGAGCCGCTCGGGGACCCCCTCATGCTCGGAGACGTCCTGGAGCGACCGGCCAGGGAGACGGGCCGCCAGGTCAGGGTGGGCAAGCTGTGGCTTGACGTTCACACCTCGAGCCTGGTGGACGAGGAGGGGCGGGTGACGGGGGCCATCAGCATCTTCCAGGACATCACCGACCGCAAGCGGATGGAGGAGGAGATGGCCCGGGCCGAGCGCCTGGCGGTGGTGGGCCGGATGGCCGCGGGGGCGGCCCACGAGATCAGGAACCCGCTGGCGGCCATAAAGGGCTTCGTGCAGCTCTACCAGCGGTACGCGAGGTCGGGACGCCGGCCCCGGCTAGAGCACCTGGACCTGGTTCTGAGGGAGATCGACAGGATCGAGACCATCATCCAGGACATGTTGCTCACCGCCCGGCCCCCGCGGCCCAAGCTCCGCGACTGCGATCTCGCCGCGCTGCTCGCCGAGGTCCTCCGGCTGCTGGACAAGCCCCTGAGGTCGAAGGGCATACGGGTCAGCAAGAGGGGCTTTGACGGTAACAGCCTGGTCCTGGCCGACCCGGCCCAGCTCCGGCAGGTGCTGCTCAACGTCCTCGGCAACGCCGTGGACGCCTGCTCCGAGGCCGGGAATATCGAGGTGTCCTTGAGCCGGAGGGGGAACAGGACGGTCATCGCGGTGAAGGACGACGGGAGGGGGATCGACCCCGAGGACCTGCCCCGCATTTTCGACCCCTTCTTCACCACCAAGGACGAGGGCACCGGCTTGGGGCTTCCCGTCTCGCTGCAGATAATTCGGAACCACGGCGGTACCATCGAGGTGGAGAGCGAGCCGGGCCAGGGCAGCGTCTTTCTCATACAATTGCCTTCCGTGGAGGGACGAGATGATCAAGGAACTCGAGGGACAGTTGAACGAGGCTCAATACGCGGCAGTGACCTGTGATGAAGGCCCGGTGTTGGTCCTGGCCGGCGCCGGCAGCGGCAAGACCCGCGTCCTGGCCTACAGGATAGCCTACCTCCTGGAGAGGGGGACGGACCCCGGGTCCATACTGGCCATAACCTTCACCAACAAGGCCGCCGCCGAGATGAGGGAGAGAGTACAGCTCCTGACGGGGTCTCTGGTGGACGCCATGTGGGTGAGCACCTTCCACTCCGCCTGTCTACGCATCCTCCGCCGTCACGCTGATAGATTGGGGTACGACGGCGGGTTCGCCGTCTTCGACGACGTCGACTCCAGGGCCCTCGTGCGGGCCTGTCTTGACAGCCTGGGGCTCGACGAGAGGCGCCTCCCGCCGGCCCGGGTGGCCGCCGCCATCGACCGGGCGAAGAACGAGCTCAAGGGCCCGGAGGAGTTCGCGGCCGAGGCCGCGGGCCCCTACGAGAGGCGTCTGGCCGCGGTCTACGCCCTCTACCAGGAGCGGCTGCGCGAGAACAACGTCATGGACTTCGGCGACCTCCTGTTGAACTGCGTGCGGCTCCTGCGGGAGCACCAGGAGGTCAGGGACTACTACGTCGCCAAGTTCCGGCATATCCTGGTCGACGAATATCAGGACACCAACCGGGCGCAGTACGAGCTCGTCCGGCTGCTGGCCGGGCGGCGCGGGAACGTCTTCTGCGTCGGCGATGCCGACCAGTCTATCTACGGCTTCCGAGGGGCGGATATTAGGAACATATTGGATTTTGAGCGCGACTACCCGCAGGCCAGGGTGATCAAGCTCGAGGAGAACTACCGCTCCACCCAGTACATCCTGGACGCCGCGGCCCACGTCATCGCCAACAACCGGCACCGCCGGCCCCGCCGGCTGGTGGCCAGCCGCGGCCCGGGGGAGAAGGTGGTGGTACACGAGGCCGCCGACGAGGCCCAGGAGGCCGGGTTCGTGGCCGCAGAAATCGAGAAGGGTCTCCTGCAGGAGGGCAGGCGTCTCCGTGATTTCGCCGTCTTCTACCGCACCCACGCCCAGTCCCGCAGCCTGGAGGAGGTCCTGATGCGCCGCCAGATCCCCTACGTCATCGTAGGCGGCCTCAGGTTCTACGAGCGGCGGGAGGTCAAGGACGTCCTGGCCTACCTCCGCGTCATCGCCAACCCCTACGACGCCATCAGCCTGAGGCGGGCGGCCTCCTATCCGCGGCGCGGGCTGGGCGAGGTCACGCTGGCCCGGGTGGAGGAGTACGCGCGGGCCCGCGCGCTCTCGCTGTTGGACGCCCTGCAGGGCGCCGCCTCCATTCCCGGCCTGGCCGCGCACCTGGCCCAGCGGGCCCGCGAGTTCGGCGAATTGCTGGCCGAGCTGGCCCGGAGGGCGCTGGAGCTCCCCCCCTCGCGGCTCATCGGCGAGGTCCTGGAGGCCAGCGGCTACGCCGCCGCCCTGAGGGCCGAGGACACCCTGGAGGCCTCCTCCCGCCTCGAGAACCTCGGCGAGCTGGTCTCCGTGGCCAGCGAGCTGGAGAGGCGGCGGGACGTCAGGGACCTCGAGGGCTTCCTGGCCGAGCTGGCCCTGATGACCGACGTCGACCGTCACGACCCCGCGGCCGAGGCGGTGAGCCTCATGACCCTCCACAGCGCCAAGGGGCTGGAGTTCCCGGTGGTGTTCCTGGTGGGGATGGAGGAGGGGCTGTTGCCGCACCAGCGGTCGCGGGAGGATGACGCTCAGCTCGAGGAGGAGCGGAGGCTGTGTTACGTGGGCATGACCCGGGCCAAGGACCGGCTGTACCTCACCTGGGCGCGCCGGCGGATGGTCTTCGGCAGCACCACCTTCACCACGCCCTCGCGGTTCCTGGACGAGATCCCGGCGGAGCTCAAGGATGAGGCCGGGCCCGCGGCCGAGGACCTGGCCGTCGGCGACAGGGTGGAGCATCCCCGCTTCGGGGTCGGCACCATCGTCTCAAGTCGCGGGGAGGGCGAGGACCGCGAGGTGGACATCGCCTTTCCCGACCTGGGCATAAAGAGGTTCATCCTGGGATACGCCAACTTGCGGAAGGTGTGACATGAGAGGTGAGGAGATGAAGGAGGACGCCATCCGGCGGGAGATGGAGGAGCTCGCCCGCGAGATAAGGGAGCACGACTACCGCTACTACGTGCTGGATGACCCAGTTATCACCGATGCTGAATACGACAGGCTCTTTCAGAGGCTCCTGGAGCTGGAGGAGCAGTACCCGCACCTGGCCTCTGAGGATTCACCCACCCGGCGGGTCGGGGGCCGGCCGCTCGAGAAGTTCGTCCAGGTACAGCACGTGAGCCCCATGCTGAGCCTGCAGAACGCCTTCTCGCGCGGCGACCTGTTGGAATTCGACCGCCGGGTCAGGCGGGCCTTGGGCCGCCCCGTGGCCTACGTGGTGGAGCTGAAGATAGACGGCCTGTCGGTGGCCCTGCGCTACCGGGACGGCGTGCTGGAGAGGGGGCTGACCCGCGGCGACGGCCTGGTGGGCGAGGACGTGACGCAGAACGTGCAAACGGTGCGCAGCATCCCCCTCCGGCTCAGGGGCGACGTACCTCCCTACCTCGAGGTCCGCGGCGAGGTGTACATGCCGGTGAAGGCCTTCCGGAGGCTCAACGAGGCCAGGGAGCGGGAGGGCCTGCCCCTCTTCGCCAACCCCCGCAACGCCGCCGCCGGGTCGCTGCGCCAGCTGGACCCGGCCGTAACGGCGCGGCGGCCCCTCGACTGTTTCGTCTACGAGGTGAGACAGGTCGAGGGCCTCACCCTCCGGACCCACAGCGAGGCGCTGGCTTGGCTGCGCGAGCTCGGCTTCAAGGTAAACCCCCACACGTTCACGGTCCCGTCCATCGAGGAGGCCTACGAGCGCTGCGCGGCCTGGGCGGAGAGGGCCGGGCAGCTGGACTACGAGGTGGACGGCATGGTGATCAAGGTGGACGACCTCGAGGCCCGGGACGCCCTGGGGGCGACCTCGCGGGCGCCGCGGTGGGCCGTCGCCTACAAGTTCCCCGCCGAGGAACAGGTGACCCGGGTGCGGGATATCGTGGTCCAGGTGGGGAGGACGGGGGTGCTCACGCCCACCGCCGTGCTGGAGCCGGTCCGCATCGCCGGCTCGGTGGTCGGGCGCGCCACCCTGCACAACATCGATATCATCAGGGAGAAGGACGTCCGCGTGGGCGACCACGTCGTGGTCCGTAAGGCAGGCGAGGTGATCCCGGAGGTAGTGCGGGTGCTGAAGGAGCGGCGCACCGGGGAGGAGCGGCCCTTCGAGATGCCCGACAGGTGCCCCGAGTGCGGGTCGGAGGCGGTGAGGCTGCCGGGCGAGGCCGCCTACCGCTGTACCGGAGCCGCCTGTCCCGCCCGCCTGCGAGAGAGCCTGATACACTTCGCCTCGCGGGACGCCATGGACATAGAGGGGCTTGGGCCGCAGACGGTCTCTGCCCTGCTGGCGGCCGGCATGGTCAGGGACCCCGCCGACCTGTACTCCCTGACCGTGGAGGATCTGGTCAAGCTCGAGCGCTTCGGGGAGAAGTCGGCGGCCAACCTGGTCGCGGCCATAGACCGAAGCCGAGCTAACCCCCTCTACCGACTGCTCTTCGGCCTGGGCATCCGTCACGTGGGCGAGAGGGCCGCGCGCCTGCTGGCCGAGTCCTTCGGGGACATGGACGCCCTGGCCGCCGCGAGCAGGGAGGAGCTGGAGAGGGTGCCCGAGATCGGGCCCATGACCGCGGAGAGCGTCTACAGGTTCTTCCGTCAGGAGGCGAACCGCCGCCTGCTGCGGCGGTTGAAGGAGGCCGGGGTCAGGATGAGCGCCGGCGAGCCCGACCGCGGCGGCGAGCTCTCCGGGCTCTCCTTCGTGATCACCGGCACCCTGCGGGACTTCACCCGTAAGGAGGTCGTCGAGTTCATCGAGTCTCGCGGCGGCAGGGTCACGTCGTCGGTGAGCTCCAAGACCGACTACCTGGTGGTGGGGGAGAACCCGGGCTCCAAGCTCGACCGGGCCAGGGAGCTCGGGGTCAAGATCATAGACGAGGAAGAGCTCCGCCGACTGTCAGCTCGGGCGTAAGCTGCCGCGTTTTGGTTATAAATTTCACCTCTTCAACAGGCAGGAATCTTACAAGCTGAGGGAGAATAAGTTCTCACCTGTTGTAACCGTTCGAAAGGGCCCATTAGTCAGCGCAAGTATCGCACTCAAGAAGTGAGAGATGAGGAACTTCACTACATGCGCCGTATCCTGACAGCGAGGGCCGCCCTCATAGTAATTTCCCTTTTGTTCTTTTGGTTGTTAGCTGGATGCAACCAAGGGACAGAGCCCGTCGACGGAGACGGGGCCGTCGCCCCGCCGAGCCCTTACGGCGGCACCCTTCGCGTGGGGCTGGTGGGGGACGCCCCGGTGGACGTCTGGGACCTGCTGGCCCCGTCCGATGACGTCGACGGCCTGGTGGCCCGTGCCGCCTTCGTCCCCTTGGTGGGGGTGAACGCGAGCCTCGAGCCCGTGCCGGGCCTGATCGCCCAGGTGCTGGTCTCCCCGGACGGCGGGACGTGGACCGCCGTCCTGAGGGAGGGCGTGACCTGGCAGGACGGGAGGCCGGTGACGGCGGAAGACGTGATATACACGTTGGAGCTCCTGTTGAGCCCGAGCGGCGTGGACAGGGGGCTCGCCGACCGGCTGCGGTCGCTCGAGGGCGTGGGACGATACCTCGACCGCCTCCGCGTGTTCCGAGCCGCCCTCGCCGCTGGCCAGATGAGCGAGGAGGCCTACGCCGAGTCGGTGGCGGCCGAGTGGGAGAGGCTGCGGGAGAGGTTCCCCGTGGTCGCCGAAGGGGAGCGGCGGGTCCTCTTCAGGTTGACCGAGCCCGACCCGAGGCTCCTCGTCGAGGCCCTGACCGTGCCGGTCCTCAGGCGGGATGGAGCGGAGTGGGTGGGCAGCGGGCCCTTCAGGATCACCGGATGGGATCCGCTGACCTTGACGGCCGATGAGGGTTACTTCCTCGGCCGCCCGTATCTCGACGAGATCCGGGCCTTGGCCTATGCCGACGAAGGGGCCCTGGCAGAGGCGCTCTCAGAGGGCGCGGTTGACTTGGCCCTCTTCCCGGCCGGGCAGGGGGTGCGGGCGCCGGAGGGCACCCGCGTGTACCTGAAGCCCGAGTTGCAGTACGTCTTCCTGGCCCTCAACCTGACCGCAGCGCCCTTCGATGAAGAGGAGTTTCGCGAGGCCCTGTCCCTGGCGGTAGACCGCCGCGGGCTCATCCGGGACCTTCTCGGGGGCGCAGGGGTGCCCGTGCGGTCGCACTCCGTGGTGGGCAGGTGGGATTACCCCTTCGAGCCAGAGGATGCGCCGGCCTTCGACCGGGAGGAGGCCCGGGAGAGGCTCTCACGCCTCGAGGTTCCGCCGCTGGAGATAGTGGTGGAGGCGGGACGGGACCTCCTGGTGAGGACCGCGGCGGCGGTGGCGCGGGAGCTCGAGGCCGCCGGCCTGGAGGTGCGGGTCACGCCGGTGCCGTGGGAGGAGTTCAAGGGGCGGCTGGCCGGGCGGGACTTCCAGGCTGTCCTGGGGGGATGGACCCTGGGCCTGGATCCCGACCCCTCCCAGATCTGGCACAGCATGCTCGGCCCCTACAACTTCATGGGTTATTACGACCCACGGGCCAATTCCCTCCTGGAGGAGGGCCTCGAGACCCTGGACCTCGAGCAGCGCCGAGGGATATACCGGGAGTTCCACCGGATCTTGGCCGAGCAGGAGCCTTACCTCTTCCTCTACCAGCCGGCGCGCGTGGTGGTGGCCCCGAGCTGGCTGGTGGGGCCGGTGGATCTGAGCCCGGCGCCGCTGTTTTGGAATATAGCAGAGTGGCATCGACTGTCGGATTAAAAGGTTAAAGGGTGATGTTGTTTGGCCGAAAAGCTCGTCGATATCATTGACCTCAAGACCTACTTCCACACCGAAGACGGCGTGGTCCGCGCCATCGACGGAATCTCCTTTCACATCAACAAGGGCGAGACCCTGGGGGTCGTGGGCGAGAGCGGTTGCGGCAAGAGCGTCACGTCCCTGTCCATTATGAGGCTCATCCCCGATCCGCCGGGCAAGATCGTGGAGGGGCAGATCCTCTTCGAGGGGGAGGACCTGCTGAAGAAGAGCGAGGCCGCCATGCGGAAGATCCGGGGCAACGACATCTCCATGATCTTTCAGGAGCCCATGACCAGCCTGAACCCGGTGTACACCGTGGGGAGCCAGATCAGCGAGGCCATCGAGCTGCACCAGGGGCTGGACAGGAAGGCCGCGCTGGAGAAGGCCGTGGAGATGCTGCGCCTGGTGGGCATACCCCTGCCCGAGAGAAGGATCCGGGAGTACCCCCATCAGATGTCGGGCGGCATGAGGCAGAGGGTGATGATAGCCATGGCCCTCTCCTGTAACCCCAAGCTGCTCATCGCCGACGAGCCCACGACCGCCCTGGATGTGACCATTCAGGCCCAGATCCTCGAGCTCATGAAGGGGCTCAAGGAGGAGCTGAACACCTCCATCATGCTGATCACCCACGACCTTGGGGTCATCGCCGAGATGGCCGAGCGGGTCGTGGTGATGTACTCGGGCAAGATCGTGGAGGAGGCGGACGTGGTATCGCTCTTCCGCCAGCCCTTGCACCCATATACCGAGGGCCTGCTGAACTCCATCCCCCGCATCGATGCCAAGAAGGAACGTCTGCACGTTATCGAGGGCACGGTGCCGAACCCCCTGAACATGCCCAGCGGCTGCCGGTTCCACCCGCGCTGCCCCTATGTGGAGGACATCTGCCGGGCTCAGGAGCCTGAGCTGATCCAGGTGGACGTGGGGCGCTACGTCAGCTGCTGGATGCGACAGGACGACGTGAAGGGGGTGGCGTCATGACCACTAACGGCAACTTGGTCGAGGTCAAGAATCTGAAGAAGTACTTCCCAGTAACCGGCGGCATCCTGTCCCGCGTGGTGGGCCACGTCAAAGCCGTGGACGGCGTGAGCTTCACCATCAGGAAGGGCGAGACGCTCGGCCTGGTGGGCGAGTCCGGCTGCGGCAAAACGACCACCGGGCGCGTCCTCCTGCGGCTCCTGGAGCCCACGGCAGGGGAGGTTGTCTTCGAGGGCAAGAACGTCTTCGAGCTGAACAGGGAGCAGATGAGGAAGCTGCGCCGCGAGATGCAGATCATCTTCCAGGACCCCTACGCCTCCCTGAACCCGCGCATGCCCGTGGGCGATATTATTGGGGAGCCTCTGGAGATCCACAACGTGGCCAGGGGTAAGGCCAAGACGGAGAGGGTACAGGAGCTCCTCGAGGTGGTGGGGCTGAGCCCCGAACACGTGCGACGGTACCCTCACGAGTTCAGCGGCGGCCAGCGTCAGAGGATCGGCGTGGCCCGCGCCCTGGCCCTGAACCCGAAGCTTATAGTATGCGATGAGCCCGTCTCGGCTCTTGACGTCTCAATTCAGTCCCAGGTCATTAACCTGCTAGAGGACCTGCAGTCGGAGTTCGACCTCACCTACCTGTTCATCGCCCACGACCTGAGCGTGGTCAAGCACATCAGCGACCGTATCGGCGTGATGTACCTGGGCAAGTTGGTGGAACTGGCCGACGAGGAGGAGCTCTTCCAGCATCCCGTTCATCCCTACACCGAGGCGCTCCTCTCAGCGATACCAGTGCCCAACCCGGAGATCAAGAAGGAGCGGATCATCCTGGAGGGGGACGTCCCGAGCCCCGTTAACCCGCCCAGCGGCTGCCGCTTCCACACCAGGTGTCGTTACGCCGAGAAGCGGTGCCGCGAGGAGGAACCGCCCTTCGTGGACGTGGGCGGCGGGCACTACGCGGCCTGTCACGTCAGAGCTGGGTAAAGCTTGTACGGCGAATCGAGAGGACTTTGCGGTCATTGTAGCGAATACAGCTGGGGTAATAATTTGAGTATTCAATAAAGCGCTAGACTCCTGAGGGAGGTGACGCCGGCCGTTCTGACAAGCGCGAGATCGTCAACTGGGTTTCAGTGGTGAGAGAGATACCTATTGAAAAAGAGGGGGTTAAACTGTGGTGAGAAAGTCAGTGTATTTACTCCTGATCCTTCTCCTGACCGTGGGCCTGGTGCTCGCCGCCGGATGCGCGCCCTCCGAGCCCGCCGAGGAGGAAACCCCGGCCGACACCGGCCAGGAGGAGCAGCAGCAGGAGGAGCAGGCCGAGGAGGAGACCGGCCCGCCCTTGGGGGGACAGCTGATCTGGGCCAGCATCGGAGATGCCAGCTTCTTCAACCCCATCCTGGTTGAGGACACGGCCTCCGGCGATATCTCCGACCTGCTGTTCAACGGGCTCTTCCAGCTCAACGACAAGCTGGAGCTGGTCCCCGTCCTCGCTACTGACTTCAGCTTTACCGAGGACGGCCTCGAGTGGACCTTCAAGCTGCGCGACGACGTCTATTGGCATGACGGCGAGAAGTTCACCGCCAAGGACGTGGAGTTCACCTTCTTGGCCATCATGCACCCGGCTTACAAGGGCGTCCGCGCCGAGAACTACCGTCCTCTGAGGGGCGCCGGCGAGTACCTGGATGCCAGGGCCGAGCTGGCGACGAAGCTTGAGAACGAGGAGATAACGCAAGAGGAGTACATGGAGCAGGCCGTGGCGCTCTTCGAGGAGTGGCGGGCCAAGGGCGCCATCGAGGTCGTGAACGACTATGAGATCAAGTTCTACCTCGATGAGCCCAACGCTCCCTTCAAGAACAACATCGCCATGGGCATCATCCCGAGCCACATCCTGACGCTGGAGACCGCCGGCGACAAGGAGCAACCCTTCCACACCGATGAGCCCGTGGGTACCGGTCGCTTCAAGTTCGTAGAGTGGATCCGTGACGACCACATCACCGTGGAGCGGAACGACAACTACTTCGAAGAGGGGCCCTATCTGGACAGGATCATCTACAAGATCATCCCGGATCAGAACACCATCACCATGGCCCTTGAGACCGGCGAGATCGACCTCGGCTCCATCAAGCCCGAGGACTTCGACCGGTTCAAGGAGATGGAGCACCTCAACGTCTTCGAGTATCCGACCCTGTCCTACACCTACATGGGTTATAACCTGACCAACCCGCTCTTCCAGGATAAGCTGGTGCGTCAGGCCATCGCCCATGCCATCGACCGCCAGGCCATCGTGGACGAGGTCCTCATGGGCCACGGCACCGTCGCCCACAGCCACGGCTCGCCGGTGCTCTGGGATTTCAACCCCGACGTGCCCAAGTTCGAGTTCAACCCGGACAAGGCGCGTGAGCTCCTGGCTCAGGCCGGTTGGACGGACACCGACGGCGACGGCTTCGTCGATAAGGACGGCAAGAAGTTCAGCTTCCTGCTCCAGACCAACCAGGGCAACAAGCTGCGTGAGCAGTCCGCGGTCATCATCCAGCAGCAGCTGGCCGACGTGGGCATCGAGGTCGAGGTCAAGCTGGTCGAGTGGGCCACCTTCGTCCAGGACGTCCTGCTGGCCAAGAACTTCGACGTCGTCATAGTCGGCTGGCGTCTGTCGAGCGACCCGGACGCCTACGAGATCTGGCACACCGAGGGCGGTCCCTTCAACTTCGTCTCCTACTCGAACCCGAGGATCGACGAGATCTACGAGCAGGGTCGCGTGATCCTCGATCAGGAGAAGCGCAAGGCCCTCTATCAGGAGGCCCAGGCTATCCTGGCCGAGGACCAGCCGTACCTGTTCCTGTACTTCCCGACCGCCACCGTGGGTCTGCATAAGCGGTTCCAGGGCCCCATCGCCGGTACTCCCGCCGGCCTAGCCTGGAACGTGGAACTGTGGTACGTGCCGGAGAACCTGCAGATAGCCAACTAGGAACGCAAGCACACGCGGGGGCCGGGCGGTCCCGGCCCCCGCACAGTGTGTACGGGCTGCAACATAAGGGACCTGTAGAGCGAATGTGACCTGCGCCCGGGTCACATTCGTCATGCATGGACGACGTATTACACAGTTCTTCCAGAAAGGGGGCCTTGGCCGTGCAACGGTACATCATCAGGCGCCTCATACAGGCGATACCTCTGCTCATAGGGATCACCATCGTCTCCTTCCTCATCATACACCTGGCACCGGGTGACCCGGCCCTGACCATGATCGACCCCAAGGCGTCGGTGGCGGAGATGGAGCGGGTGCGGACGATGCTCGGGCTGGATAAGCCCCTGCACATCCAGTACTGGCGCTGGTTTAGCGGGATCCTGCAGGGTGACTTCGGCCGCTCCTTCACCGACGGCCGGCCGGTGCTGACGAAGATAGTGGAGCGCATACCCGCCACGTTGGAACTCACCGTCCTGGCGCTGCTGGTGAGCATGGTCATCGCCATACCCATCGGGGTCATAAGCGCGACGAGGCAGTACTCGCTCTTCGACTACACGGCTACTGTCGGAGCCTTCCTCGGGGTGGCCATACCCAACTTCTGGTTCGGTATGCTGTGCATCCTGGTGTTCTCGGTCTACCTCGGCTGGCTGCCCTCTTACGGCCGCATGAGCCTGTTCGGTCCGCCGACCTTGCTCGACAGGATCGAGCACCTGATCCTGCCCGTGATGGTACTGGGGCTCAGCCAGACCGCCGGCCTCACCCGTTACGTGAGGTCCAGCATGCTGGAGGTCATCAGGCAGGATTACATCAGGACCGCCCGGTCGAAGGGCCTCTCGGAGCGCGTGGTCATCTATCGCCACGCCCTGAAGAACGCCCTCATACCCGTGGTGACCATCCTGGGCCTCAGCCTGCCGGGCCTGCTCGGCGGGGCGCTGATCACGGAGCAGGTCTTCGCCTGGCCGGGCATGGGCCTCTTGAGCTACAAGGCCATCTTTCGGCGGGACTACCCGGTGGTCATGGGCGTCAACCTGATGGCGGCCTTCCTCGTGGTCGTGGGTAACTTCCTCGCCGATATCTCCTACGCCCTGATAGATCCCAGGGTGCGGTACGATTAAGGGGGTCGGAACATGTCTAGCACCACGGTAGTTGACCATTCGGTAAAACAGAGGCGGGAGACCTTCACCCAGATCTTCTGGCGGCGCTTTAAGCGTAACCGCCTGGCCATGTTTGGACTGAGCGTCCTCCTCGTCCTGTACGTCGTGGCCATCTTCGCGCCCTGGCTCGCACCCTATGACCCCAACGAGATCAACCTGCGGAACAAGCTGGAGCCGCCCAGCGCCGAACATGTCCTGGGTACGGACCTCTACGGCAGGGACGTGTTGAGCCGGCTCATCCACGGCTCCCGGATATCCCTCAGCGTGGGCTTCGTGTCGGTGGGCATCTCCATCACCGTGGGGACGCTGCTCGGGGCCATAGCCGGGTATTACGGGGGCGCGGTGGACAATATCATCATGCGGGCGGTGGACGTCGTCATCTCCTTCCCGGTCCTGTTCCTCATCCTCACGGTGGTGGCCGTCATCGGCACCAGCATCTTCAACATCATGTTGGTCATCGGCCTCACCAGCTGGACGGGCACGGCCCGTCTCGTGCGCGGCGAGTTCCTCTCGCTGCGGGAACGGGACTTCACGGAGGCCGCCAGGGCGCTTGGGGCGGATGACGTCAGGATCATCTTCAGCCACATCCTGCCCAACGCCATGGCGCCCATCATCGTGGCCGCCACCCTGGGCGTGGCCTACGCCATCCTGGTGGAGTCGGCCCTCAGCTACCTGGGCCTCGGGGTGCAGCCTCCCACGGCGAGCTGGGGGAACATGCTGTACGAGGGCCAGAACTACTTCCGCAAGGCCTGGTGGATCGCCTTCTTCCCCGGCCTGGCCATCTTCATGACCGTGCTGGCCTTCAACATGTTGGGCGACGGGCTGCGCGACGCCCTGGACCCCAGGTTGAAGCAGTAGAGCCGAAGGATGGCCCCTTTGTGAACTCTACAGAGGGGCCACGCGTGTGTCTTGAGAGGGGATGGGTAAGTGTCAAGGGAGAAGCTGAGCAGTCTGGTGCTGGCGGCACTGGGCCTCTTGTGTCTGCTCACCGCCTATTATCTCATCGGGCTGATCTATCATACGGGTGAGCTGCGCCAGCTGACCCTCGAGGATGGGCTGGTGGTTCAGGTTCTCGACACCGTAGAGGGGTGGGGCGAGGCCCAGTACGTCCACAGGCTGGATGAGGGCCTGCCCGGACAGGTGCTGGGCCGTATCTCGCCGCGCGTGGGCCCCGTGCAGATCGTCGTCCGGCGCATCGACTCCGCCGTCGGGGGCCAGGGCCTCGAGGACCTCGCCAGATACGTGGAGGCCCTGGAGGAGCTCCGACGAGAGAGGCGCGACGGCGGCCTGTACTACGTCTTCTGGAAGAGCGATACCTCCAACTTCTGGCGCCTTGAGGTCTCCTTCGCGGGCCTGCCCGGCTACCGCCTGCTCCAGTGGGCGGAGCCACCGGGCTTCCCCCGGCTGAGGTACCTGATCATGGACACCTTGGTGGCCCACCGGGGGCACTTCTACCAGGTGACCACCTACGCGCCGCAGCTCATCTATCATTATTACGAGGTCGATATCAAGTACATCTTGAACAGCATCGAGCTCCCGGGGAGCTGAGAGAATGGCTTATCTCCTCTGCATCCTGACCATACCGCTTCTGATCCTGGGCGTGACCTTCCTCGAGACCGCCCTGGTCTACGCCCTGAGGCCCTCCTACCACAGGGCCTGGCCCACCTTTCCGCCCTGGATGGTGGCCCTCCTGGCCTTCTTCATCCCCGGCACCGGCCAGCTGCTCAACGGTCAGATCCTCCAGGGCCTGACCGTCATGTTCCTCTTCTGGGGCGTGATCTTCTTCATCCCCCTTCCCGTACAGCTGATCGCCCTGGGGATCTACGCGGTCCCCGCCATCGTCTGGGTCACCGGGTTCCTGAGCGCGACCTACTGGGCCCTCCTGCGGGCCCGTGCTCGCTGAGCCTCCTTACCCCGGGGTTCCTCCGTTACCGGTAGTCAATCGCGAGGAGTACCGGAAGGCTTGTTGTGATATAATCCTTCGTAAGGATCTCGTTGACAGGAGGGTTTCCATGGGCATCACCAAGCGGGACGTAGAACACGTCGCCCTCCTGGCCAGGCTGGAGCTGGCCGAGGAGGAGAAGGAGTCCTTCACGCGACAGCTGGACAGGATTATCAGGCACGTGGACAAGCTGAACGAGCTGGATACCGAGGGGATACCTCCCACCTTCCACACCCTGCCCGAGCTCCGTTGCCGGCTGCGGGAGGACCGGGTGGGCGAGGGGCTGGACCGCGAGGAGGCCCTGGCCGGGGCGCCCGAGCGCGAAGGCGACTGTTTCAAGGTCCCCCCGGTGATCGAGGACGACAGGGGGTGAGCTCGTGGAACTTCATCAGAAGACGGTCTCGGAGCTGTCGGCCCTGCTGGTACGGGGCGAGGTGAGCTCGCGTGAGGTGACCGAGGCCTTCCTGGAGCGCATCGAGGAGGTCGAGACCCGTGTGCGGGCCTTCGTCACCGTCGACGCCGAGGGGGCGCTGGCGGCCGCGGACGCGGCCGACGCCCGCCTGAGATCCGGGGACAGGCCATCCCCCCTGACCGGGGTCCCCATAGCCATCAAGGACAACATCTGCACCAAGGGGCTCAAGACCACCTGCTCCTCCCGGATCCTGGAGGGTTACATCCCGCCCTACGACGCCACGGTGGTTAAGGCGCTCCGCCGCGCCGGTGCGGTGATCATCGGCAAGGCCAACCTGGACGAGTTCGCCATGGGCTCCTCGGTGGAGAACTCGGCCTTTTACCCCACCCACAACCCCTGGGACCTCGACCGCGTGCCGGGCGGCTCGAGCGGCGGCTCGGCCGCGGCGGTGGCCGCGGGGGAGGCCCCCTGTGCGCTGGGCTCGGACACCGGAGGGTCGGTGCGGCAGCCGGCCTCCCTGTGCGGCGTGGTGGGCCTGAAGCCCACCTACGGGCGGGTGTCGCGGTTCGGGCTGGTGGCCTTCGCCTCCTCCTTAGACCAGATCGGGCCCATCACCAGGGACGTCAGGGATGCGGCCCTCCTCATGGACGTCATAGCCGGCCACGACCCCCTGGACGCCACGTCGGCCGACG
>DFND01000035.1:0-5429 GCA_002375895.1 Firmicutes bacterium UBA3576
AACGCCCGCAAAGGCCCTTGGCGTATGGCCCATGGGCCACTGAACCAAGCCCTGGGTATCGCTTACTGGAAAGCCCAGAGCCTCATGAGTTTAACCGCACGTTACCAAAGCATTCGTCAAGCTTGGTGAACCGCCGTATACCGAACGGTACGTACGGTGGTGTGGGGGGACGGGGGCTAGCCGCCCCCTCCTACTCGATGACGGGCCTGGCTCCGCTGCTGAACCGCGTTGTCACGCGGCAATGCCGGCGGTGGGCCCGTGGCATCGCCGGTCTTCAGAGGAAACAGTGAGAAGATGGGGCCGCCCATGGGCATAGGTCTACTCCACAGAACCCGGGCCCGAGGGGCAACCCTAGGGTGAGCACGCAACGGGTAAGGCCGCCAGCGAGGGAGCAGAGTCTAGAGCCCTTCCACCAACAGGCTGAAGTCTACAGCTTCTACGTCCTTCGTCAGTGTTCCGAGGGAGATAATGTCCACGCCGGTGGCCGCGACCTGCCTGATGTTGGCCTCGGTGATATTCCCGGAGACCTCAACCAGCATGCGGCCGTCGACCAGCGCAACTGCCCCTTTGATATCCTCTATGCGCATATTGTCCAGGAGGATGGCGTCGGCCTCGGCCTTCAGTGCCTCTTTCACCTGCTCCAGATCCTGCACCTCAACCTCGACCTTCGTGAGAAGGGGTAGCATCGAACGTGCCCTGCGAACCGCTTCCTTCAGTCCTCCGGCCACGGCGATGTGGTTCTCCTTTATGAGCACCCCATCGGAGAGGCCGAACCGATGGTTGCCGCCGCCCCCCACTCTAACAGCATACTTCTGCAGTGCTCGCAGCCCGGGAAGGGTCTTACGGGTATCCACTATCCGGACGGGGAACCCCCTCACCAGCTCCACGTAGCGGGCGGTCCTGGTGGCGATCCCCGAGAGCAGCTGCAGGAAGTTGAGGGCCGTCCTTTCCCCCTGCAGTATAGAGGCCAAGGGCCCGGAAAGTCTAACGACCACCTCGCCCGGGGTGATGCGGTCGCCGTCCTGCGCCAGGGCCTGGAGTTCCACCCGCGGGTCGAGGAGGCGATAGACCATTTCCACGACCTCGATGCCGCTCAGGATAGCCTCTTCCTTGCACAGGATCCTAGCCGGGCCCTTCTCGTCGGGGGGGCAAATAGCGGTGGTGGTCAGGTCACCGTGGCCGAGATCTTCCTCCAGGGCCCTCCTGACTACTCTCTCGAGGAGCAATCCATGCATGATACCCTCTCCTCTCTAACGCCCTGAGTACTGAACACCTGCCGGACACGCCAACGCGCCTCTCTGCGGGGGTAATCTGATCGGTAGTGGCAGCCCCGGCTCTCCTGACGGCGCAGCGCGGCTTCGGCCATAAGCCTAGCCACTAACGTCAGATTCACGGTGTGTTCCCCGAAGGTATCCTCGTCAGCTGACCTGTTCCCCTCGAGGAGGCTGATGAGCCGTCTGAGCCCATCTTCGTCCCTCACCACCCCGAGGTATTGGTGCATCCATTGACCGAGCCGCTCTTCAGGGACCTGCGAACACATCTTACGAATGGGCAGTGGCTCCCAGGTGGCCTCTGAGCAGGAAGCCCCAGGCCACTTTCCCGTCTCCAGATATTCAAGGGCGGCCTCTGACACGCGGCGGGAGAAGACAACGGCCTCGAGGAGCGCGTTGCTGGCCAGCCGATTGGCCCCGTGCATTCCCGTACAGGCCACTTCACCGCAGGCGAAAAGCCCCGGCACCCTGGTGCGGCCCCAGAGATCTACCCTGATTCCGCCCATGTGGTAGTGGGCCGCGGGGACGATGGGGATGTAGTCGCGGGTGATATCGATGCCTCGCTCAAGGCAGTAGGAGTAGATGCTCGGGAATCGCCCCTTGAGGTAGGCGGGGTCAAGGCCGGTGGCATCGAGCCATAAATGGGAGGCCCCCGCGCGCCTCATCTCGGTATATATCGCCCGGGAGACGACGTCGCGTGGGGCCACCTCAGCCAGGGGGTGGTAGTCGGGCATGAAGCGCCGGCCGGTCAACGTACGCAGGATCCCGCCCTCGCCGCGCAGGGCCTCCGAGATCAGAAAGGCCCTCCCCCTCCCGTGCGGCTCATAGAGCGCTGTGGGATGGAACTGCAGGAACTCGAGGTCGGCGACCTCGGCCCCCGCCGAGAGGGCCAGGCCGATGCCGTCCCCGGTGGTGACTTCCGGGTTGGTGCTGGAGCTGTAAAGATGCCCCAGCCCACCGGTGGCCAGGATGACACAGCCCGCCTCCAGGTGTACCCAGCGGTTCCCGTTAGCGGCCCCGGCCAGGAGCCCCGTGCACCTCCCGGCGTGCGTGAGCAGCCGGGAGACGCGGTAATGCTCAAGAATTGTGACCCTCTCCCTGAGTTTTCGGGCGAGCGGCTCCAGGAGATGTGCCCCGGTGGCGTCGCCCCCGGAGTGGAGGACACGGCGCCTGCTGTGGCCCCCCTCTCGGGTGAGGGCGGGGACGCCCCTCTCTTCGTCGAAGGCCACGCCCCAGCTCACCAGTTCATCGACGGCCGCCCGGGCTCCTTCGACAGCTACCCGCACCGCGGCCGGGTCGCACAACTCATCGCCGGCGGCCAAGGTATCCTCGATGTGCAGGGCGGGCGAATCATCGGGCCCAAGGGGACAGGCTATCCCTCCCTGTGCGACGAAAGAATTGCTCTGGAAGAGCGAGCCCTTAGTTACCAGGATCACCTTTCCCCGGCCGGCGAGCTTCAGGGCGGCGACCATACCGGCCAGGCCGCTTCCCGCTACGGCGAAATCGGCCTTGAGCTCCTCCGTCAGTGGTGACTCCTTACGTTCCTTTCCCGTGTCCATGTGAGGCCTAACCCCTATCCCGCCCTACGAGAGGGCCAGCATTCGCTCTAGGGCTTCCTTGGCCCTCAGCCGAATGTCCTCAGCTACCTTGACCTGGAAGCTCATAGTCTCCAAGGAGTGCACAATCGACTCGAGCCTGGTATACTTCATGTTCGGGCAGATGAGGCCGGGCGAGAGCAGGTAGAATTGTTTGGAGGGGTTCTCCCGCTTGAGCCGGTAGAGTATCCCCATCTCCGTGCCGATGATCAGCGTCTTGGCGCTGGTCTCCCGGGCGAACTTAAGTATGGCGGAGGTGCTGCCCACGAAGTCCGCGAGCTCCACCACCTCTGGGGAGCATTCTGGGTGCACCAACACCAGGGCGTCCGGGTGGGCCTCACGGGCCTTATGTACGTCCTCTGGCTTGACCCTAGCGTGGGTGGTACAGGACCCCGGCCACAGGATCAGCTCCTTGTCGAGCCCTCGGGAGATATAATGCCCGAGGTTGTAGTCGGGCACGAAGAGGACCCTCGCCGCGGGTAGCGACCTCACCACCTTCTCCGCGTTGGAGGAGGTGCAGCAGATATCGCTTTCGGCCTTCACGGCGGCCGAGGAGTTCACGTAACATACCACCGGCACGCCCGGATGCCTGCGCTTGGCCTCTCTCAACCCGTCTGCGTCGATGGTGTCGGCGAGAGGGCACCCGGCGGACCTCTCCGGCAGAAGCACCTTCTTGTCCGGGTTCAGGATGGCGGCCGTCTCGGCCATGAAATACACGCCGCAGAGGACGATCACCTCGGCCGCCGTCGTGGCCGCCTTCTGGGCCAGAGCCAGGGAGTCCCCCACGTAATCAGCCACGTCCTGTACCTCTTTCAGCTGGTAGTTGTGGGCCAGTATGACCGCCCTTCGCCTCTCCTTCAGCTCCAGCAAGCGTCTGATTAGTTCCTCTGTCAAAGGTCCCACCCCTAACCTCCGTCCTCAAGGAGAAAGCCTCGAGCCTTGAGGGCCTCGTGAATGCGTTCGAAGTCCGCCGGGTCTTCTACTTCCACCGTGTGCAGATGCACGCCGTAGGTGAGCAGGGACAGGGGCCTGGCTCGCGTGTTCTCCAGGGCCTTGAGAAACTGCCCCACGTCATAGCGGGAGTTGATCATCAGAAGGCCCCTGATCTCACCGTAGAGCGGGTGCTCCACCGTGACGTCGATCACCTTGCCGCCCAGGTCCACTATCGTGTAAAGCTCATCCTTTATCTCCGCCTCGCTGTGGCGGCAGGCGATGGTCCTCCGTAACCTCTGGCCAGGACTCCTGGTGACGAGATATCCCCTGGGAGTGGCCAGGATCTGCTCCCCCTGCGCCCGCAAGAGCGCTACGTCTTGAACGATCACTTGACGAGACACGCCGAGCTTGCGTGCAAGCTCAGAGCCGGTTATGGGCTGGCCGGCTTCCTCTAAGAGCCTAAAGAGTTCCGTCCTTCGCCTATCAGCAGAATTCATGCCCCTCCATACCCCTTGTATACTTACCTGTCTTGTCAGCTATCTACACAAAGATTATACCGCAAAGTTCGAGCCACCGGAAGACCTCAGGCTGCTGCACCTTCATCTCCTCGGGTGTAGCAGCTGGGATGCTTTTTCAAGCTAAAGTAGACGCGGGGAATTGAGTCGTCAGCTATCTGTCTTAGACAGAGGAAGAGGGCCCTAGAAGGCCTCACAGCGGGGTTATGGGGGCTAAAAGCTCCGAGGAGCTTGTACGAAGTATTGGTATAGAGGGACGACTGCGCGGGCCGTCATCGTCGTCCCCCTTCGCTAGACCAGGTGGGAAACATGGGGGCGGGACGGCATTCTCCCGCTGGTGGAATACAGGGGAAAAGGGGTCGAGGTAATGGGAAGGACGCAAGGGCTGGAGAGGGCTTCTGTTAGCGCTGATTCACAGCTGGTGGTTTTTCGGGTGGGGTCTGGGAAGTTCGCCGTTAACATTCATGACGTCCGGGAGATCATCCGACTTCCCCGGATTACCCGGGTTCCAGAGGCTTCGGAGGTCGTCGAGGGCATTATCAACCTCAGAGACGAGGTCATCCCGGTATATGACCTTAGAAAGCGCTTTGGGGTGTCGGAGACCGGTTTCACGGAAGAGTCGAGGATAATCGTGGTTAACGTGAGGGAGCTGTGTGGTCTCATCGTCGATGCCGTCCAAGAGGTAATCTCAGTCAGCAAGGAGGCCATTGTGCCTCCTCCTCCCGAGGTAGTGACGCAGGACTCATCCTACATCGACTCTATCGCCATACGCGATGACCGCCTGATCCTCATACTTAACCTCAAGGAATTGCTACAGGGGGTTACCGCAGCGGCCTGACACCGGGCCGTCAGAGGATGGGGAGGATCTTTTGAGATCAACGGGAGAAGGGGGAGGAAAGACCGGTGGCTCAGAAAAAGGCCAGCGCTCAACGACAGAAGAATTCGGAGAACGGCGTGGTTCAGGAGTTGGAGAGGGAGGTCGGCAAGCTTAAGAAGTACAACGCAGAGCTGCTGACCTCGTCGAAGAACCAGAAAGCGCTCCTGGATTCGACCGAAGCCACGATGAAGGAGGGCGCTTCCTTTACTAGGAAACTTGCCGGGAACGCCGAGCAGCT
>DFND01000035.1:5764-5903 GCA_002375895.1 Firmicutes bacterium UBA3576
GGGAACGCCGAGCAGCTGGCGGCGGCGGCGGAGGAGCTGTCGTCCTCCATCGAGGAGACTGCGGCGTCGACCAAGAGCGTCACCCAGGACACGGAGAGCCTCAGCAGGTCGGTGGCCGAGATCACCGAGCGGAACCTGG
>DFND01000017.1 GCA_002375895.1 Firmicutes bacterium UBA3576
ACTCGCTCTCACCTAGGACGCGCCCTAAGAAGGTGGCCTTTGTGGTGCCTACGGTCGACCGGCGGGCGCTGGCCGAGGCTGCTCGCGAGCTAAAGGACAAGGCCCCAAGACAGGCCGAGGCGCTCGAGCTACTAGCGCAGAAGGGCTCGGTACCTCGTAGTCTCTTGGTGACGAAGAGCGGTATCGGCTCGGCCTCGTTACAGTCTCTGGTGGATAGGGGCTTGGTGAGCGTCGAGGAGAGGGTGTTATCGCGAGACCCATTGCTCGACGTAGGGCCCCGCGATCGGCCGCCTCTGCTGACGGTAGAACAGGAGAGGGCGGCGGAGCCCATCATCGCCGCCGTCAAGGCGGCACGCCACGAGGTGTTCCTGCTGCACGGCGTTACCGCCAGCGGCAAGACCGAGGTCTACATGCGGGCCGCGGAGGTGGCCCTGCGAGCCGGGAAACAGGTCCTGTATCTGGTCCCGGAGATCGCCCTAGCCAGCCAGACGGTCGACCGGCTGCGGGCCAGGTTCGGCGGGGCTGTGGCCCTCCTACATAGCGCCCTGGCGGCCGGGGAACGCTATGATCAGTGGAGAAAGGTGCGTGAGGGGCACCTTTCCATCGTTATCGGGGCGAGATCGGCTGTATTCGCACCCTGCGAACAGTTGGGGCTTATCATCATCGATGAGGAACACGAGAACACCTTTAAACAAGAGGAAGCTCCCCGGTACGATGCCCGACACGTGGCCCTGAAGCGCGGTGAGATGAGCGGGGCGCCGGTGGTGTTGGGCAGCGCCACCCCCTCCGTGGAATCCTACTACCGTGCCCGCACCGGGGAGTACACCTTGCTAGAGCTGAGCCGCAGGTTCCCCCAGGCAGAGGTCCCGGAGATCATGGTGGTGGACATGCGACGCGAGCTCAAGGAGGGAAATCGCTCCGTCTTCAGCCGCGCACTACAGCGGGAATTGAAGGGCTGCCTGAGCCGTGGGGAACAAGCGATACTCTTCCTCAACCGAAGGGGGCACTCGACCTTCGTGCTGTGCCGGGAATGCGGGCACACCATGCGCTGTCCTGACTGCGACGTGTCCTTGACCTATCACTCTGGGAGCCAGCTTCTCAAGTGCCACTACTGCGATTACTGCCGGCCGGTTCCCCTGACCTGTCCCAGTTGCGGTGGTAGGGCCATTCGATACTTCGGCAGCGGGACCCAGAAGGTGGAGGAGGCGCTACGAGAACTGCTGCCCGAAGCGCGCGTCATGCGGATGGACGTGGACACCACCCGCCGGAAGGGCGCCCACAGGCGGATCCTGAGGGCCTTCGCACGGGGAGAAGTTGACGTGCTCATCGGGACCCAGATGGTCGCTAAGGGGTTGGACGTGAAGGGGGTGACGACAGTTGGCGTCATCTCGGCCGATACCTCTCTCAACCTGCCCGACTTTCGGGCTGCCGAACGGACCTTCCAGCTCCTGCTTCAAGTTGCCGGAAGGGCGGGACGGGGCGACCGGAGCGGCAGGGTGGTGGTTCAGACCTACAATCCCCAGCACTATAGCGTGGTCTCGGCTCAGCGGCAAGACTATCCGGGCTTTTACGAGAGGGAGATCAAGGAAAGGGAGGCCTTCGGCTACCCACCGTTCTGTGAGATGGTACTGGTCAGGGTGGAGGGCCACGAGGCCAGGAGAGTGGAGGAGGCCAGCGCGGCGCTGGCCCGGGAGCTGGTCGCCCTGGCGGGACGAGGCGTCCGCATCTTAGGGCCGGCCCCCTCGCCCATACCCAGACTCAGGGGGAGATTCCGGAACCAGTTGCTGTTAAAGGTACCCCGCCTCGAACCGACCCTGGAGGAACTGGGCGAGGCCCTGCGCGATTTTCGCAGGGCAGCCGGGGATGGCCTGAGGATAGTCGTGGACGTATCGCCGCAGAGCCTTCTGTGACGGTGAGGAGGTATTTTCCAGCATGATCCTAGAGATAATCAAGGGAGACGACTCCCCCGTGCTCAGGCGGAGGGCCAGGGAAGTCAGGAAGATCGGCAAGGGCATCCTGCGCCTCTTGGACGACCTGCTGGAGACCATGCGCGAGGCACAGGGGCTGGGCCTCGCCGCCCCCCAGGTCGGCGTCTCCAAAAGGGTGATCGTGTGCGACGTGGGAGAGGGGCCCATCAAGTTGATCAACCCAGTGGTGGTGAGGCGATCGGGCTCCGCCGTCGCCTGGGAGGGCTGTTTGAGCGTTCCCGGGTTGCTGGGCGAGGTGGAGAGAGCCGAAGAGGTGACGGTGAAGGGCCTCAACCCCGAGGGCAGGGAGACCTGGATCGACGCGTCGGGCCTCCTGGCTCGGGTGCTCCAACACGAGATAGACCACCTCGACGGCATCCTGTTCCTCGACCGGGCCCGTAGGGTAGTGGACGAGGAGGAGTTCGAGAGACCTTCGTTGAGCGTCGTGTTTATGGGGACCCCGGATTTCGCAGTCCCCTCCCTGGAGCGGTTGGCCGAGAGCTCACACCGGATACTGGCGGTAGTGACTCAGCCGGACAGGCCCGCTGGAAGAGGGAAGAGGCCCACTCCGCCTCCGATCAAGAGGAAGGCGGAAGAACTGGGACTTACTGTGCTTCAACCTGAGAGCATCAAGGAGCCGTCCTTTCTGACGAAGCTTAAGGAGCTCGAGCCCGACGTCGTAGTGTGCGTAGCCTTTGGGCAGATATTTCCCGCCGCGCTGCTGAATCTGCCGCCTCACGGCTGTATAAACCTACACGCGTCACTGTTGCCGGAGTATCGAGGGGCGGCGCCCATACATCGGGCCATCATGGACGGTCGGGAGCGGTCGGGCGTGACGACCATGATCATGTCCCCTGGCCTGGACAAAGGTGATATAATTCTACAAGAGGAGATGGACATCGGCCCGGACGAGACGGCGGGGTCTTTGCACGACCGCATGGCGCGCGTGGGGGCGGAGCTGTTGGTCAGGACGCTGGATGAGCTGGCCCGGGGTGAGGCAAAACCCAAGCCCCAAGATGAGAGCCGGGCGTCCTATGCGCCCCCGCTGAAGAGGGAAGATGAGATAATAGACTGGGGGCGCTCCGCCCGCGAGGTCCACAACCAGGTACGAGGGCTGGCGCCCTGGCCCGGCGCCTTCACGTACCTGCGGGGAAGGTTGCTGAAGGTCTGGGCGGGACGGATCCTTTCGGAGCGCTCTCCCGCGAGAGCGAGAAGTGGACAGGTTATCGGGATTGAGGAGGACGGGCCGGTCATCAACTGCGGTGAGGGGACCTACCTGCTGCTGGAGGTACAACCCGAGAACGGTCGCCGGATGACGGCCAGGGACTTCCTCAACGGTTATGAGCTGCACGTCGGAGACGTGCTGGGAAGTGCTCAAGGGGAGGGGTAGCTCTCAGGTGGAAGCGAAGAAGAGAGTATTCATAGGCCTTCTCGCAGTAGTATTAATAGTACTGGCGGGGCTCAGCGGGACCCTCTGGTACCTGCTGGCCGCCCGGCCGGACGCCGTCTCGAGGACTATCGTCTGGGTGGTCGTTACCGCACTCGCCGTGGGGGTCCCGGTGTTCGGGCTCGGGTTGATAATCCTCGTCTGGAGCATAATCAGCAAGAAGAGCCCTCCAGCCCTGCAACGCCTGGTCAGCATCACGGTGGACGCTCTTTACCCCTTCGTGCTCGGCGTCGGGCGCCTGGTCGGTATCTCCAAGGACCGGATAGAGATGTCCTTCATCGAGGTGAATAACCTATTGGTCAAGATCAGGAGCCAGCGGCTCACGCCGGACAGGGTCCTGGTTTTGCTCCCGCATTGTCTCCAGCGGGCGGATTGTCCTCATAAGATCACCATGAGCCTCGATAACTGTCGGCGTTGTGGCAAGTGCGTGATAGGGGAGATACTGGCGCTCAGGGACCGGTACAGGGTCAGGTTGAGCGTGGCCACGGGCGGGACGCAGGCGCGGCGGACCATCGAGGCGCTGAGGCCGGCGGCTATCGTAGCCGTTGCTTGCGAGCGGGAGTTGGCCAGTGGCATTCAGGACGTACAGTCCGTGCCCGTGTTGGCGGTGGTGAACGAGAGGCCCGAGGGGCCATGCCGGAATACCACTGTGAACTTGATGGCTGTTGGCGAGACCATAGAATATTTCTTGAAAGGAGGCGCGTAGGTTGTTCTTCTTTGACCCTTATTTCTTCATCTTCATTATGCCTGCGCTGATCTTCGTTCTTTACGCGCAGGCCAGAGTCCGGGCGGCCTTCGAGCAGTACTCCCGTGTAGCCTCCTCGAGCCGGATGACCGGACGCGAGGTCGCGCGAGAGATACTAAATGCCGCGGGGCTGTACGATGTGGAGGTGGAGCGCATCGCCGGTGACTTGGGCGATCATTACGATCCCAGGGCGAGGGCCCTGCGTCTGTCTGAGCGGGTCCACGACAGCTATTCGCTGGCCGCCCTCGGCGTAGCCGCCCATGAGGCCGGGCATGCCCTGCAACACGCGGGAGGCTATGTCTTCCTGACGGTGCGGAACAGCATCCTGCCGGTGGCGCAGTTCGGGTCCACTTGGGGCATCTACATGTTCTTCATCGGGCTTATTATCCCCACCTTCGGTTGGCTCATGGACCTCGGCATCCTGTTGTTCCTCGCGGCCGTGATCTTCCAGGTAGTGACCTTGCCCGTCGAGTTTAACGCCTCCGCGCGGGCTTTGGCTCTGCTCGAGGGCGGGGGCTTCATAACCAGAGAGGAAGTGGGTCCCACCCGAGCGGTGCTCAACGCCGCGGCGATGACCTACGTTGCGGCCACCTTCATGGCTATTATGCAGCTGTTAAGGCTGGTTATGCTACGGGACCGCGATTAGCGAGGGCCGACGCAGGGAAGGGGGAGGTGCTCCCCCTCAATTTATTGCTGGCTTGCCGGCGGCGCATCTTTGTCGCTCCTGGGAGGGATGTTAGCCTAGAGGTGGGCGTGTGAGGCCAAGGGGAATGTACGCCCGAAGGGGTTGGATAGGTGCCCAGATCCCACAAGGGGAGGCGTCTGTGATTTCTCTACTTCTGTTCTTGATGTTCGCCGGGATGCTGTTTGTCCTGCTGAACTTGATGCTCCTGCCCTTACATTTCACCGTTCAGTCACTGGTGAGCTTGATGACCATCCCGGCGGAGCTGTACAGGATAGCCACTAACCCGCGACTCAGGCGCAACCACGCTTTGGAGCACGCGACTATAAACGTGATCGAGGAGCACTATGGCCCAGTCGGCCTGGCGGGCCTGGCCCGGGAGGATGGCTTCTTGATAAGGGGTCCGGCGGACCCCGCCCTCATTGAGGAGGCCGCGAGGGTAGGATTGGCCAGGCTGGCGGCGGGCGAGAGCAGGCTGGCCATCCATCAGCGTTGCGGCACTAGCGTCGCCGCAGCACATCTCTTGTCGGCGGTGGTCTTCCTGTTCTTGCTCCTACTGGGCGGCTGGTTGTCCCTCTTCACGGTCATCATGGCCGTGCTGGTCGCCGGCATGGTGGGGCCAGTGGCCGGTGTGGTGATGCAGCGGTACCTCACCACCTCAACTGATGTGGGGGGCCTGACCATATTGGGTGTGGAGTACGAACGCCCGGTGTTCAACCCCTTAGAGCTTCTCTTCGGTGGGCCCGTCCGGCCCACCTTGTTCTTCGTGAGAGTGGGGGAACAGACCTTTTGGAGGAGATAGTTTGACCTCGCGAGCCCGTGAGGCGGCCCTAAGGGCCCTGATGGAGGTAACAGAACGGGGTAGACAGGCAGAAGAGGTGCTAGACCGTTACCTAGAGGCATCGTCGCTGGAGGGGCGGGACAGGGCTCTGTTCACGGAGCTCCTTTACGGGACGGTGAGGCGGTTGAACACTCTAGATTGGATGCTCAACCATTTCGCCTCTCGTCCCATCGATGAGGTACCCCCGCCCATCAGGGCCATCCTGCGAACTGCCGCCTATCAGGTGATGTACCTGGAGAGGGTACCACCCCGGGCCGCGGTGCACGAGGCAGTTAACCTGGCCAAGAGGTACGGCCACCGCGGGACGGCCGGATTCGTGAACGGGGTCCTGCGGGCTCTGGTCAGGGGGCACGACAGGGTAACCTGGCCGGCCGATCCCGTCGCTCGTCTGGCCCTGGAGGGGTCCCATCCGGAATGGATGGTCGACCGGTGGTTGGAGCGGTTTGGGGAGGATGCCACTAGGCAGCTGTTGCGCTGGAACAACCGCCGACCTCCTCTGACCGTACGCCCAAACCCGTTGCGTGCCACGGCGCGGGAGTTGGTCGAAGACCTGGCACAAAGGGGGTTTAAGGTCAGGACTCATCAGCTCTTCACTGACCTGGTGGTCCTCGAGGGGCCCGGCCGGCTTCGGGAGGTGCCCGGGTTCCGGGAGGGGCTCTTTACCGTGCAATCGGCCGCCTCTTACCTCGTGGGCCGGGTGGTGGCACCGAAGGCCGGCGAGGCGGTGCTGGACTTATGCGCGGCCCCCGGGACCAAGACCACGCAGCTTGCTGAGATGATGGAAAACCGGGGCCGCGTCCTCGCCGTGGATGTGAACCCGGAGCGTCTGAAGCTGGTAGGCGATGCCGCCGAGCGGTTGGGCCTGACCATCGTCGAGACCGCGGCCCTTGACGCCCGACGATTGGGAGACGCCGTGTCCGACCGCTTCGCGAGGGTCCTGGTGGACGCGCCCTGTTCGGGCCTGGGGGTACTGGCGCGGAACCCCGATGCTAGATGGCGCAAGCAGCCGGGAGATATACGTAAGCTGGCCGAGTTGCAGAGCGAGATTCTGAAGGAGGCCTGTCGTATGGTCGCTCCCGGCGGGGTCTTGGTGTATAGTACCTGTACGACAGAGCCCGAGGAGAACCAGTGTCAGATAGAGCAGCTGCTGGCCGAGAGAGATGATTTCGAGGCTGAGGATATCAGGCCCTATTTACCCGAGGTGCTGCGAGGGGCGGCCTCGTCGACGGGAGTACAGCTTTACCCCCACCTGCACCAGCTAGACGGGTTTTTCATAGCCAGATTGCGACGGAAGGCCTAAGAAATTGAAAAAGGAATTGGCTCGGCAAGGCTAGAAAGATATACAGTCAAGGAGGATAGAGGATGAGGGTGTGGGGCGCCACGGACCGCGGGCTGGTTCGTCAACAGAACGAGGACGCCTTCTCCCATTTCGTCTTGAGCGGGGCCGGCGGCGAAGAGGTTTACTTCTTCGCCGTGGCGGACGGGATGGGCGGTCTTGAGGCGGGCGAAGTGGCGAGTTTCATTGCCCTCAGGGACATCGGGAGAGTGGTTAAGGAGGAGCCCTTGGGCTCCTCAACCGATGTGCCCTCCCTCTTGGTTCGAGCCTTCTGTGAGGCCAACAGGAGGATCTATGAGGTGGGCTGTGGGCGGGGCTCCGGCAGCATGGGCACCACGGTGACGGCCGGCCTCGTGATGGGAGGCACTTTGTATATCGGACACGTGGGTGATAGCCGCGCCTACAGGTTCACCGGGAACAGTCTAGAGCAGCTCACGGAAGACCACTCCCTGGTCGGCCAAATGGTCAGGAACGGAGAGATAACGGAGACCGAGGCGATGGGACACCCGCGCAGGAACATACTCACTCACGCCTTAGGGGCGCGCCCGGAGTGCTTGGTTCAGAGGGTGGAAGTTCAGCTCGTCCCAGGAGACCTCGTTCTCCTGTGTACCGACGGGTTGACTGGGGTGGTCAGCAGCGAGGAGATCTCATGCGAGCTTCGCGACCGTGCTCCGGGAGATGCCCTTCTCCACAGCCTGATCGATAAGGCCAAGGGACGGGGTGGACCGGATAACATAACTGTCGTCCTCTACGAGCATCAGTAGCAGCAGGTACCGTCGGGAGTGTTGGGCAGATGATCGGTAAGATCCTGGGCAATCGATATGAGATCTTGGAGCGTATCGGCGGGGGAGGAATGGCGCTGGTCTACCGCGCCACCGACAGTTTCCTCCACCGGACCGTAGCGGTCAAGGTGCTCCGGTCGCAGTTTGCCGGTGACAGTGATTTCGTACGCCGGTTCCGACGTGAGGCGCAGGCGGCTGCGAGCCTCTCTCATCCCAACATAGTGGCCATTTATGACGTGGGCCAGCAGGGTGATATCTATTACATCGTAATGGAGTACATCTCCGGGGAGACGCTCAAGCAACGTATCGACCGCAAGGGACCCCTCCCGGTGGTAGAGGCCCTCGCCATAACCGCGCAGATAGCCGACGCGCTGGACGCAGCGCATCAGAGCGGTGTCATCCACCGCGACATAAAGCCCCATAATATCCTCTTGACCAAGGGCGATCGGGTCAAGGTAACGGACTTCGGCATCGCCCGGGCGGCCACGGGTGCCACTCTGACCGTTGCCGGTACCATCATGGGGTCGGTGCACTACTTCTCTCCTGAACAGGCTCGAGGCGAGAGCACCGGAGCTAGGTCAGACATTTACTCGCTGGGTGCAGTTCTTTACGAGGCACTGACCGGGAAAGTACCCTTTGAAGGGGATAGCCCGATCTCTGTAGCTATGAAGCATATCGAAGGCCGCGTGGTCCCGCCGCGCGAGCTGCGGAGTGATATACCAGTTCAGGTACAGGCGATCGTCATGAAGGCCATGGAGAAGGACCCGAGCCGCCGTTACGAGTCGGCCGCCGATATGTTGGCCGACCTCAACCGGGCCTTATCAGACCTTCTCAAAGAGGAGCGGAGCCGTGCTGAGGGCTCCGCGAGGAACCAGACCGCTCGCTTCGATAGAGACGAGAGTTGGGACACGGAGGAGGAGAACGGGGAAATGAGTCGAGACGACGGGCGGCCGCGCAGGGGGATCTGGCGCAGGCTGTTGGTGCTCTTCCTGGTCGTGACCTTCCTTTCCGCCTTGGGCTCGTACGCCTACTTCATGCTTCAAAGATGGTTGGACGTGCCCTTGGTAGAGGTGCCCGACGTGCGAGGTATGAGTATCCTTGATGCGCAGAACACTTTGAAAGAAAGTGGCCTCGACTGGATAGTGGTGGCGCAGATTCACGATTCTACCGTTCCAGCCAATCATGTAATCGATCAGAGCCCACCTCCCGGGCAGGAGGCTAAGCAGGGCAGGGACGTGGAGCTGACCCTGTCTAAGGGCCCCAAGATGGTGCCAGGCGGGGTGCCTCAGGTAGTCGGCCTCCATAGGCAGGCGGCGGAGATTGAGCTGAACGCGGTGGGCTTGCAGGTGGGTGCGGTGAAGACCGCTTACAGCGAAGAGTACGAAAAGGATTACGTGATCGAACAGAATCCCAAGGCCGGCACTGCGGTGGCCGAGGGCACTCTCGTTGACATTACCTTGAGCCTAGGCCCTGAGCCGAAGCTCGTGTCCGTGCCGGATCTCAGGGGCAGTTCGCTGCAGGATGCCAAGAGCCTGATTGAGGAGCTTGGGCTGAAGGTCGGGCGCGTCACGCAGCGGGACAGCAACCAGCTGCCCGGCACGGTCATCGACCAGACGCCCGCGCCCGAGACCGAGGTGCTGGAGGGCACCGAGATCAATCTCGTCATCAGCGAGGGTAGCGGCGAGGACATAAGCCAGCGTAACGTGGTTGTTACCGTTCCCGAGGACCTAACCGACGAACCTCATAAGATCATGTTACGCGTTACCGACAGCAAGGGCATGAGGGTGGAGTACGAGGGAATGCACCGACCCGGCGAACAGTTCACGGTAACCGTCAGGTGGCTGGGCGAGGTCGCCAGGCTCACTATCTTCATCGACGGAAAGGCCTATGAGGACGTTATCCTTCGCCGATAGGGAGGAGGGATAGTCCTGCTAGGGTTGGTCGTTAAATCGTACAGCAACATGTACGATGTTCAAGTAGAAGACGACATCTTAACCTGTCGGGTGAGGGGCAAGTTCAAGAAGACGTCGACTGCGGTCATGGGCGGAGACCAAGTAGAGGTCACCCTTACCGAGCCGGGTCGAGGGGTGATAGAGGAGGTTTTGCCCCGGCGGTCGGTCCTTACACGGCCTCCGGTGGCGAACGTGGACCAGGCGGTAGTGGTGTTCAGTTGCCGGCAGCCCGCCGTGAGCTTGAGGACGTTGGACCGCTTGCTCGTGTGTGTGGAGGAGGCCGGCTTAGACGTCATCCTGTGCTTGAACAAGGTGGATCTGGCGTCTCGGGAGGAGGTAGAGAGCCTGCGAAGGATTTACGCGGGATTGGGCTACCCCTTCGTACACTGTAACGCCAGTGACGGAAGTGGAATTGACGAGCTCAAGAGTCACCTCGAAGGACGCATAAGCGTACTGGCAGGAGAGAGCGGCGTGGGGAAGTCAACCCTTATCAATCAGCTGGTTCGCGGCGCGAACCTCGCGACCCGCGAGGTGAGTAGGAGGGCCGAACGAGGCAGGCACACGACCCGAAACGTGGAGCTGTTGCGGCTTGATCCCTCAGGTTACGTCGTGGACACGCCGGGATTCTCCTATCTCGAACTGAAGATGATGGAACCGGGTGACCTGGCTTATTACTTCCCCGAGATGAGGGAGCTGTCGGTCGAGTGCCGCTTTGACGACTGTCTACATCAGCAGGAGCCGGATTGCGCGGTGAAGGCGGCCGTAGAGGGCGGTCGGATCGCTCAGTCCAGATATGATAGCTACCTGAGTTTTCTCGAGGAGATCCAGGACTATGTCAGGAATAGGTATCGATAGAGACGACGTTATCGTGGCCCCTTCCCTGCTGTCGGCCGATTTTTCGTGCCTCGGCGACGAGGCTGCGGACGTGGTGGAGGCCGGTGCCGATTGGCTGCACCTGGACATAATGGACGGCCATTTCGTCCCCAACATAACCTTTGGCCCTAGGGTCGTGGCCGCCTTGCGGCAACGGGTAAAGGTACCCCTCGATGTACACTTGATGATCGAGGAGCCAGAGCGTTTCTTGGGTGAGTTCGTAGAGGCGGGCGCGGATATAGTGACGGTGCATTTCGAGGCGACAGTACATATTCACAGGACCTTGCAGCGGATAAGAGACCTCGGGGCCAAGGCCGGGGTGGCGGTGAACCCTGGCACGCCAGTGGAGGTCCTCCGCGACCTCCTGGACCTGGTCGATCTCGTCCTAGTGATGAGCGTGAATCCTGGTTTCGGGGGACAGGCCTTTATCACGGGCACCCTGGCACGGCTGAAGAGGCTAGCGGAGCTTCTCGCCACCTCCGGCAGCGCTCCCTACGTTGAGGTGGACGGTGGCATAAACCGGGACACCGCGGACAGGGTGAGGCGCTACGGCGCCGACGTGCTGGTAGCTGGGTCTTACGTCTTCAGTTCCCCTGACCGGGCGGAGGCGATAGCCTCCCTGAGGGGTCGGTGAGGCCTCTCATTTTTTTATTTTGCCACTCACCTTACGGGGCGGGGAGGGAATATACATAGAGTACGGAAGGGGTTAGCGGGTGGGATATTCATGCGGGCAGACGTCAGGAAGAACCTGTACAGGGTCTTGGGCGTAGGACTGGGCCTGGCCGGTTTCGTGATCTTTCTCCAAGCCGTTCCCACGTGGGTGTGGCTGGCTGGCTTCGGTGTGCTGCTCGCGCTGATCGGATGGGCGCTATTCCGCAGGTTCGATTACTGAGGGAGGGTCTTCCAATGAGCATTCGTTTTCACGTTATCAAGCTCCCCGGCTTTCTGGGAGGGATGCTGAAGGCCTTCTTGCGAATCATCAAGAAGGCTCAGTAATACTCGAACAGGCGGTAGAAAAATCTACCGCCCTCACCTCCGTACGCTAGCTGGACAAACACTAAGTCAGATCGCCCGCTGAACCTTACCAGAGCGCAGGCACCTCGTGCATACGTAGAGGCTCTGCTTCCGGCCCTTCACCAGGGCCTTCACCTTCTGAACGTTGGGCGACCATGTCCGCTTGCTCTTCTTATTGGAGTGGCTCACCTGAAAGCCCGTCACGGTTCCCTTGCCGCATATCTCACAGCGCTTAGCCAACCGCCATACCTCCCATCCTGAGCTTATACCAACTTCCATAATTATAGACTAAACGGGCCAAGATCTCAAGCAGTATCCCCCACCGGGTCCGTGTAAAGAGAAAGTAGGTAAACCCCCGAGATTGATGAACTCGATTACGCCACTTCGATACCAGCTCGAGAAAGTTCACGTAACACGTACTTGATCCAAAGCCGGACCGGCGAAGGGTCCAGTCAGAGTAGGCATGGAGGCCCGCCTAGGACCCTCTGCCCGGAGGCCGGTTGGCGAGCTCAGCGTCCCCGACGAGGTGGGATGGGGCCTCTTAACGGTTCTTATCGGCGAAGGGAACCCTTCTCGCTCCACGAGGTTTTTGGGCGCTTAATGCTGTTGGGAATAGGGTAGAAGACCTGGCCCTCAATCATCAACTGTCCGTCACCACCGACCTGATCCGCCGAGTGTATTCTTCCGCCTGAGAATATCCTCCTCAGTGAGAGCAGGACTATTACTTCCACCTCTCGAATACATCAAAGAGAGACCTCACTCTTTACTTGGGGGTAGGCTGTCCTATCGGACAACCGTCGGTGAGGTCTCTTCTCCTTTTGAGGCATCTGCCTAAGCTCTAGACGCCCTGCAGTGAGGGCTGGAATACGCTCTGGGATACCGTCCCTCGCCGAAGCGGTGTTCGAGGTGTTGCCACGGCTGATGCATCGGCTGCGCACAGTGACGCGCGGCGCTGAGCTACGGCCCCTTTATTGCCCGTACCCCGCCGAATTCGGGTTATGCGGTGTAGCGGGGTGTGTCCCGGGGCCGCGGGGAGGAGATGGTTGGGCGGAAGGAGAATACTAAGCTTCGGTATGGGCCCCTGGTCGGGGTGCGAGGGAGGACTGGCCATGACAGACGGTATTACCACGAGGTACGGCCGCATAATCATCGATGAAGAGGTAGCTGCTACTATCGCCGGGATAGCCGCTACGGAATGCTATGGGGTGGTGGGAATGGCATCCCGGCGGATCAAGGACGGGATCGCCGAGCTCTTGGGCCGGGAGAACCTGGCCCGCGGGGTGAAAGTGACCTTCGATGACGGGCAGGCGATCATCACCGTGAACATCGTGGTCGGCTACGGCATCAGGATATCCGAGGTCGCCCATAACGTCATGCACAAGGTCAAGTATATGGTGGAAAACTTGACCGGTCTGCGTGTGGCGCGGGTGAAGATAAACGTCCAGGGCGTGAAGGTGAATGGTGGGGCGTAGAGGAAGTGCGTTGGGGTGAGGAGGTATTCTATTGGACCTTGCATTCATAGACGGCTTTCTTCTGAAGGAACTGATCTTGGCCGCCGCCGGGAATTTAGAGGAGAAGAAGGCCGAGATAAATGCTCTAAACGTTTTTCCAGTCCCCGATGGGGATACCGGGACTAACATGTCGTTGACGATGGCGGCCGCGTCCAAGGAGATGCAGTCCGCTGACCCCAACAACCTGGATGAAATAGTACGGGCTGTGTCCATGGGGTCGCTGATGGGCGCCCGCGGAAATTCCGGCGTGATCCTCTCACAGCTGTTCAGGGGTTTTGCCGACTCCGTCCAGGGGTTAGATACTATAGGGCCCAGGGACTTGGCGAGGGCCCTTGAGGCCGCGGTTGCTACGGCCTATCGGGCTGTCATGAAGCCGGCCGAGGGGACTATCCTCACAGTGGCCAGGGAGGGGGCACGTGCGGCCCGGCGAGCGGCGCGGGAGGGGGCCGACATAGCCGCCATCGTGACCGCCTTTTATGATGAAGCGTGTGCGACGTTGAGAAGGACCCCGGATATGTTGCCGGTTCTTAAAGAGGCCGGCGTCGTGGATGCCGGGGGCATGGGACTTGTGGTCATCGTAGAGGGCGCCCTGAAGGTGCTCCGGGGTGAGAGGACGCAGACTCTCGCTGAGCCAGAGGGAGAGGCTCAGAAGGCGGCCTTCACTATCACCGACGACATGGCCGATATCACCTTCCCCTATGACACAGAGGTGATCCTCGTAGAGGCGAAGGTGAAAGAAGACGAGCTCCGACACGCCTTGAGTGACTATGGGGATTCCATCGTGGTGGTAGGCTCTGGCGAGCTTATTAAGATCCACATTCACACCGACAACCCCAGCGAGGTCTTGGAGTTCTGCCTGGCGAAGGGCGTGGTGAAGGAAGTTCAGATACTAAACATGATACACCAGTACGAGGCCCTGCAGGGCGCCAGGCAAGAGGGCGAAGACCCCTCCGGCTGTGAAGACGGGGTCGGGATCGTGAGCGTAGCAGTGGGCGAAGGCTTGTGTGAGGTTTTCGAGAGCCTAGGAGTAGGGAAGGTGGTTCGCGGGGGGCAGACCATGAACCCCAGCACGGAGGACATCCTGGCAGCGGTTAACGAGCTCAGGGAGAGGCGGGTTATTATCCTCCCCAACAACAAGAACGTCATCGCCGCTGCGGAGCAGACCAAACACCTCAGCGACAAGGAGATTCACGTTCTCCCGAGCCGTAGCATCCCCGAGGGAATGACTGCCCTGCTGGCGTGGCAGCCGGGTGGCGATCTCAAGCAGACGTTAAAGCAGATGAGAGAGGCCATGGAGAACGTGAAGACGGGCGAGGTGACTTACGCCGTAAGGAGTGCTCGTCTAGGCGACATGGATATCGACCAAGGGACGATCCTGGGCCTGTCAGATGGTCAGATAGTAGTGACGGGGCAATCGCGGACGGAGGTGGCCCTCGGGTTACTGGAGAAGATGGTGGATGACGAGACGGAGGTGGTGACCATCTTCTTCGGGGAGGATGTCTCGGAGGAGGAGGCCATCGACCTGGCTGAAGCCCTCTCTAGTAAGTGGCCCGAGATGGACGTCGAGGTTCACAGCGGGGGCCAGCCTCTGTACTTTTATATCTTCTCAGTGGAGTAGGAGAGTATATCGCGAGTCGGTCCGCGGGAGACTAAAAGGGGACGTGGCTGAGACGGAAGTTAAGGCCTTGGGGAACACCCCTGGGGCCTTCTTTTAATTGAGGTATTTGAGCGCTTGATGGATGTCGAGGTCGGGGTGCAGGGCGGCGTTTATGCCACCTGCGACTATGGTGGCCATCTCGTCGATGTATAGGTCTATCTCCTTGGGAGTGACCATGAGATCGCCCACAGTCGGGGACAGCAAGCTGTTTATGAGGCGTCGCTTCTCCTCGGCATCCAGGTGGCCTAGTTTGGCGTACATGGAGTCGCCGTCGCCAAGCCTCTTCATCAAAACGTCAAAGGCGTCGTTGACGATGGTATTGGCGTGGACTACGGTGGGAACCCCGATGGCGATCACCGGGATGCCCAGAGTGCTCTGGGTTATGCCGAAGCGCTTTGACCCCACCCCTGAGCCCGGGTGAATGCCCGTGTCGGTTATCTGGATGGTGCTCAGGATTCTAGTAATGGTACGGGCGGCGAGGGAGTCCACGGCGATGATGGCGTCGGGCTTTATGCGTTCCACTATGCCGGCTATGATCTCCCCGGTCTCAATGCCCGTCAGGCCGAGAACTCCGGGGGCGATGGCGCAGACAGACCGGAGCCTGCCCTTGAGCTCTCGTGGCACATAGTCCCGCAGGTGCCTCGTGATGAGGATCTCCTCTACCACGCGCGGGCCGAGGGCGTCGGGTGTCGCGTTCCAGTTGCCCAGTCCAACGACCAACACCTCGACATCAGTGCCCTGAGGGAGCATCTTGCCTAGCTCCCTGGCGATGGCACCGCTGATCTCGCTCTCCAGTTCCCGTTCCCTGCTCCTCAGCTGTGGCACGTCGATGGTTATGTATTTACCCTGCGGTTTCTTCAGGCCGGCGCTGGCCTCGGAGTTAGTAATGGTCACGCAGCTTATGCTGTAATGGCGGTATCGCTGTTCCGTGACTTCGACTCCCGGGATGTCGCCGAGATACCCCTCTCGCGCCTCGATGGCGAGGTCTGTTCTGGGCTCGGAAACCAAGGGTCTCCCTCCCGTATTCGCTCTGTTATACTAGAATTCCCCTCCGGATGAGGGGTAATACAAGGCTTGGCCCGATGTCTTTGGTCCTTTACTAGCCAGGGGACAGGACGGAGTAAGGAAAAGGGAGCGGGACTGAGCCCGCTCCCGTGGGAGAGGAGAAACCGGAGGAAGAGCCTATGGGGGAGGGTTAACAACTCCCGGTCGGGGTTTTCATCTCCCCGCGCAACACTAGTATGGTCTTCTCGGACTATGAATATGCGCGAAGGTGGGGCGCTCGTTGCTCAAAATTTGCTCAAGATGGATGAATGATATAATCAAGGGAGAGTTCTTGCGTGTGAGCTTCGGCAGAGCGGGTCTCTCTGCCGAAGGCGAGTCTTAGGAGGAGGTGCCCCCATATGGTGAGGGTGATCGCAGGGCAATACCGGGGGCGGCTGCTCGTGGCCCCGCCGGGCAGAGGGATCCGTCTGACCTCAGACCGAGTCAAGGAGGCCCTGTTCAACATCCTCGCCCCGAGAGTTAGTGGCGCGAGCTTCCTGGACCTCTTCGCCGGTACGGGTAGCGTGGGGATCGAGGCGCTGAGCAGGGGCGCCCGGTCCTGTACCTTCGTTGAGAAGAACCCCGCGCACGTCAGGTTCCTACGTCGCAACATCTCTGCCTTGAGCCCGGCCCCCAGCTACCGCATCTACCGGGCGGACGTGTTCCGGTTCTTGCAGTCTTGTCGAGAGTCCTTCGACATTGTTTTCGCCGACCCGCCCTATGGGAAGGGTTTAGCTCAGCTAACATTGAACAGTATAGCGGAGTCGGGAGTGGTTGCCCCTGGCGGAGTGGTGGTCATTGAGCACGAGAAAGGAGCAGAGTTGTGTCCGGACGATAGGGCTTGCCCTCTGCGATTGGAACGTCAGGTCGCTTACGGCGACACCGTTATCAGCTTTCTATCAGAGGGCTAATTCAGGGCTCAGGAGGGAGAGCAGATGAAGGTCGCGCTGTGTTCCGGGTCTTTTGACCCCATCACCAACGGTCACCTCGACATCATCGAGAGAGCCGCTCAGATCTTCGACAAGGTTCTGGTGACGGTCTTCCACAACCTGGAGAAGAAGACCCTGTTCACGATGGAAGAACGCGTTGACATGATCAAGAAGGTCACGGGGCACCTCCAGAACGTCGAAGTTGACTGCTTCGAAGGTCTGCTTTGTGACTACGCCAGACGCAAGGGGGCCAAAGTACTGGTACGCGGGCTCCGCGCTATTTCTGACTTCGAATATGAGTTCCAGATAGCCCAGATCAACAAGAAGCTAAACCCCGACCTGGAGACCATGTTCATGATGACTCGTACCGAGCATTCCTATTTAAGCTCCAGCATCGTCAAGGAGATAGCCTCTCTCGGGGGATGCGTGCGGGAGCTCGTGCCCGCCTACGTGGCAGACCGACTTCGAGAGAAGTTCGCTGAGAAGAGGAGAGAGGAATGAAGGACCTCCTGCAACTGCTGGATGAAATGGACGCCCTTTTGAGCCGAAGCAAGCGGGTTCCCCTCACCGGTATCGTCATGGTTGATGAGGATCAGATCTTCTCCCTCATGGACGAGATTAGAAACGCCCTGCCAGAGGAGATTCGGAAGGCGAAGTGGCTGAACCTCGAACGGGACCGCATCCTGGAGGAGGCCCGAAGAGAGGCCATGGAGTTGGTGCAGAACGCCCAGGACCGGGTGAGGGAGCTGGCAGAGGAGACGGCCGTGACACGGGAAGCTGAGCTGAGGGCCCGCGAGATCAACGAGCAGGCCGAAAGGTTAGCCGCCGAAATCCGCGAGGGGGCCCTGGCCTACGCCGATGACTTGCTGGCCTCGGTGGAGGAATACCTCAGGGAGTGCATGGAGACGCTGAAAAGGAACAGGCGGGAGCTTAAGCTAGCGTCGAAGTCTAAAGCCGGTGATGCGGACGGTGCGTAAGCCCGAGAAGGCGAAGGTGACCAGGAGCGCAACGCCGATTACCCTTAGGAAGAGCATCGTGGAATGGAGCAGCAAGCCTCCCCAGGTCGGGGCCGCGGACACGTCGGCTGCAGGCAGGTGAGCGGGGGCCAAGGGCCCGATGAAGATCAGGATGCCGGCAGTGTATAACCCCGCCATGGCAGCGTGGAGGACCCTCGAGCAGAGGTACGGCAGGATGTTGATGTCGGTGTCCTGAACGATGCTGGCCACCTGACCGAGCACTGAGAGGCCGCTCCAGGCGATGATGGCGCTGGCCGCGATCAGCTGCTGAGAGAGCTCGGCCGGGGCGCGGCTCGCGGCCTGGGTACCGATGGTGATCTCGAAAAGGCCGCTGATGAGGGCGGGTACTACCGCCGGGTCCAAGCCCAGGGGTACGAGCACCAGCGAGAGCGCCGCCGAGAGCAGTTCGAGCACCCCGGCTACGGTCAGCATCTTGATTATCACCGAGAACATGATGATGAACCCGCCGATTAGGAGGAGGGTGTTGATAGACTCCATGACCGCGTCGCCGGCCAGGCGTCCTAAGGGGCGCCCGTCTTGCGCGCGAGCCCTCTCCAGGGCGCGGAGGGCGCGGACGAAGAGGTGAGAGCGATCGGTGCGGTGGACGGCGCCGCCCTCCCATGGCCCGTAAAAACGAAGGGCCAAGCCCACGGTCAGGCTACCGAGGTAGTGGGCCACCATGATTATGGCGGCCAACTCGGGACGGCCGAACATCCCCACGGCGACCGCTCCGCTCATGAACAGAGGATCTGCAGTATTGGTAAAGGACATAAGCCGCTCCGCCTCGGTCTTAGTGCAGAGACCCTGTCGCCTTAGTTTGGCGGTGAGAACGGATCCTATGGGGTACCCGGAGGCCAGGCCCATGGCCATGACGAAGGAACCGCTCCCCGGCACGTTAAAGACCGGTCGCATAAGGGGCTCCAGCAGCACTCCCATGAAATGGACGACGCCTAAGCCCATGAGGATCTGTGCGCCGATAAAGAAGGGCAGGAGGGCGGGGAAGACGACCTCCCACCAGACCTTGAGTCCCTGTACAGCGGCTCTGAAGGCTACCTCGGAGTAGATTACCATTGTGATGGTGAGGAGCGCAGCGAGGAGAGAGACGGTGTAGGTAACTCGGCGGGCCGCGGGCTCAAGGGTACGTTGCTCCACCCAGATCTTCCTCCCCCGGTGCGGTATCAGACATAGTAAATATATTTCGCGGCACTATGCTGTATGCTCGAGGGAAGGTGGCCCAGTTGCGGGTATTCAGACGCGCGCTGTACTCAGTCCTTTTGGTCCTCGCAGTGGGCATCTCGCTCTACTTCGTGCCCACCCCGTATTTCCTCGTCATGCCCGGGTCCGTTCGGGACCTCGGTGAGTCCATAACTGTCGAAGGCGGTCATAAAAGGGAACGAGGTCAGATGCTAATGACCACTATTATTACGCGCGAGGCCAGTGCCCTGCTGGTGGTATATGGGGCGCTGCACCCGGGGGTCGACCTCCGGCACCGAGAGGAGTTCCTGCGGCCTGGCGAGGATGTCGACGAGTACGTGGAACGGATGAAACAGATGATGTCGGATAGCCAGGGTCTGGCGGCGGTAGCCGCCTTGAAATACCTGGGGCTTGAGGCCCAGGTTAAGGGTGAGGGCGCCCGGGTAGCAGAGGTCCTCTCCGGGTCGGTGCGGGGAACCATTGAAGTCGGAGACATTATCGTGGGCATAGACGGGAGGCGTGTCGAGTTCCCCGGCGACCTGAGGAGATACTTAGAAACACGACGACCAGGTGACAGTGTGTTTCTGCGGTTGAGACGAGGGCCGAGGGAGGTCACCGTCAAGCTGGAGGTCGGGGCGCCACCGCCGGGGCGGAGCGGGGCCAGTTTGGGCCTGTATGTGGAGCCCGCGGGCCTGGTCTTCGACGTCCCCTTGGACATCAGCATCGAGGTGGGGAATACGACGGGTCCCTCGGCGGGGTTGATGTTCGCCTTAGAGATTATCGACCAGTTGACGCCCGAAGAACTCACCGGCGGCTATCGAGTGGCGGGCACGGGCACCATAGATGAACGGGGAAATGTGGGGCCCATAGGGGGGATCCGTCTAAAGGTCCTCACCGTGGAAGCGGCCGGCGTTGATTACTTCCTCGTCCCAGCGGCCAACCAGTCGGAGGCCGAGGCCGCCGCCAGAAGGGTGGCAATAGTGCCGGTGGCCACGCTGGAGGACGCGGTGACCTATCTAAGAGAGGAGCTTCCCTAGGGGCGTTGGTGAATAGAGAACCGGCGCCTCGAAAAGCCGGGGCGGATTTCCTTGACAATAGGAAAGCCAGTTCTATATAATTCTGCACGGTTGAGGTGAGGGCATGCTCATCGATATCGGGGCACTGAAGGGGGAGACGGGCGGAACCAAAGCCTTCGAGGGCGTGGAGGAGGTCAAGCCGCCCTCGGACGAAATCGACATCGGCGAGGTCAGGGTCGAGGGGGTGTGTACGAACACGGGCGATGCCATTTTGGTTAGTGGTACGGTAAGGGCCGAGGTTAAGCTCCCGTGTTCCAGATGCCTGGCGCCCTACAGCATCGCCCTGGAGAGAGAATTCGTCGAGCAATTCGTCGAGGGAGAAGAGGCGGGAGATGACTTTCGTGCCTTCTCGGGCGATAGCATCGAGATCCATGATATCATAGAGGAGGCAGTCCTGCTGGCGCTGCCGATGAAGGCGGTATGCTCCCCTGACTGCCGTGGCCTGTGTCCCATCTGTGGTGTGGATCTTAATTACGAGTCCTGTGACTGCGAGCAAAAGGACCTCGATCCCAGGTTAGCCGTACTGGCGAAGTTGAAGGGGGTGGACTAATTGGCGGTTCCGAAGAAGAAGACTTCCAAGTCTCGGCGCGACAAGCGGCGCACGCACCAGAAGCTCACCCTACCCGGCATGGTTGAATGCCCGCGTTGCCACGAGCCCAAGCTGGCCCACCGGGTGTGCCCCAACTGCGGTTACTACAAGGGGCGGCAGGTGATCGCGGCGGAGGAATAGGATGAACTGATGGGAGAAGGACCCGATGGGTCCTTTTTCTATTTTCGGGCGTGACGGCGGGAATTTGGTGGTTGCGGTAGTCGGTGGTTTCCAATATACTAGGGTTTAGGACTCAGGGTTAACACCAGGTGTTAATTCCAGGTAGTATACCAGGGGTGATGGGCGTGTCGCTAAATCGGGCCGAGCGGCAGAGGCGCCTGCGCGAGAAGATCAAGGGCAACCCCTTTCTCACCGACGAGGAGCTCGCCGAAGCCTTTGACGTGAGCGTCCAGACCATCCGTCTGGACAGGTTGGCTTTGGGTATCCCGGAGCTTCGGGAGAGGACCAAGGCCATGGCCGAGAGGGCCTATGGGATAGTGAAGTCCATGGGCAGTAAGGAGATCGTGGGCGAGCTCATTGACATAAACCTGGGCGTTGATGCGATATCGGTGCTGGAGACCACCGAGGAGATGGTCTTCGAGAAGAGTCGAGTGGTGCGAGGCCAATACATATTCGCTCAGGCGGATTCCCTGGCCATTGCCCTCATCGACGCCGACGTGGTGCTGACGGGCCTGGCCAACATAAAGTTCAAACGGCCGGTGCAGGTCGGGGAGAAGCTCGTCGCCCGGGCAGAGGTTATCCGGCGAAAGGGGAACAAGTTCGTAGTCCTGGTCATCACCAAGTCCGGAGCCGAGCAGGTTTTCAGGGGGAAGTTCGTGGTCGCGGCCTTGGAAGACCTATTTGGAGTGGGGGGCGGTTAATGATGAGAAGGATAATCGTGGACGCCATGGGAGGGGATAACGCCCCCGAGGCCATCATCGAGGGGACGCTGGCGGCGATGAGGGAATATGGCATCGAGTGCGCCCTAGTTGGGCTCGAAGACGTTGTTGCAGGCCACTTGGCCCGGCTGGGGGCCGGGGGAAAGGTGGAGGTCATCCACGCCCCGGAAGTCATCGGACCTGACGAATCGCCCGTAAAGGCCATACGGGGGAAGAGAAGGGCGTCGATGACTGTGGGGCTTCGCGCCGTCAAGGAAGGTCGCGGCGGTGCTTTCCTCTCCGCGGGCAATACCGGGGCGCTCATGGTGGGCGGGCTCTTCATCGTCGGCCGGATCAAGGGGATCGAGCGTCCGGCGCTGGGGACCGTGCTCCCCACCCTCAAAGGCAACGGATGTCTGTTACTGGATGTGGGCGCGAACGCAGACGCTAGGCCGCAGCACCTCGTGGAGTTCGCGCTGATGGGCGGGCGTTACGCCAAGGCCGTAGGGCTCGCGACCGAGCCGCGCGTGGGCTTGCTGAACATAGGGGTCGAGGCCGGCAAAGGTAACACGGTGGCCAAGGAGGCCTACGAGCTCCTGCGGGACGACGAGAGGATCAACTTCCTTGGCAACGTAGAGGCACGCGAGCTCCTGTCGGGCCAGGTAGAGGTAGTGGTCTGTGATGGCTTCGTGGGCAACATAGTTCTCAAGCACACGGAGGGCGTGGCCTCCATGTTCCTGAGCCTGCTCAGGGAGACCGTGAGAGAGTCGTTACGGACCAAGATGGGAGGGCTGCTTCTCAGGCCCGCTCTGAAGAGAGCCCTGGCCCGGCTTGACTACGCCGAGTACGGGGGAGCCCCGCTCCTTGGGCTCCGAGGGGTCGTCGTGAAGTGTCATGGTTCCTCCGACGCGAGGGCGATCAAGAACGGGATAAGGGTAGCTCATAGGTTGATCGAGGGAGATCTAGTGGGTCAAATCCAAGCGAGCATTGAAGGTGCTGATAGTGGGCACGACCGCTAGCCGAAGATACCGGACCGCCATCATGGGATTAGGGGTAGCAATACCCGAGAAGGTCGTAACCAACCACGATCTGGCCAGGATGGTGGATACGAGCCACGAATGGATCGTGACTCGAACGGGCATAGTGGAGCGGCGCCTTGCGGCTGATGCCGAGGCGGCCTCGGATTACGCCGTAGTCGCGGCGCGACGGGCGCTGGAGAAGGCCGGCGTTGAGGCCAGGGAGCTGGACTTGATTATCGTGGCCACGGTCACTCCGGACATGCCCTTCCCCAGCACGGCCTGCCTGGTACAGCATGCGTTGGGCGCGGTTGGTGCGGCGGCCTTCGACCTCCAGGCGGGTTGCACTGGCTTCCTCTACGCGCTGGCGGTAGCGGATCAGTTTATCGCGGGCGGGCGGTACTCAAGGGTCCTGGTGATTGGGGTAGAACTGCTATCGCGGATCACGGACTGGACGGACCGCAACACCTGCGTCCTGTTCGGCGATGCGGCGGGCGCGGCGGTGGTCGGCCCGGCGGAAGAGGGGATCATGGCCGTCCACCTGGGTGCCGACGGGTCGGGCAGCCACCTGCTTTACCAGCCGGCCGGGGGCAGCCGCCTCCCGGCGAGCCACCGGACGGTGGAGAGGCGGCAGCACTACATCCACATGAACGGTAACGAGGTGTTCAAGTTCGCGGTCAAGGTCATGACCCAGGCTTCCCTGGCCGTTATTCGCAAGGCCGGCCTGTCTCGTCAGGACGTGGACCTCTTGATACCGCACCAGGCCAATAAGCGGATCATCGATGCCTCTGCGAAGCGGTTGGGTTTGAGGGAAGACCAGGTTTATGTGAATATAGACAGGTATGGAAACACCTCCTCAGCCTCGGTGCCGGTGGCCCTGTACGAGGCGGTGGAGGGCGGCATGGTCCGGGAAGGCGATATCGTGCTGCTGGTGGCCTTCGGGGCCGGATTGACATGGGGTTCGTGCGTCCTGAGATGGGGCGTGCAATAAATCCGGGAGGGAGACTCATGGGCAAGAGAAGGGTTCTGGTGGTAACGGATAGCACGGCGGATATACCCCCTGAGTTGAGGGAGAGGCACGGCATCCGCATGGTGCCGCTCAACGTCCACTTCGGAGATGAGGTGTTCAAGGACCAGGTAACTATTCAACCCGACGAGTTCTTCGACAAACTGAAGGGCACGGACATCCTGCCGCGGACCTCCCAGCCGTCGCCGGCTGATTTCGCCGAGGTGTACCGACAGGGCCTAGAGGAGGCTGAGGAGATAGTGTCGGTCCACATCTCCGCCAAGCTCAGCGGCACCTTGCAGTCCGCCGAATTGGGCCGGAAGATGGTCGACGAGGCGCGTATCCGGATCGTGGATTCGCACGTGGTTTCAATGGTGCTCGGCCTCGCGGTGCTGGAGGCAGCCAGAGCGGCCGAGAAGGGAGCGTCGGCGGAGGAAGTCCTGAGCGTGGTCGACGATTGCCTGGCGAGGACCGAGGTCTACTTTGTAGTCGATACCCTGGAGTATCTGGAGAAAAACGGCCGCATTGGACGGGCCCAGGCCTTTCTGGGCTCCCTTCTCAACGTGAAGCCTGTACTATCCCTGGGCGACGGCCTGGTAGTTCCCTACGAGAGGATACGCGGTCGCCGGCGGGTCATCCCGAGGCTCGTCGAGATCGCCAAGGAGAGGATCGGGGACAGGGGCCCGATTAATATGGCCATCCTACATGGCGCTTATCCCGAGGGCGCTGCCCAGTTGGAGGCCGCCATGCGGAACGAATTTGACGTCAGGGAGACCCATCTGGGTTCCGTAGGGCCGGTCGTCGGATGTCATACGGGCCCCGGGGTTCTGGCGCTGGCCTTCTCGAGGCTGAAAGGAGAGTAGGGCGTGAAGGTAGCCTTCCTTTACCCGGGACAGGGAGCTCAGTACGCGGGCATGGGGCGCGAGCTCTACGAGCGGCACCCCGAGGTGCGGGATACTTTCGCGGAGGCCAGTGATGTCCTGGGTTACGACCTCTCGAGGCTGGTGTTCGACGACCCAGAGGGCGTGCTAAGGCTCACTGAGTACGCACAGCCCGCGATCTTGACCCTGAGTGTTGCCTGTCATAGGCTGCTTGAGGCCAGAGGCTTCACCCCTGATTACGGGGCGGGGCTGAGCCTCGGGGAGTATACGGCGCTGGTGGGGGCGAAAGCACTGCCTTTTGCGCAGGCCGTCTGGCTCGTCCGGAGGCGCGGTCGTTACATGCAGGAGGCGGTCGCCGCCGGTGAGGGTGCCATGGCCGCCATCCTGGGGCTCAGTGATGATGAGGTCCAGGCTCTGTGTAGGGAGATCGAGGGCGTGGAACCCGCGAACTATAATTGTCCTGGCCAGGTGGTGGTCTCGGGTCAGGTGACGGCAGTGCGGGAGCTGATGGAGAGGGCGCGTGCGGCAGCCGCTCGTAAGGTCGCCCTTCTCGAGGTCAGTGCGCCTTTTCACAGCCGATACATGAGGCCGGCCGCAGAGCGTCTTCGGCCGGACCTCCAGGAGGTCGACTTCCGGCGGGCCCGTTACCCGGTGATAAGCAATGTCGATGCGGCCGAGCTCTCGGAGCCGGAGGCTATACGAAGGGCACTGTACCGGCAGATGACGTCGCCCGTGCGCTGGACCGAGGTGGCGCAAAAGTTAGCCGCGTCAGGCGTACGCCTGATGATAGAGCTTGGTCCAGGTACGGTCCTGGCCGGTTTTCAGAGGAGAATAGACCGCGGGGTTCGGGTCCTGTCCTTCCCCGAGAAGGTTGGACTCGATGACCTGGTTCGGGAGTTGGAGGTGTTCTCGGGATGAGCGAGACGGGCAGGGTGGCCTTGGTTACGGGTGCCTCACGGGGCATAGGGAGGGCCATTGCCCTGCGGCTCGCAGCGTCGGGCCACGCCGTGGCCGTGAATTACGCCAGGAGCTCGGAGGCGGCCCAGGCGGTGGTAGAGAGGATTCAGGCGGCCGGAGGTCGGGCGCAGGCCGTGCGGGCTGATGTGTCCTCGCCTGAAGAGGTGGCCAAGATGTTGGAGACTGTACAGCGAGAGCTGGGCGATGTGGATATCCTGGTCAACAACGCCGGGGTCATCCGTGACACCTTGCTCTTGAGGATGAAGGACGAGGACTGGAACCGGGTCGTGGAGATCAACCTCGACGGAGTGTTCAACTGCACCCGGGCCTGTCTGCGGGCGATGATGAAGAGGCGCTGGGGTCGCATAGTAAACATAACATCGGTGGTGGCCTTGGTGGGTAGTCCTGGTCAGGCCAATTACTGCGCCGCCAAGGCCGGTATCCTCGGGTTCACCAAGGCCGTGGCCCGCGAGGTAGCCTCCCGCGGGATCACGGTGAACGCAGTGGCCCCGGGGCTCATCGAGACCGATATGACGGGCCAGATGTCAGCCAAACGCCGGGACCAGGTGCTCCAGGGCATTCCCATGGGGCGCATTGGGACCGGAGAGGATGTGGCCGCCCTGGTCGATTTCCTGGTCTCCGAGGCGGCCGGATACATTACCGGTCAGACCATCGCAGTCGATGGTGGCATGACCATGCTGTAAAGGAGGTGAACGGTGGGTGTCAAGAGAGGAGCAGATTCTGGCTACCATTCGAGATCGAATTGTCGAGCAGCTGAACGTAGAGCCGGAGCAGGTGACGCCAGAGGCGTCCTTCGAAGATGACCTCGGCGCGGACTCCCTAGACCTGGTAGAACTTATCATGGCTCTGGAGGAGGAGTTCGGGATCTCCATACCAGATGAAGATGCGGAGAAGATCAAAACCGTGGGGGACGCAGTAGCATACATCCGCGACAACACGTAGGCAATTCAGGTCCCGCAGGGAGGCCTCCTTCCTGCGGGACCTTGCCCGGAACCGAGGTGAGTCGTGTTGCGTAGAAGAGTAGTGGTGACGGGACTGGGAGCAGTTACCCCAGTGGGGATCGGCGTTGACGCTTTCTGGCGGGGGCTATTGGAAGGGCGCTCTGGAGTGGGATACATAACTAGGTTTGACACCACGGATTTCCCCGTCAAGATCGGAGCCGAAGTAACCGATTTTGACCCACTGGATTTCATAGATCGAAAGGAAGCGCGGCGGATGGACCGCTTTTGTCAGTTTGCGGTGGCCGCGGCGGAGTTGGCCGTAGAAGACGCCGGCCTGGACAAGTACGATCCGGACCGGACCGGTGTCGTGATGGGGACCGGCGTTGGCGGTATGGAGACCCTCATACAACAGCTGGACGTGATGAAGCGCAGGGGCCCCGAGCGGGTCAGCCCCTTCTTCGTTCCGATGATGATAGCTAACATGGCCGCGGGGCAGATAGCGATAAGGTTCGACGCGCGTGGACCCAACAGCACCGTGGTTACGGCCTGTGCCGCTGCCACGAACGCCATAGGCGATGCCTTCCGCATCATAGCCTCTGGTTTGGCGGACGTGATGATCACTGGGGGAGCGGAAGCCGCCTTTGTGCCTATCGCGGTCGCGGGCTTTTGGACCATGCGGGCCCTGTCTAGGCGAAATGGCGAGCCGGAGAAAGCCTCTAGGCCCTTCGACGCCGGGCGGGACGGCTTCGTGATGGGTGAGGGCGCGGGCGTGCTGGTCCTGGAGAGCCTCGAGCATGCGCTGGCCAGAGGGGCGGAGATATACGGAGAGGTGCTGGGCTACGGGATGGCAGCCGATGCCTATCATATCACGGCCCCCGCGCCGCGAGGGGCCGGAGGTGTCCGGTCCATGACCTGGGCCCTCGAGGATGCCGGCCTCGAGCCGGAGTCGGTGGATTACATCAACGCCCACGGGACGTCTACCCCGCTCAATGACCGCCTGGAGACGGAGGCCATTAAGACGGTCTTCGGCCAACACGCCTATAAGCTAGCAGTAAGCTCGACCAAGTCCGTAACCGGACATCTGCTTGGGGCTGCAGGGGCCATCGAGGCCATGGCCTGTCTCCTGGCCATCAGGGACGGCGTCGTACCGCCGACGATAAACCACGACCAACCCGATGAGGGGTGTGACCTGGATTACGTGCCGAACGTCGCCAGGCGCATGAAGGTTCGGATCGCCCTGTCCAACTCCTTCGGTTTCGGGGGGCAGAACGCGACGCTGATATTCGGCCAGTTCGCGGAATAGGAGGGGCTACCGTCTTGGTCTGGCAGGAGGGGATCACGAGGGCGCGGGAGTTGGCGAGGAGGCTTGGAGTTGACGAGGGTTGTGCTCGTTACCTCCTCACGGCCATATCTCACGCGTCCTTCGTGTACGAGAACTCGGAACTGGGTCTTGAGACCAACCAGCGTCTGGAGTTCCTGGGTGACGCCGTGTTGGAGCTCGTGGTCAGCCATTATCTCTACGACAAGTACCCGGCTATGAGCGAAGGGGAGCTGACCCGCCTCCGTGCGGCGGCAGTGCGGGAGCCCGTGCTCGCGGCGGTGGCCCGTGAGCTCGAGCTAGGGGAGTTCGTCTTGCTGGGGCGAGGCGAGCTGCGGTCGGGTGGCCAGTCTCGTCCTTCTCTCCTGGCCGACACCTTCGAGGCGGTGGTAGGGGCCATCTACCTCTGCCGCGGCCTGGAGTACGCGCGCGAATTCGTCCTCAGGCATATAGGGGGCAGGCTGCGACGGGCGGCCGCCAGTCGAGACCTGGGTGATAATAAGACGGCCCTGCAGCATGTAGCTCAGAGCGGCCTGTTTAAGTCGCTGTCCTACGAAGTGATCTCCGAACGGGGGCCCGACCACGCCAAGGAGTTCGAGGTGGTGGTCAAAGGTGACGGCATGGCCCTGGCCAGGGGATGGGGCAGAAGTAAGAAGGAGGCGGAACAGGCGGCGGCCGGTGAAGCCCTTAAATCTCTGGGGTACGAAGGCCCTAGAAACCCCTGAGGAGTCCGAGAACCCTCGCGCGATTGGCCCTGATATCGCCGCTGGACACTGGGCAGGTCCCCAAGGGATGTATCCACAATTGGGTATTCTCTACGCGGTGATACCGCCGTATAATGGCGTCGTCGCACGTCCATAGCAGTACCAGGCAACCGGGGTCCAGATCTGCCTCGGGGTCCACGACCAGGATATCCGATGGCAATAGAAGAGGGGAGTATTCGTCCGAGGTCAGCATATAGGCGAAGGCCTTGCTGCTGGGGCGAGGCGTGTGGGCTCTCAATTCTAGGCCCCTCTGAGGAACGCCCTCAGGCGAGAAGCAACTAACCAGCGGGAGACGGTGGGTCCCGTAGGGCACATCTATGTCTCTCACCACGGAGCCTCGTGCCCGGGCGAGTACGTAAATCTTAAAGTCCTTTATGCCGCTGTATCCTTCCTTATTGAGCCAGTAGTAGATGGACTTCTCCTCCGAATAACCCAGTTTCTGCGCGAGTTCCCTGACTGTGATGAAGGGGTTTTCCTCGATCAGTTGCGCGGCCTTTTCTAACACTGACAAAAGAATTCCTCCAATTATTGTTTGTGTGCTTTTCCTTCTTTGCGAAGGACTGGCTGAAACCTTTACCGCGGGCATGTACAGAATTTACAGAACTCGTGTACAGGGGCCTAAGGCCGGGTGACGATTCAGCGGAGAAGTTAATATAAATATTACCAGAAAAGCAAAAGGTCTGCTGCACCCGGAAGGATTCCACAGCCAGACGAAGAATATTACTCGTACGCGCTACAGGATATACCAGCAGACCCGACAAAGACCGAAAGGAGAGGTATTTTTCAAATGGAGGTCCTCAAGGTTTCAGCAAATTCGAGGCCAAAGGCCGTGGCCGGTGCGCTGGCGGCGGTACTGCGAGAGCGCGGTTCGGCTGAGGTGCAGGCGGTTGGAGCGGGTGCGGTTAATCAAGCGGTCAAGGCAATTGCTATCGCCAGGGGATTCGTAGCACCCAACGGCATCGACCTCGTTGCCATTCCAGCCTTCACCGAGATCGACATCGAGGGTGAGGAGAGGACGGCGATTAAGTTCATTTTGGAGCCCCGGTAGGGGCCCCTAACCTTTATACACCTGCCTTTTATTAACCTGTTTATCTGTGCAGGATGGACAGGTTTTTTTTGCGATCTTGCTCGTGACAGAGGGGTCAGGATCATGTTTCTAAAGCGTATCGAACTATTCGGCTTTAAGTCCTTCGCTGACAAAACCGAGCTAGAATTCGGACCAGGCATAACGGCCATAGTCGGCCCCAACGGCAGCGGCAAAAGCAACGTAGCCGACGCCGTGAGGTGGGTCATGGGGGAGCATAGCGCCAAGCAGCTACGCGGTGACCGGATGGAGGACGTCATTTTCGCCGGCAGCCAGGCGCGGAAGCCCCTTGGTATGGCCGAGGTGAGCCTGACCTTCGATAACTCGGACGGGGCCCTCAGGGTGGAGTTCAGCGAGGTAACCGTGACTCGAAAGGTGTACCGAGACGGGAAGAGCGAATTCTACATCAACAAGGGCCCGTGCCGCCTTCGGGATATCCAGGAGATGTTCCTGGATACGGGCATCGGGAAGGACTCCTACTCGGTGATCGAACACGCCAAGATCGACGACATCCTCTACGGCAGATCCGAGGATAGGCGTGCCATGTTAGAGGAGACCGCCGGCATAGCCAAGTACAAAGCGAAGAAAAGGGAGGCGCTCCGCAAACTCGAACGCACTGAGCGTGAGCTCGAAAGGGTCAGGGACATCCTGGAGGAGATCTCGGGCCGGCTCGGTCCCTTGGAGGAGCAGGCCCGGAGGGCAGAGCTGTACAAGTCCTACCGTCAATCCTTGCAGTCGGAGGAGGTCGCTCTGAACAGGTTTCTCTTCCAACGGGCGGAGGAGAGGGGCGCCGCGCTCCGTCAGTCCATGGAGGCCCTTCGGGCTCGAATCGCCGAGGCCGAGGCCGTCATTAAGGACCGGGAAGGTCAGTTGGAAGCCGCCGGTCGGGAGGAGCGAGCCCTGCTGACGGAGCTTGACCGACTTCGCGATGAGATTAGCCGCCTGGAGAAGGAATCGGAGCGGAAGCGGGGCCGAAGACAGGTTTTGGATGAGAAGAGGGCCTCGCTAGGCCGGCGGTGTGAAGAGATAACAGCCGACATCAACAGGTGTGTGGCCGCGCTTGGTGACCTCGAGGCCGAGATCGAGGCCGCCAACAAGGTTGTGGAGATGTTGGACGAGCAGTTACAGGCCGAGCGGGCGCAGGCGGCGGCAGCGGAGGCGAGGCTCGAGGAGCTCGTTGAGGGGGAAGAGGCCCTTCGTCGTCGCCTGGACGAGCGTAAAGGCGACCTGATAGAGGTCTTAAGGACATCTGCTGAGCTCAAAAACCGGATCAACAGCCTTGAGCGGGAAGAGAGGTCGTTGCGAGCGAGTTTGGAGAAGACCGAACTGGAGATCGCCGCGTGTGAGCAGTCGCTCGAGGAACATAAGAGCCTGCTCCTGGAGGAGCGCAAGCGGCGGGACTCGCTAGCCGAGCAGATAGAGCATCTACAGGGCAGCCGGGAGGACCTGCTGAGCCAGGCGAAGAGAGCCCGGGCAGAGCTCGAACAGGCCGAGAGGGAGCTCGGCGAGCTCAGGCGTCGCGAGGAGCAGGTGTCATCCAGGTTGCAGGCCCTGAGGGGGATGGAGGAAGCTTACGAAGGATACTCTCGGGCCAGCCGGGAGGTGCTCATGGCGGCCCGTAGAGAGCTTCTCCGCGGCGTCAGGGGCTCGGTGGCCGAGCTTATCCATGTTCCGGAGGGACTCGAGACCGCGATAACGGTTGCGCTGGGCGCGGCGGCCCAACACATCGTCTGTGAGCGTGAGGCCGACGCCGCCAGGGCCATCGAGCACCTCAAGCGGTCCTCTGCCGGCAGAACGACTTTCCTGCCCCTTGACGGGCTTGTTCCGCGCCCGCTGGCTGGGCAGACTAAGGAACGTGCGCTGGCGGCCGGCGCTCTGGGGCTCGCCTCGGAGATGGTCAGCACGTCAGAGGGTACAGATGTGGTGGTGGACTTTCTCCTGGGTAGGACCCTCGTAGCTGAGGACCTAGAGACGGCCAGGCGGGTCTCAAGGGCCATAGGCAAGCGCTACAAGGTCGTGACGGTGCAGGGCGACGTGGTGCATGTCGGCGGCCCGATTACCGGTGGCAGTGCCAGGGCGGCCGGCGGCGGGCTGCTTCAGAGGCGGAAGACCATGGAGAGGCTGGCGCGCGAGTCCACAGAGCTAGTGGAGCTCCTCCGCCAGGCGGAGGTGAAGGCGGAGGGTGCCGCGAGGCGCGTAGAGTCCATGGAGGGGCGCGCCAGGGAGATACGGGAGGAGATCTTCCAAAAGGAACTCGCCTTACGCACCTGCTCCGAGAGGATACAGGGAGTGGAAAGGCGACTTGAACAGCTGGAGGAGCGCCGGCGGATGCTGGCAGAGGACGCTCAAAGCCTATCGGATGAGATAGAGCGGTGTCGGAGCCAGTGTGCCGAACATAGGGAGGCGCTAACTGACCTTCAGACCGAGGACGAGGTGAAGCGGGCCATCTCCATGGAGGAACAGGAGCTCACAAGACAGACGGCGAGGCGCGCGCAACTGGAGAGGGAGGTTACGGAGGCTAAAGTGCGTGTGGCTCGGACCGAGGAGGAGATGGCGGCTCGACGCGAGGCCCTCGAGCGCCTGGAGGGTGAGCGGAGCAGGCTCCACGAGGCCAAACGCAGGCTCGAGGAGCAGCTGGAGGACGCCAGGCGTTCTATGGAGGGCCTGGCAGAGGAGGAGTCCTCCCTGGTAAACACCGTGGAAGAACTCGAGGCTAAAGGAGCCGAGCTGTCAGGTGCCCTCCGCAGGCTCGAAGAGGAGAGGGTCAGCTGTTCCGAGGGGCAGATGAAACTGCAGGCCGAGATCAGGAACAAACGCCGGGCCCTGAGCCGGTGGCAGCGGGAGCTTCAGGAGGCCGCAGTGGAGCTCACGCGCGTGGAGATGGAGCTGGAGAGAATTGAGGAGAGGATGCTGGCGGATTATGGGTGTGATATACGGGCGGTGGGAGATACCGAGGACCTGGATGTTGAGGCGGCAAGGGAGCGGATAGAGGGCCTTAAGGACAAGCTCCGGAACCTCGGGCCGGTTAACCTCGCCGCTATTGAGGAGTACCGTGAGGTGCGAGAGCGGTACGAGTTCCTCCAGCGCCAGAAGCTTGACCTTGAGGGGGCCAAGGCCTCGTTGTTCAAGATAATAGACGAGATGGAGCGTAGGATGAAGCGTCGGTTCAAGGAGGCCTTCGCCCGCGTGCGTGAAGAGTTCCAAAAGGTCTTCAGCGAGCTCTTCGAGGGAGGTCGGGCTGATCTCGTGCTGGTGGATGAGGAGAACTTCCTCGAGAGCGGTGTGGATATCGTCGCGCAGCCCCCCGGCAAGAAACTGCAGAGCCTCTCCCTTCTCTCGGGGGGCGAGAGGGCGCTCACGGCCATCGCCTTCATATTCTCCCTCCTGAGGGTAAGGCCGCGGCCTTTCTGTGTGTTGGACGAGGTCGAGGCTGCGCTGGACGAGGTCAACGTAAACAGGTTTCGCAAGTTTCTGAAGGAGCACTCGAGGCAAACCCAGTTCATCGTGATAACCCATCAGAAGGCTACGATGGAGGCTGCGGATGCCCTTTACGGCATAACGATGGAGGGCTCCGGTGTGTCCAAGCTGGTCTCCGTGAGGTTTACCGAGGGAAAGGCGGGGTAGAGAGATGGTTAAGAACTGGCTCCAAACCTTCAAACAAGGCTTGAGGAGAACGCGCCAGGGCTTCTCTGAGAGGCTCTGGTCCCTTCTCAGGGCTCACGGGGTTATAGACGAAGAGCTCTTTGAGGAGCTGGAGGGACTTCTCCTCCAGGCTGACGTTGGGATTCGCACCACCACCGAATTACTCGAATCCCTCCGTGAGCGGGCCAAGCGCGAGCGGATAGAGTCACCTGCACGGCTTACGCCACTGCTGCAAGAGGAGCTACTCGACAGGCTGCGGGCGGACTCGCCGGGCTATGATGCGTTCGTTACCCTCATGGTAGGGGTTAACGGGGTGGGCAAGACCACTACCATCGCTAAGCTCGCCCACCGTTACCTCGGGGCTGGTGACAAGGTGTTGCTGGCGGCTGCTGATACCTTTCGAGCAGCTGCCGTCGAACAGCTCAGCGTCTGGGCCGACCGCCTGGGCGTGGACCTGGTCCACCACCAGGAGGGTGCCGACCCTTCAGCCGTGGTCTACGACGCCATACAGGCGGCGCGGGCCAGAGGGGCCAACCGGGTCATAGTGGACACCGCCGGGCGTTTGCACACCAAGGCCAACCTGATGGAGGAGCTTAAGAAGATAAAGCGGGTCATCGAGCGTCAGGTATCGGACGAAGCCTGTGAAGTGCTCTTGGTGGTGGACGCCACCACAGGTCAAAACGCCGTGCAGCAAGCCCGGATCTTTCACGAGGCCGTAGGAGTAACAGGGATAGTGCTCACCAAATTGGACAGCACGGCGAGGGGCGGCGTGATCATAGCTATTGCATCGGAGGTGGGGGTTCCGGTACGCTATGTGGGTTTGGGCGAGGGTCTTGAGGACCTGGCGCCCTTCGATCCGGAGCTGTTCGTACGCGCCCTCTTCGAAGGCCAAGGCGCTTGACACCGGCGCCGCGCTTCGATAAAATCCCCAGTGTAAAGGCGTATACCTTGACGCACGCGGGGGAGCGAAGAAGATGGCACCATGGAGCGACCCTTTGCAGCGCAGGAGCGAGATGGGTGCGCTCTTCGACCTTTACGGGGCCCTGCTCACCGACTCGCAGAGGGAGATCGTAGAACTGTATCACGGCGATGACCTGTCCCTGAGCGAGATAGCTGACATGAAGGGCGTGACCAGGCAGGCGGTTCACGACTCCCTCGTGAGGGCCGAGGAGGCGCTGCGTGAATTTGAGAAGGTCCTCGGGCTGAGAGCTGCCAAGGAGAGGCGGAAGCGGCTAGCGGGGGAGATCAGGGAGATCCTCGACAGCAGCTGTGGGCTCTGTTATGTTGATGCGGGGCGGATCTTGGACCTTCTCGAACAGATGACCTGAGAGTAGGTGGCTTGATGTTCGAAAACCTCAGCAACAGGTTACAAGAGGCCTTTGCCCGCCTGCGAGGAAAGGGGCGCCTGAGGGAAGCAGATATAGATGCGGCCCTGAAGGAGGTTCGAATGGCCCTCCTGGAGGCAGACGTCAACTTCAAGGTGGCCAAGTCCTTCGTAGCCTCGGTGAGAGAGCGGGCGCTGGGACAGGAGGTCCTCAAGAGCCTAACGCCAGCACAACAGGTAATAAAGATCGTCAATGAGGAACTGACCAGGCTTATGGGCGAGGAGGCCGTCGGGATCTCCTTTAGCCCCTCCCCTCCTACCGTAATCTTGCTCGTTGGCCTACAGGGTTCGGGGAAGACGACCACGGCAGGGAAGCTGGCCAAACTTCTCCGTGAGGAGGGGCGAAGCCCGGTCCTGGTTGCCGCGGACGTTTACCGTCCCGCTGCGGTTGACCAGCTGCGGCGCGTCGGCGACCTGGCGGGAGTTCCCGTCCTGACTGCCGCAGAGCTCGGGGTGAAGGCCGATCCGGTCAGGATCGCTCGGGCGGGGATAGAGGCGGCGAAGAGGTCTGGGAGAGATCTGGTCATCATCGACTCCGCCGGGCGCCTGCACATCGATGATTCCATGATGGATGAGCTGCGACGAATGAAAGCGGAGACCAGCCCCCACGAGGTCTTGCTGGTAGTGGACGCCATGACCGGGCAGGAGGCCGTCAACATCGCTAAGACCTTTGACCAACGCCTGGGCGTCAGCGGGGTTATATTGACCAAGCTCGACGGTGACGCGCGCGGCGGCGCCGCGCTGTCGGTGAGGGCGGTCACCGAGAAGCCCATTAAGTTCGTCGGCGTGGGCGAGAAATTGGGGGACTTACAGCCCTTCCATCCCAGCAGGATGTCGTCACGGATCCTGGGGATGGGGGACGTGCTCACGCTGATCGAACGGGCCGAAAGGAGCATTGATCAGAAAAAGGCCCAGGAGCTCCGTGAGAGGCTACGGAGCGATCAGTTCACTCTGGAGGACTTCGTGGACCAGTTGAGGCAGATCCGCAAGATGGGCCCGTTGGAGGAGCTTCTATCGATGATCCCGGGTACCGCGAAGCTGAAGAAGGTGGGCGCTTTACAGGTCGATGAGAGAGAGCTGGTGAAGATCGAGGCCATAATTAACTCCATGACCCGGGAGGAGAGGGTCAATCCGGCCATAATCGATGGCAGTAGGCGGAAGAGAATCGCGCGGGGAAGCGGAACACGGGTACAAGACGTCAACAGGGTGCTCAAACAGTTTCAGCAGACTCGTAAGCTGATGAAACAGCTGTCCGGAGTAGAACGTCAGCTCACGAAGGGAAACCTGAGGTTTCCGTTCTTACAATAGGTCAGGAAGGAGTGCAGAACATTGGCGGTAAAGATCAGGCTGAAGCGACTCGGCGGCAAGAAGGATCCCTTCTTCAGGATCGTAGTAGCGGATTCCCGGTCCCCGAGGGACGGAAGGTTTATCGATGAGCTCGGATATTATGACCCGGTTGCTGATCCTGAGGTCATAGAGATCATGGAAGATAAGGCTCTTGATTGGCTCAGGAGGGGAGCCCAGCCTTCCAGCACCGTCAAAGCTCTGTTTTCCAAGGTAGGACTCCTCAAGAAGTTGGAGGAGTCGAGAGGTAACTAGGGAGGGGGCGTCCCATGAAAGAGCTGGTCGAGCTTCTGGTTAAGGCCCTTGTTGACTACCCGGACGCCGTGGACATACAGGAGAGGGAGACCGATAGTTCGGTCATTGTAGAGGTTCGCGTGGCGGACGAGGATGTCGGCAAGGTGATTGGCAAAGGGGGCCGCGTAGTAAAGGCCATTAGGACTGTGGTTAAGGCTGCGGCGCCCCGCGGGACCAAGAAGGTAATGGTCGAGATCCTTTCTTAGGGGGACTTCCTCGTGGGGGATTCCATAGAGATCCACAGGCGCATAACCATCAAGGCAGTTCTCACCGAGTCCCTTAAAGAGGAGCTCGTGGGGGAACTGCGGGAGGCGATCAAGGGCCTGGACATGGAGATGCAGCGGCTCGAGTTCGAGTTCAAGCGAATAATGAACGACGTGGCCAAGGTCAACCCTCAACACCTCCAAGCCATACGGCAGCAGCTCGAGCTGGAGAAGAGGAAGCGGCAGGAGAAGAAGGAAGAGCTTACCCAACGCTTGAGGGAACTTGAAGAGCTGGAATTGGGCTCCGAAATAGTCAGGGGGACCATAGAGGGGCCTGTGGTCGTGAGACCTGGGGATGATTGGAACTCCTTGTTCCAGGCGGAGATCGTTATCAGAGATGGGGTGGTGCAGGAGGTACGTCCGTAATGGCAGGCGACCTCATCGCGGTGGGAGAGGTGGTCGCTCCGCACGGGGTCAGAGGACTGCTCCGGGTTTACCCACTGACCGATGAACCGCTCAGGTTCCGGGACCTTGCGGAGGTGCTCATCGACAATAGAAGCTACCGCGTGTTGCAGGCCACGCCCCACAAGAATCTCGTCCTCCTGCGGCTCGATGGAGTTGACTCGCGTGACCAGGCCGAGGCCCTACGTGGAAAAACGGTCTGTATACCGCGCGAGCAGGTGCGCCCCTTGGCGGAGGGCCGGTACTATGATTTCGAGCTGGTGGGGATGTGCGTCTACGACGAGGCTGGTGCGCTCATCGGTCGCCTGAAGGACGTCCTCAGGACGCCGGCTAACGCGGTATACGTTATCGAGGCTGATGGGCGGGAGGTGCTCATCCCGGCAGTCCGCGAGTTCGTACGGGAGGTAGACGTGGAGGGCAGACGCATGGTGGTCCGCCCCATTCCCGGTATGCTCGACTGAGGCCGGAGGGCTAGAGATGCGAATTGACGTGGTCACCATTTTCCCGGGCATGTTTGAGCCCGTCTTGGGCGAGAGCATAATAAAGAGAGCCCGCGAACAGGGGTTCGTGGAAGTAGAGCTCTGGGACCTCCGCAGGTTTACCGACGACCGGCACCGCACCACAGACGATTACGCCTTCGGCGGCGGCGGGGGCATGGTGATGAAGCCCGAACCCATATTTCGCGCGGTGGAGGCCATCTCCTCTCAGGCGAGCGGCGGCAGGGTTATCCTGCTCACCCCCCAGGGGAGAGCCTTCAATCAGGACATCGCCCGGGAGCTGGCCCGGGAGAGACACCTGATCTTGCTGTGCGGACGGTATGAAGGCGTAGATGACAGAGTACGAGCACGCCTTGCGGCCGATGAGCTATCGATCGGGGATTACGTCTTAACCGGCGGGGAATTGCCGGCGATGGTCGTGATCGATGCGGTGGTCCGGTTGATCCCAGGGGTGCTCGGCCAGGAGGACGCTCCGGCGAAGGATACCTTCGGAATGGGCATCCTCGAAGGGCCACATTTTACCAGGCCCAGGGAGTTCCAGGGCATGCGGGTGCCCGACATCCTCCTCTCAGGTAATCACGGCGCCATAGCTCAGTGGCGACGCCGGGAGGCGCTGCGGCGAACCCTGGAGCGACGGCCGGAGCTCTTGAAGCGTATCAACTTAGACGAGGCTGACCGTGAGCTCGTCAGAGAGATAGTGCTGGAGATGATGTCGTAGCCTTTGTTGTCTCGGACCAAACCCTATGGTATAATAACCCTTGTCGATTTAAGTAAGGAGGTTCCTTTGCCATGGTGGACATGATGAAGGTCATTGAACGCGAGAACCTGCGCGATGATATACCGGACTTCAAGCCGGGGGACAGGATTAAGGTCCACGTAAAAGTCAGAGAGGGCGGGAGGGAGCGGATCCAGGTTTTCGACGGCGTGGTGCTCAGACGACGCGGTGGAGGCCTCAACGAGACCTTTACCGTGAGGAAGATCAGCTACGGCGTCGGAGTGGAGAGGACCTTCCCGGTCCATTCGCCCATCGTGGATAAGGTCGAGGTCGTGAGACAGGGTAAGGTGCGTCGGGCCAGGCTGTACTATCTTCGTGGGCTACGCGGTAAGGCGGCTAGGATTAAGGAGAAGAGACGGACGTAGTAGGGAGAAGCCGAGGGGGCTGAGCTGTCTCAGTCCCTTTTCTTTTGGGGCGTTAAGAGGGGGTATCCATGACCAAGGAGACTTGGCGAACCATTAGAGAGTCCATAGAAACGATACTAGTAGCACTGGCGCTGGCCTTCCTCATCAGGGCCTTTGTCGTGGAGTCCTTTGTAGTGGAAGGTTTCTCCATGGAGCCCAGCCTGCACCACGGGGAGAGGTTGCTGGTCAACAAGGTGGTTTATCGTTTACGGCAGCCCGAGCGCGGAGACATCATAGTGTTCCGGTATCCCTATGACCCCAGGCGGGATTTCATTAAAAGGGTAGTCGCGGTGGCGGGTGAGGACGTGATGGTAAAGAACGGGGTGGTGATGGTTAACGGGAGTCCGCTGTCAGAACCCTATGTCCTGCACCCCGGAGGCCCCGATTTCGCACTGCGCAAGGTCCCTGAGGGAACGGTCTTCGTCCTGGGCGATAACCGGAGCGGCAGCGAGGACAGTCGCAGCTTCGGGTTCGTTGACCTACGGCTGATCAAGGGTAAGGCCTTCGTCGTTTATTGGCCCATCGGGTCCATTCGGGCAGTACATTGAACCCGCCGGCGAGGGGGGGAGGAGATGACGGCCCTTCGTCTGACCGTCAGGGAACTGGAGGCCATCTGTCGTGACCTCGACCCCGAGGGGCTCAGACGGATGCTGACCCTGCTCGAGGGGGACGAACGCAAGACAGCGCGCGCGCTCAGACGTCGCTTGATGCGGGCCCTCATGGCGGAGGAGGAGCGGCGCGAGGCCTATCTGAAGCGGGAGGCCCTTGTACGCCAGCTGGCAGAGGAGGGCTACGGCAAGGTCGCCGGCGTAGATGAGGCCGGCAGGGGCCCTCTGGCCGGCCCTCTAGTAGCGGCCGCGGTTATCTTGCCGCCAGATAGTGAATTCCCAGAACTGGACGATTCTAAACGGCTCAGCGAGGAGAGTAGAGAAGAGTTATACAGGGCTATAACCACCGCCGCTGTGGCCTGGTCCGTGTCCTGCGTCAACGCCCGGGTCATCGACAGAGTTAATGTACATAATGCGGCTCTGTTAGCCATGCAGCGGGCTGTGGCCCGACTGAGGCCCGTCCCTGACTTCGTTTTGGTGGACGGCCCTTTTGCGCCGGATTTCGGCGTGCCCGCGAGGGCCATCGTAGGTGGGGACCGCCTGTGTAACCCCATCGCCGCGGCCTCCATCATAGCCAAGGTGGTGAGGGACAGGCTCATGCAGCGCTTAGACCGACGTTATCCGGGCTACGGGTTCGCCCGTCATAAAGGGTACCCAACGGCCGAGCACAAGGCCGCTCTACGGCGCCTCGGGCCATGTCCGCTTCATCGCCTCTCCTTTAAGGGGTGTGCCCTCTCCTAGCCCTTGGCTTGAAAGGTGTGGCAGTTGGTCTCCTCACATTCGGAGGCGTTCTGCCCGCTGACGAATATCTCCTCCGCCTTACAGCGGTTTCCGTCCTCCCAGAAGGTGCACGAGTCTACCGTGCAGGTGACGGACGGTGTCACGTTGCGTTCGGGGCTGAGGACCCCCTGCATCATCCCGCCCCAGTTGACGTTGTCCATTGACCTCAGTATGCTCGTGAGCCCCCGCCTTTGTGCGAAGGTCTTGCATTCAGTCTGCTCCGCACCCCCTGGGCTAGCGCCTGCCTGTTCAGTGAGGATGTCGATGTTCTCAGCTCCACATATGTTAGAGGGAATCCAATGAGTGCAGGTGTTAACCTCGCACTTCACAGTCGGACCGCTCATCTTCCACACTCCCTTCTCTCATGCTTTGCGTTATGAGGGTAATCGCCGCGTTCACGTCCCTGGCACGCGCCCCCAGGTTATACCCAACCCAGAAGACGGTGCTGAGGGCCCACAAGTGTAAGGCCCACCATCCCGGACGGAAGAAATCGAAACGGGAGCCGTGTAGCGCTCTGCGCAGCCATTCCATGGTCTCACCCTTTAGTATTCTCCCCGAACCCAAGGGCGATTATATCCTCCTCGCGACCTTGGCCAGCTTCTTAAGGGCACCTGCGCTCGGCCTCCACCGTAGGCTGAAAGTGCGCTGGTCTACCGGCCACGGAGGTCGGGGGAGGATAAGTAATACCGTCGTAGAAAAATGTCTAGGATAATTACCCAGAAAACGTCAAGGATATGTGCGGAGGTGTTCAGGTGACACGGTCCCTCGTAATAGTAGAGTCACCCGCCAAGGCTAAGACCTTGAAGAAATTCCTCGGAAGGTCATATATAGTCAGGGCCTCCATGGGTCACGTCAGGGACTTACCCAAGAGCCAGCTGGGGGTGGACGTTCAACACGGTTTCCAGCCGAAGTACATCACCATCCGGGGCAAGGGCAAGGTCCTCGAAGAACTGCGTAAGGAAGCCCGCAAGGCCGACCGGATCCTCTTGGCCACCGACCCCGACCGCGAGGGCGAGGCCATCTCCTGGCACCTGGTGCAGGCCCTGAAGTTGAACGGCGATGAGCCCTGCCGGATCGAGTTCCACGAGATAACCCGGGACGCCGTCAGGAACGCTGTTAAGAATCCCCGACCGGTTGACGAGAACCTGGTGGACGCCCAGCAGGCTCGCCGGATCCTGGACCGGCTCGTGGGTTATAAGCTCAGCCCGCTGCTATGGCGGAAGGTGAGGCGGGGCCTGAGTGCGGGTCGGGTGCAGTCGGTCGCAGTACGCCTGATCTGTGACCGCGAGGAGGAGATCGAGTCCTTCGAGCCAGAGGAGTACTGGTCCATTACGGCCAAGCTGTGTCCCCGCGGCCAGAAGACGGAGGCCTTTGAGGCCAAGTACTACGGTTCTGCTAATGGAGAGAAGAGGGAGCTTAAGACGGGTGATGAAGCCCAGGCGGTGATCGAGGCAGCTCGAAGGGAAGGCTTCGTGGTCAGGGGGGTCAGGAAGAAGGAGCGGCGAAGGAATCCCGCCCCGCCTTTCACCACCAGCACGCTACAACAGGAGGCCTCCCGCAAGTTGGGGTTCAGGGTGAGTCGTACGATGCGGGCGGCCCAACAACTATACGAGGGGTTGGACATCGGCGCTGAGGGGACCGTGGGCCTGGTGACGTATATACGCACTGACTCCACCAGGGTCAGCGACGAGGCCGTAGGCCAAGCGGCTTCCTTCGTCAGGGAGCAGTACGGGCAGAGCTACGTGCAACCGCGCAAGTGGGGGAAGGTTCGTGAGGGTGTTCAAGGGGCTCATGAGGCCATTAGGCCCACCTCCGTGGCCCGTACGCCGGAAGCCGTACGCGCACACCTCACCGCGGACCAGTACAAGCTCTATAAACTAATATGGGAGCGATTCCTAGCCAGCCAAATGGCGTCGGCGGTCTTGGACACGGTAAGCGTGGACATTCAGGCCGGGGGCCACCTCTTCAGGGCTACCGGCTCGCGGGTCAAATTCCCGGGTTTCACTACGGTATATACAGAGGGGAAGGACGAAAGGGCCGACGAGCGGGAAGGCCATTTGCCGGAGCTTCGTAAGGGAGACATCCTCGACCTTCTAGACCTGAAACCGCACCAGCACTTCACGCAACCCCCACCTCGTTATACCGAGGCCATGCTGGTCAAAGCCCTTGAGGAAAAGGGAATAGGTCGCCCGAGCACCTACGCTCCCACCATAGAGACGATACAACAAAGAGGGTACGTCACCCGGGAAAACAACAGGTTCGTGCCCACCGCCTTGGGGAAGGTGGTGGTAGACCTCCTGAAGCGGTATTTCCCCGATATAATCGACGTGGAGTTCACCGCCGAGATGGAGAAGAGGCTTGACCTTATCGAGGAGGGGAAGGAGGACTGGCGGAAGCTGCTCTATGACTTCTATGGTCCTTTCGAGGCCACCCTGGCCCGGGCCGAGGAGCAGATCGCCAGGATCGAGGTGGCGGAGGAACAGACCGATGTGGAGTGTGAGAAGTGCGGCCGGCTGATGGTGGTGAAGTGGGGGAAATACGGCAAGTTCCTAGCCTGTCCCGGTTTCCCCGAATGTCGAAACACCAAACCCTACTTCGAGAGAACGGGCGTGCGTTGTCCTGAATGTGGCGAGGGAGAGGTGGTAAAGCGAAGGTCGAAGAAGGGACGGACCTTTTATGGCTGCAATAGGTATCCTGATTGCGAGTTCGTGAGCTGGCAGAGGCCCACGGGTGAGAGGTGTCCCGAATGCGGCACCTACCTGGTCGAGAGGCGCTCTAAGCGGGGCACCTATCTCCTTTGCGCCGCGAAGGACTGCTCGTATCGTGCCAGGGGGGATAAGCAGTGACGGTAACTGTGGTAGGCGCAGGCCTGGCGGGTTCGGAGGCCGCCTGGCAGGCCGCTAGGTTTGGCGAGCGGGTCTTGTTGTACGAGATGAGGCCGGAGAAAATGACGCCAGCTCACCAGACCGCCGGCTTCGCGGAGCTGGTATGCAGCAACTCCTTCCGCGGCTCGAGCCTGAAGAACGCCGTGGGATTGTTGAAGGAGGAGATGAAAGCCCTCGGCTCGTTGATCATGGAGGCTGCGGTGGCCACTCAGGTTCCAGCCGGGGGAGCCCTGGCGGTGGACCGCCACGAGTTCTCGCGTTATATCACCCGCAAGATCGAGGGGCATCCGAACATCGAGGTGATAAGGCGGGAAGTTCGTACTATACCAGCGGGGCCCGTGGTAATAGCGACCGGCCCCTTGACGTCTAGCCCGCTGGCCGAGAGCATTGCTGAGTTTACGGGCGAGGACTACCTCTATTTCTACGATGCCGCAGCCCCCATAGTGTCCGCTGATAGCATAGATCACGAAGTCGTCTACCGGGCCTCCAGGTACGGTAGGGGAGAAGATTATCTGAACTGCCCCCTGTCTCGCGAACAATACCTCGCCTTCTGGAAGGCCCTGGTGGCTGCTGAGGTCCATGAGAAGAAGGACTTCGATCACGTTCCCTTCTTCGAGGGCTGCCTGCCGGTTGAGGTCATGGCTCGCAGGGGCGAGGATACTCTGCGGTTTGGGCCCATGAAACCAGTCGGGTTGCCAGACCCGCGTACGGGCGAGATCCCCTATGCCGTGGTGCAGCTGCGGCCTGAGAACCGGGAGGGGACCATGTACAACCTGGTCGGGTTTCAGACGAACCTAAAGTGGCCCGAGCAGAAACGGGTTTTCCGGATGATCCCGGGCCTCGAAAGGGCCGAGTTCCTGCGTTACGGGGTCATGCACAGGAACACCTTCCTCAACGGGCCGAAGGTGTTGCTGCCCACGCTGCAGACGATCAGGGACAGACGGGTTCTATTTGCGGGCCAGATCTGCGGGGTGGAGGGTTATGTGGAGTCGGCGGCCACCGGGTTCATCGCCGGTGTCAACCTGGTCAGGCTGGCCCAAGGGAAGGAACCGTTGGTCTTCCCCCGGGAGACCGCCCACGGCGCCCTTGTGCATCACGTCTCAGGTGCAGACCCGCGCTCCTTTCAGCCTATGAACATCAACTTCGGGCTCTTTCCACCGCCCGGTCGCAGGGTGAGCCGGGAGAGGAAGCGCGAATACCTGTCTTCCCGAGCACTCCGAGCGCTCCGGGACTTCGCCTCAGCATATGGCCTATCTATTGCGGCCATTTAGGCAATTATGATACTATGAACTCAACCTAGGCTGACCGGTGAGGGGTGACGCCGTTGGATCTGGTCCGCGGTTTCCTCGAGCATCTCCGGTTTGAGAGGAATTTGTCGCCCGAGACGCTCAGGGCTTACGGGAGAGATCTGCGAGACTTTACGGCCCATCTTGGGGCTCGTGTGCCGCTAACCCAGGTGGACCATCTCGTCCTCCGCACCTATCTGGCTCAGCTGAGGCGGCGTGGGTTGAGTAGACGGTACATAGCGCGTAAGATGTCGGCTATAAGGTCCTTGTTCCGCTATCTTGCCAGGGAGGGCCTAGTCGAGAACAACCCCACGGCGATGGTTTCCTCGCCCAAGCTGGAGAAGAGGCTCCCCAGGGTCGTGACCCGGGACGAGATGGAGAGGTTGCTCACAGCCCCGCCGCCTGGGACCCCGCTGGGTATGAGGGATAGGGCTATGCTCGAGCTGCTGTACGCCTCGGGGCTGCGGATCAGTGAGCTGGTTTCCTTGGACCTGGGGGCCTTGGATATGGAGATGGAGATCCTGCGAGTCAGGGGGAAGGGCGGAAGGGAACGGGTGGCGATCATGGGCCGGCCGGCAGTGATGGCCCTCACGAGGTATCTGAAGGGGGGACGCCCCGCTCTTCTGGCCAGGGGGCGCGGCAGTGCCGGCGAGGCGCTGTTCTTGAACGCGAGAGGGGACAGGTTGAGCGTGCGCGGCGCGCGCTTTGTAGTGGCCCGCTGGATCATGCGGGCGGGAGTTGATGGGCGGGCGACCCCCCACACGCTGCGTCACACCTTCGCCACCCACCTACTAGACGGTGGGGCGGACCTGCGGGCTGTGTGCGAACTGCTGGGGCATGCCAGCCTGTCTTCTACGCAGATATACACGCACGTTTCCAGGGAGAAGCTGGCGCGTGTTTACGCTCGTTCTCACCCGAGGGCATAGGGGAGTGGTTTAGGGTGTTTCACGCTACGACCATCGTCGCGGTAAGGAAAGACGGCGAGGGCGCGATCGGGGGAGACGGTCAAGTTACCTTCGAGAAGGACCTCGTGATGAAGCACGGTGCGCGCAAGGTCCGCAGGCTTTACAAGGGTAAGGTGTTGGCGGGTTTCGCAGGCTCGGCGACCGACGCCTTCGCCCTCTTCGAGCGATTTGAAGGTGAGCTGGAGCGGAAACACGGCAACCTCCGAGCTGCAGCTGAGGCCCTGGCCAAACAGTGGCGAACGGATCGGGTCCTCCGCCGTTTGGAGGCCCTGTTGGTGGTCATGGACGAGTCGGACCTGTTGGTCCTCTCCGGCGCAGGGGATGTGATCGAGCCGGACGACGGCGTGATCGCCGTCGGCTCAGGGGGTGGCTACGCCCTCGCGGCCGCTAGGGCACTGCTCCGGCACAGCGACCTTGGGGCAAGGGCCATCGTGGAGGCCGCCTTGCATATTGCCGCCGATATCTGCGTGTATACTAATCATCAATTAACCATCGAGGAAATATAGTGGCCTACGCTATGTTGTGAGGGAGGTCGTGGTGTGGACCTTACCCCTAGGCAGATAGTGGCCGAGCTTGATAAATACATAGTGGGCCAGAAGGAGGCCAAACGGGCCGTCGCCATCGCCTTGAGGAACCGCATCAGGAGGCGGAAGCTGCCTAAGAAGCTCCAGGAGGAGATAATGCCTAAGAATATCCTGATGATCGGTCCCACTGGGGTCGGTAAGACTGAGATAGCGCGGAGGCTGGCGCGCTTGGTGGGCGCTCCCTTCGTAAAGGTTGAGGCCACGAAGTTCACCGAGGTTGGCTACGTCGGCCGAGACGTGGAGGCCATGGTGCGCGATTTGGTGGAGACGGCTATTCGGATGGTGAAGGCGGAGAGGATGGCGAAGGTCCAGGACAGGGCTAGGGAGCTGGCGGAGGAACGCATTATCTCCCTTATCCTCCGGCCACGCCGTAAACCGGACACCAGGAACCCCTTCGAGGTGCTCTTCGGGGCACAGAGGGACGCCTCACCAGCGGAGGAAGAGGAACCCGAGGACGATACTTTGCGGGGACGGCGTGAGGAGCTGCGTCGCCGGTTGAAGAGGGGCGAGCTGGACCACCAGATCGTGGAGATCGAGGTAGAGG
>DFND01000052.1 GCA_002375895.1 Firmicutes bacterium UBA3576
ACGAGGGCCCTGTCAGCCCCTGCCGCCCCCCTTCGCTCAAGCTGGAGAGCGAGGCACTCGGCCAAATCCCTGGCCCCAACCCCCGGCGGGTCTAGGGATTGCAGAACCCTGAGGGCCTCCCCATCGGCCACCTTCTCGGCCAAGTAACCTCTATCGTCGAGGCAGTGGACGAGGTACCTGACCCGGTCGCGCAGCCGCCGCGACAGGTCGCGGCGGTAGCGAAGCTGGTCCTCCAGGTACTCGACCAAGGTCATCGGGGCCTCGGCGGTGAACTCCTGGGCCCCCGCCTCGCCGTCGGTCCGGATCGGCCCGCCGGCCTCGTCGTAGTCCCCGAGGAACTCCAAGATCTCGAGCTCTCGGTCAGAGGGTCCCTCAGGCTCTGGGCTCGGCGGTTCGAGGGCCTCCAGGAGGGGGTTGGACGCACACTCCCGTTCGATAGCGGCCCTGAGCTGCCACATGGGCATCTGCAGGACCTGCATCGCCAGCCTCAGCTGGGGGGTCATGACCAGCTTCTGTCTCTGCTCTACCCGGAGTTCCATGCCGATCCGCATACTCTGATCACCTTGCAAGAATCATGCCTTGGTGGTAAATAGGTTCTGTAGACGGCGGCCGATATCCTGTCCCCGTCGCCGGCTTCCTGAAACATACTTATACAGAGGTGCCGGGCTCTATGCGACGGGCGATGACATTGACCTTGAGGACGTTGAGGGCGGTGGTATCCTCGACCACCCTCCGTATGTTCTGCTGGGCCAGCCGTAGGACTTCGAGGATGTTGACGCCGTAAACGAGGGTCATTTCGGCCGTGATGATGACCCCTTCGGGCTCGGCTTGGAGGGAGACGCGGGGGGGCTTGCTCACGCCGGGCACCTCCGCGGCGGCGCGGGCCGCGATGTCACGGACCACCCTGTCGGCGATGTAAAAGCGTCCTAGGGAGCTATAGGTGGGCTTCACCACCGACTTCTCGACCTCGACCTCGGCTCGGCTCTGACGTCCGAGGAACCTGAGCCGCAGGGGGGCTATGAAATAACCTGAGAAGGTCTTCTTGACCTCGAAGGTGGGCGCCGGGATCACGTGCTTGTTCTGCTCCCGGCGGGCCCGAAGGGCCCGTCTGATCTCCACCGGTGAAGCGATGTCCTCGATCCGGATGTACTTGACCGGGGCGGGGAGGTCTAGGGCCCTGACTATGTGCGAGACCATCCGCCGCGAGGTGCCGAGGATCAAGAGCCGCTTGGGTTTGTGCCGGTCGAGTTCGCCTTGGACCTCCGCCACGTGGTCGGGGTCGGCGAAGATCGCCCGTTTCACCGCTCCGATCCTGGTCTGCTCCCGCTTGGACGACCTCCCCGCGATTATCTTGGTGTTCTTGATGAGCAGCCCGTCATCCAAGATCATGTCTATGTCGTACTCATAGGCCACAAGGGAGGCCCTGTGGCTCTTGCCCGTGCCGCTCATGCCTATCAGCGCGTATACCTGCAAACTCCCACTCCCCGGTGAGAAAGGGTGCGCCCTCAGCTAGGCCAGGGTCTTAAACACCTCGCGGACGGCCTCTAGGGTCCGCTCCACGTCCTCCCGAGTGTGTGCCAACGAGAGGAAACCGGCCTCGAACTGCGAGGGAGCTACGTAGACCCCGCGCTCCAGTAGCCCGTGGAAATACCTCTTGTACATATCTACGTCGGCGCTGGCCGCACCCTCGTAGTCGCGCACTTCCCTGTCGGTGAAGAAAAGGGTGAACATGGAGCCGACTCGGTTGATGCACACCGGCAGGCCGAACTCCTCCGCCGCCTCGCGCATGCCGTCGGTAAGTTCCGCGGCCAGCGAGTCCAGGCCCTCGTAGACCCCCTCTTTGGCCAGCAACTTGAGGGTCTCGAGGCCGGCGACCATGGCCACGGGGTTTCCAGAGAGGGTGCCGGCCTGGTAAACGGGCCCTACCGGGGCCACCTGGTCCATGATCTCGGCGCGGCCCCCGTAGGCGCCCACGGGCATGCCCCCGCCGATGATCTTGCCCAGGCAGGTCATGTCCGGCGTGATACCGTAGAGAGCCTGCGCTCCCCCGTAGGCCACCCGGAACCCGGTGATGACCTCGTCGAAGATCAGCACCGCACCCTCTTGCTTGGTTATCTCCCTCAGCCCCTCGAGGAACCCGGGCACCGGCGGGATGACGCCCATATTCCCCGCGATGGGCTCCAAGATCACCGCGGCGATCTGGTCCGGGAACTTTGCGAAGGCCTCCTTCACCGCCTCCAGGTCATTGAAGGGCAAGGTGATGGTGTCCTCCACCGTCCCCGGCGGGACGCCGGGGCTGTTCGGAACCCCCAGGGTCATGGCCCCGGACCCCGCCTTCACCAGGAAGCTGTCGGCGTGGCCGTGGTAACACCCGATGAACTTGATGACCTTGTTCCGTCCCGTGTAGCCACGGGCAACCCTCAGGGCGCTCATGGTGGCCTCCGTGCCCGAGCTCACGAAACGTACCTTCTCTATGGACGGGACGGCGTTGACGACGGCATAGGCTATCTCCACCTCGGCCTCGGTCGGCGCCCCGTAGGAGGTCCCTCTCTCCACCGCCGCCTTCACGGCCTCAGAGACCCAGGGATGGGCGTGGCCCAGGATCAAGGGCCCCCAAGACCCGAGATAATCTATGTACTCGTTCCCGTCTACGTCGTACACCTTCGAGCCGCTGGCCCGGGCTATGAACCGCGGATCGCCGCCCACTGCGCTGAAGGAACGGACCGGGCTGTTAACGCCACCGGGCAGAACCTCACGGGCCCGGGCGAACAGCTCCTTCGACTTCGTCAACTTCAACAAGCCTCACCTCCTGGCGGTCTTACCACCTCTATTCAACAAGGCCTCACCTGGTTCCTCCGGCTATTACCCGCCACGTGTCCGCATCGGGGTAGCCGAGGCGCCAGAGGGCGATGCCCCCAAGCCCATACTTATCCACCAGCTCCATCTTAGCGGCTATGCTGCGCTCGTCCTCGAACCACACCTGGTGGCGCCGGCCGTATTCGTCCACGTATTCGTAGTGAGGGGATCGCTCCGTCTCGTCCCAGACCACCTGGGCGCCGTATCTCTCCGCCCTCTCGTAGGCGACCGTCGTCACCAAGCTCTGGGTCTTGGCCCCGGAGGCCCAGTCGTAGCCGTAGACCCCCAACCCCAACAGCACCTTGGCGGGATCTATCTTGGATACGGCGTACTTCACCACCCGCTCGGCCCAGGGGTATCCGGCTATGGGCCCGGGGGCGCTGGTCTTGTAGTGTTGGTTATAGGCCATGATCACCACGAAGTCGGCCGCCCGGCCCAATCGCGAGAAGTCATACCCGGCAAGCCACGACTGGCCGTCAGAGCTCTTGGCCGGCAGCGACAGGCTCAGGCTCATGTTCAGGCCCTTGAGCTTCGAGTTCAAATCGAGGACGAACAGGGTGAAGGCATCCCTATCCTCGGGCCTCACCCCCTCGAAATCCAGGTTTACTCCGTCAAAGCGCATCGCGGCAGCGGCGCGGTAGATGGCGTCGATGGCCCTCTGGCGCCTCGCCGGATCATTGAGCACCCCAGACAGCACCGCGGGCTCGTCGGCGAAGACTATGGCCGTGACGCCCAAGTTCCTGCGGCGGGCCTCGCGTAACGCCGACAGGAAATCCTGCGGATAGCTTTCCCTGAGGCCGCCGTCTTCTTCCAGGGAGAACCAAAAGGTGGCGATATCCGTTAGTAAGTGGCCGTAAAGGATGAGATCTGGGTAAGAGCTGAAGGCGTAGTATCCGAGGAGCCGGCGAGATCCCAGTCGGGGCCTGCGGATGGAGGCCGTCCGGGTCTCGGCATCCCAGTCGACGGTCGCCCCCAGGGCCTGGGAGAAGAACCTGAGGGGTACCATGGTGCGGCCTGCCATGATCCGAGGGGGTACGTCGAGGAGGACCTCGCGGGAGCCGACGTAGGCGCGTACCTCTCCCACGGTCATGTTGATCACTGCCCCTCCCGTCACCACCTCCACCTCACGGGTCGCCTCGTCCCACCCTACCTCGCGAACCCCCAGGGCAGAACAAATAACCCTGAGGGGGACCAGGATCCGTCCCTGGAGGAGGACAGGGCCCGCATCCGTGAAGTGGACCTCCGACCCGTCGACCACCACCCGGACCTCACCCGCGGCCAAGGCTGGCGTCCCTACTATCAAAACCAACAGGGTTGCGAGGAATAGAGCTCGGGTCATAGATATAACTCCTATCCGTTAGCCAGCTAGGGCCTTGACGACGGTCATGCTCAAGATCCCCACGACGACCGTGAGGGCCATGTTTCGGCTCAGCACCGCCACCAGGAAAGTCGGCAGGGCCGCCAGCAGCCTGTCCGCCTCTCCCTCACCAGAAAGGGCCGGAGCGAGCAGAGCGGCCAGGACCGCGGCCGGGATATACCCGAGCCACCGCTCGACCGTCTGCGGGAGGGCCCTGCCGCTGAGGCCCACGAGTCCCAGCGCCCGGGGAAGGTAGGTCACCAGGGCCATGCCCAGGAGGGTTACCCAAAAGGCCTCAGGCGACATCGCGCTGCCCCCTCTCGAGGACCACGCCGACCGCCGCCGCCAGGCTCGCCACCAAGAGCACGTCCCAGTTCCCGGGGATGAGGCCCTGGCCCAGCAGAGACATGAGAGCAGCCAGGACGGCCACGACAGCCCGGCGCCATTCCACCATCTGTGCCACCAGCAGGGCGATAAACATGGCCGGCAGGGCGAACTCGAGGCCCCACCCGGCCGTGAAGCGAGCCCCCGTGGCAGCGCCCGCGGCGGTGCTCGCGACCCAGGCCAGATAGGCGGTGCCCTCCAGGCCGAGCATGTAAAGAGGATGGTGCTGGCCTCGCCGGCCCGCGGCCACGGCGAAGGTCTCGTCGGTTATGCCGAAGGCCAGCAGGCCGAGGAGAGGCCTGCTCGTGGCCATCACCTTGCGGCTCAGGGCGGTGCTCATGAGCAGGTGCCGCAGGTTGATGAAGAAGGTCCCGGTAACCACGGCCGCGGGAGCCGCCCCCGTGCCGAACATGGATAGGGCGATGAACTGGGCGGAGCCGGCGAAGACGAAGGCCGACATGGCCACGGCCTGGAGGATCGACAGGCCCGTGGCCACGCCCAGGGCGCCGAAGGCGAAGCCTATGGGCAGGTAGCCCAGTACGATGGGCACGGCGTCGGCGGCGCCACGGTATAGTTGCATCCTATTCCACCACCTCCACGGCCATCCCCAGGAGGCCGGCGCCCGCGTGGACGGCCAAGGCCGGCCCTATTTCCACCACATGGGCCTCAACGCAATTCAGGGCCCGCACAACCCTCGCGCAATACTCCTTGGCCTGTGTCAGAGCGTCGGCGTGCAACACGGCCAGCCGCACGGGCCGCCGTCCCACCCGTCCCTCCACGAGCTCGAGGATCCGTCCGAGGGCCCGGGGGAAGGTCCTGGCCCGCTCTGCCACCTGCAGGAGGCCGTCCTTCATGGTGAGGATGGGGTTAATGGAGAGAAGGGAGGCCAAGAGGGCTTGTCCAGCCCCGACCTTCCCGCTCTTCCTCAAGAACTCCAGGCTCGGGAGGGCCACGTAAACGGCTATCCGCTCGCGAGCCTCCTCGATGGCCCTAAGGACCTCGGACCTCTTCCGCCCGAGCTTAGCCACCCGGGCCCCGGCCAGGGCCAGGAAACCCAGCCCCATGCTGGTGAGGCCGGAATCAACGACGGTGATGTCCGCCTCTGGGAACATGTCGCTAGCCAGCCTGGCGCTCTGCACCGTGCCGCTGGCCTTAGCCGTCACATGTACGGAGACGATGGACGAGAACTCCCTGAGGGCCTCCTTGTAAACCCGGGCGAACTCCCCGGGGGAGGGCTGTGACGTCTTGGGGAGGACGTCCCCTCTCAGCTTAGCGTAAAAGGTACGCGTATCCAGGTCCACTCCGTCCCTGAAGGTCTCACTACCAAACTGGATGCTTATGGGTACCACCGAGATATTGAACTTCCGGGCCAACTCCTGCGGCAGTCCCGCCGAACTGTCTGTTATGACCTTTACCACGGACATTCCGCTCCCCCCCGGGTTAGCCTTAGTCAAACCCCTAACCTCTCCTGAGCCGTCCCCTCTACCTAACCGGCCGAGACGGTCGCACTTGTAAGGGACCTCGTCCGCCATCCGCCCGGCACCGACCAATCACGACGTCAACCGCTCATCGCCCTTCAGACGCTCAAGGGCTCTTGCCACCCGTCCCCGGCCCACTATGCGGATAACCAGGTTCTCGACGTAGCTCGGATACCCACGCCCCATTATCACCAATGCCACCTGAGTCGCCCATCGATCGGGGGTGGAGGGATCCGTCTGGACAGAGAACAGGTACTCCCTCTCCAGCACGGCCCTGAACTCGTCCAGCCGCGGCTGCAGATGACGCCGGAACTCGCGCCGCTCCCGGGACGTCAAGTCGCCGGGGCCCCTGGTCAAGAGGTCAGCCTGCCTCTCGCTGAGACGACACCTATCCCGCAAGAGCTTAATGAAGTACCCGCTCATGGAACACCCCGCCCCATAAGATCTCTGGATACAGGGTATTCCGTTAAACTCGCCCCCGGAACTCAGCCCTGATCTCCTGGAGGAGGTCGGGGTCGGTCAGAATTTCGAGCCCCGTCAGGGCCAGGGCCTGCGTTGCGACGATAAGGGCCCTCTTCCCCGCATCGGAGACCACCGCCTCCCGGAACTCCTCCGTGTGGGCCACGAGGGTGCTCGGGCCTACGGCGATGTAGGGGTGGATGGTGGGAGCTACATGACTGACGTTGCCCACATCGGTAGACCCCACCCCCTTCTCGGGCTCGTCGAGCTCAACACCCAAGCTGCGCAGGTTCGCGGCAAAGGCCGCTGCCAGCCTGTCGTTGGTGATGAGCTCGTCGTAGGACAGCTCGGGGTGAGAGATCTCCAGCCTGGTACCCGTCGCCAGGGCCGCCCCGCGCGCACAGTTGACGACCTTCTCCACCACCGTGTTCAGGTAGGACCGCTTGGCGGCCCGGACGTAGAACCGGGCCGAGGCCAGTTCAGGCACGATGTTGGGGGCCACGCCGCCGTTGGTGATGATGCCGTGGATCCTGACATCATCCCTCACGTGCTGGCGCAGGGCGTTAATGGCGTTGAAGGTCTGGATGACGCCGTCCAGGGCGTTGATACCTTCATGGGGAGCTGAGGCCGCGTGGGCCGCCTTACCGTGGAAGATGAACTCCACGCAGTCCATGGCCAGCGAGCTCCTACCCACCGCGGTCTCGCCCGCCGGATGGACGATCATGACCGCGTCCACGTCCCGAAAGAGGCCGGCCCTGGCCATCACCACCTTGGCCCCGCTGGTCTCCTCGGCCGGGGTACCGTAAACCCTCACCTCGCCGCCCAGCTCCGAGAGCAGCGGAGCGAGGGCGCAGGCGGCGCCCACGCTGGACGCGGCGATGAAATTGTGGCCGCAGCCGTGCCCGATCTCCGGCAGGGCGTCGTACTCGGCCAGGAAGGCCACCCGAGGCTCACCTTCTCCCGAGCGAGCGACGAAGGCAGTCGGAAGTCCGGCGACCTGGCCCTGAAACTCGAAGGAGTGCTCCTCGAGGACTTCCCTCAAGAAGGCGACGGCCTTGAACTCCTCATTGCCGAGCTCTGGGTTCCGGTACAGGTAATCGCTCCATCGCAGGATCTCGGGCTCAAGACGCGCTACGTTGTCCAGCACTCTCTTCCTGAGGTCCTTCCGGTTCATAATAGACCTCCCCGGCGAAAACTGCCATTGGGGAGGTCTTTAAACACTTATACCCCATTCTCCTCCTTCAATCCAGTGCCCGATCGCTGACGACCGCGACCACGATATCCCCGACGAAGTCCGGCGAGTCGACGAAGGTGTAATCCACCCCGTGCTCCTCGGCCAGCCTGAGGAACCTCAGGGCGCGGTCAAAGTCCAGGTCAGCGCGGATCAGCACCTCGTGGGCCTCGGGGCGCCTTAAGGCCTGGGCGACCCTGCGCAGGGCCTGCCCCTGTTCGTCACCCCTTCTCACCACCTCCATCACCCTCTCCCCGAGGGCTCCGAGGTAACGGTTTCTCTCCCAGGCCTTGAGCTCGGGCGTCCCGCGCAGGATCTCCTGAAAGGTCGCCTCCACATCACGCCCGGCTCGCCTTTCCACGAGGTAATCCCTAATAACCCTCTCCTCCAGGTCCCTGTCGTCCTTCAGGGTTGCCGCCCCCTTTCGGATGTAGTATGCCCGGGGGCGGCGGTCCAAGGCCTAGCCTCGCATCAACGCCAGCGCGCTCTCCACCAGAAGCCTGGTTCCTATGGGCAGGGCATCCTCGTCGAAGTCAAACCGCGGGTGGTGATGCGGGAATTCGATGCCCTTCTCGGGGTTGCCGCCTCCCGTGAAGAAGAAACATCCGGGGACCTTCTGGAGATAATAGGCGAAGTCCTCACCGCCCATGTTGGGCCGCAGCTCAACGACGTTGGCTTCGCCTACTAGGCCTCGGGCCAGCTCCTCTACGAGGTCCGTGACCTGGTCGTCGTTCACCAGCGGAGGGTAACCCTCCTTGTAGTCGAAGCGGAACTCGGCCCCAGCGGCATCGCAGACCGCCCTGACTATGCGGGCCATGCGGGACTTGATGAGCTCCCTGACGTCCTGGCTGAGCGACCTCACGGTCCCCGTCATGACCGCCCGCGGGGCGATGATGTTAAAGTTGGTCCCCGCCTGGAAGGTGCCCACGCTCAACACCGCGGGGTCCAGCGGATCCACGCTTCTGCTCACCACCGTCTGGAGGGCATCCACTACTTGACACCCCACCACCAGGGCGTCCACGGTCTGATGCGGCATGGACCCGTGCCCGCCTTTGCCTATGACCTCGATCCGGAACTCGTCAGCGGCGGCCATGGCCGCACCGTGGACCACGCCTATCTGTCCTACCGGCAGCGCAGCCCAGAGATGGGTGCCTACCACGTAGTCGACGCCGTCCAGCGCCCCCTCCTCTATCAGGGGCAGGGCCCCACCGGGTATCTTCTCCTCGGAGGGTTGAAACAACAGCACTATGTCGCCGGAAAACTCGCCCCTGAGCTTGTTGAGCACCGCCGCCGCGCCGAGGAGCATGGCCATGTGGCCGTCATGCCCGCAGGCGTGCATTACCCCGTCAACGCGGGACTTGTAGTCCACCTCGTTCTCCTCTTGAATGGGGAGTGCGTCGATGTCAGCCCGCAGTGCCACCGTAGGACCATCGCCGGACCCGTGGATACGGCCGACGACTCCGGTTCGGGCCTTGACGGTGTAGGGTATCCCCAAGGCCTCCAGACGCTCACGTATACGTCTTGAGGTCTCCTCCTCCTGCATGGCCACCTCCGGGTGGCGATGGAACTCCCGCCGTATGCTGACGAGCTGGTCGGTGAGGGCCGTAACCTCCCGCCTCACGGCCTCCCTCAAGGCTGGATCTAGTTTTGCGTTCATGTTCTTCGCTCCCCCTGAAAAAGGCACCGCCGGGTGGGCCCGGCGGTGCCCCTTGGTTCCGCGCCAATCCAAAGTCCTTCTATTCATCCTCCCAAGTGATGCAGCCTGTGGGACAGGAATCTATGGCCTCCTGAATCTCGTCCTCCAGATCGGGGTCTGGATCGTCGTTAATCACATACGCGAGGCCATCATCCCTGAGCTCAAAGACCTCTGGGCAGATACTCTCACAGACGCCATCACCTATGCACTCGTCATGCTCGATAACCGGCTTCCTTCCCAAGACGGCTACCCCCTTTCCGTGAGCTGTGTAAAGCAGTGGCACTGCCTGAGGCTATGCATGTATTCGTTAACATCCCTTATTATTCCTTCCCTCTGTTAAAATATCGGATAAAAATTGTTGTCGATCCCGGGGGCCATAACAGGCGATGCCCTGCTCCTGCAGCAGGGCGGCCGTAACGCCCCGTCCGGGCCTGAGCCGGCCCTCGAAGGAACCGTCGTAGATCAACGTCGTGCCGCATGAGGGGCTGCGGTCAACCAGGTAGGCCAATCGGGCTCCGCAAGCGCGGGCCACCTTTAGGGCCGTGCGCGCCCCGAGCACGAAGGCCTCGGTCACATCGTCGCCCTCTGACGTCACCACCCGGGCGCGGCCGGCCAAGACATCAGCGCCGTCACCTCCCCGTATCTCGGCGGGAGGACGCGGCGTGGGCAGCCCGCCGAGCTGCTCCGGGCACACGGGTAGGACCAGGCCCCGTGCCAGCAGGCCTTCGACGGCCGGATCGGGCCTGTCCCGGCCATCGTAACGACACGGAACAGCTGCCAGACAGGCGCTCACTATCGCTCTGATAGCCATGGAACTCCCCCTCAACGGACGGCGAGGAATATGAGGGCCACGCCCAGGAGCACCAACAGGATGCTGCCGGCCGACATGCTGGCGGCGAGGCCCACCAGCCCCAGCGAGCTGACGGTCAGGAATATCAGCGGGCCTATCAGGCCCAGTAGGGCGTTGATCCTGAAGGCAGCCTCGACCTCGTTGAACCTGAGCATGAGCGCTGCGGCCGCGAGCTCAATACATCCCGCCAGTATCCTAAGCAGCGCCATGCCTAACACTATTCTCTCCGGACCGGCCATCGACTTCCCCTCCCCTCACGGGTTGACCGAGTTTAATCTTATGCCGCGAGGGGACGGCCGAGAAGATCTTCCGGGGGGCCAATTCCTTCGGGGTACCTCAGGCCTCCGAGAGCATCTCCCGCAACATCCTGGCGTTGATCACCGCTTGACCGGCGTAGTGGTTGTTCATGGCCACCAGTACTTTGCCGGCCTGACCTTCTAGTTCCTTGATCCGCGGAACCCACTCGGCGAGCTCCTCTCGGGAGTACAGGTAATCGTATCTCTCCCAGGCGTGTTCGTGATTCCACCACTTCTCGAAGTTCCGGCCGTGAAACCTGACGTAAGCCACCTCCGCCGTGGCTCGTACTACTGGGGGCACGAGGCCCCTGTAGCCCGGCTCGTCGACGCAGACGTATCCGAAGCCCAACTCCCGCAGGAGGTCAAAGGTGGCGGGGACGATCCAGTCGCGCCGTCTGAACTCGACGACGGCGGGAACCTCCGCCAGGAGCCCCGCCAGCTTCACAAGGTAATCACGGCCCTCGGAGTCGGCCCGGAAACTGTAGGGGAACTGCAGGAGAACACAGGCCAGCCTGCCGCTCTCGAGGAGTGGGGTCAGCGCCTCGCGGAACAACGCCACGTCCTGCTCCGGCTGCCTGCGTTCGTGGGTTATGCCCCTGTAGGCCTTGATGACGAAGGAGAAACCGGCAGGGGTCTTCTCCCGCATGTGGTACAACATGTGCCGATTGGGCATGCGGTAGTAAGTCGAATTCACCTCGGTAAAGGGAAACTCCCGGGCGTAAAAGCTCAACATGTCCCGCTTATCGATGTCACGCGGGTAAAAGGGGCCCCGCCAGCTGTCATAGGAGTAACCTGAGGTCGCCACCAAGATCATCGCGCCACCCCCTTTGCCGATAGTTTCACCCCCCAATGGACTAAGACCTGCCCATGAACCTGAGACTAAAGACACGGCTAATCTGGCACGCTAATTAAGGGAGGTGTGACGATGCGAGCGCGGTATGTTAAGTACGGTGGCGTCAAGTTCGTACCACGGGCCCCGCGGGAGTCCATTGACCGTTACATCCGCGAGATGTCCGAGAAGGGTAACCCGAGCCTTTATGAGGTCGTCCGCAATCTCGAACGTGACGGCCTCATCTCTATTATAAACGACGGCGACCTGATGACCTCAGATACCCGCTTCCGCGAGCTCATGCTGCGGGAATACGCACAGTACTCCAAGCGTGAGACGGAATAGGGCAATAGGCGGCCCGCGAGAAGGCCTGCACCGGGGACCTCGAGGGAGAGAAGAAGCGATATAGTGGTTAAGTTATTACCGTTATGAGGCCTCGGAGAAGACCCGATCAGGGCCGGCGCGCCCTATTGATACTCAGCGGCGTCCCCTTCGTCTGGGCGCTCAGCAATTCCATGATCATACCGGTGTTACCGGAGATCCAGCGGGCCCTGGAGCTGAGCAGCGTCAAGGCCGGCCTCCTAGTCACTTTTCTGTCGGTGCCCACGGGCCTTCTCCTCCCCTTGGCGGGCTTTCTATCAGACCGCCTGGGACGCACGCGCGTGATGGTCCCCGCATTGTTGGCCTACGGGGTTGGGGGGCTCCTGGTCGCCCTCGCCGCCGCGTACGCACCTGACCCCTTCCCCCTGATGCTGGCCGCCCGGGCCCTCCAGGGCGTGGGAGCGGCTGGCACCACCCTGCTGGCCATGGCCCTGGCGGCGGACCTGTCTCGGGGAGAGTCGAGGGTCAGGGCCCTGGGCGCCCTCGAGGCCAGCAACAGCGTGGGTAAGCTCGTGAGCCCCGTCATGGGCTCGGCAGCAGCTCTGGTGGTTTGGTACGGGCCCTTCCTGGTCTACCCCGTAGCAGCCGTACCCCTAGCCCTGCTGCTCTCCCTTACCTTGAGAGAGCCCCCGACGGAGGGCGCCAAGCGAGGGACGCTCATGGAGTACCTCTCGACGTTGCTCACGACCATGAGGAGCAAAGGCGATTCGCTGGCCGGTACGCTGTTGGCGGGCTTCGCAGCCATCTTCCTGTGGTTCGGCACGCTCTTCTTCCTGGCCGAGGTGCTCGACGAGAGGTACCGGGTAGGGGGGACGCTCCGGGGCCTCTATCTGGCCCTCCCGGTGTTGGCCATGGCCCTGGCCGCGGCGCTCTCGGGTCGACACCTGGCCGGGCTCGGGCTCAGGGCCCAGGCGGCGCTGGGAATGGCCTGTACGGGGGTCGCCGCGACGCTCTCCATCCTCCTCGGGGCCGATTTCCTGGTCAAGGCGGGGGTGGCGTTCATCGGCGTCGGCCTCGGCGTAACCCTGCCGGCCCTGAACACCATGATCACCAGCCTTGTAGCGGAGGACCGACGGGGGATGGTCACCGCCCTGTACGGGACGGTGAGGTCCTTCGGATCGGCCTTCGGCCCGCCCGCCTTCGGGCTGATGGTAGCCCTGGGGGACATACCTCTGTTCGCCGCCATGCTGGCCCTCTCGTTCCTGGCGCTGTGCTCGCTCTTGCTCTTGGTGAGGGAGAAAGGGCAGGGCTCAGCCGCGCCTTCTGAGGAAGTAGACTAGGCTGCCGAGGAGTAAGAGGATGAGGGCGCCCGCGACCAGGAGCTCCTCGTCGTAGGACCGAATCCAGCCCAGGGCGATACCCCAGGAGCTGAATTTCATGCCCATGAACAGCCAAGCCGCCCCCCACACCGCGGTGCCGAGGACGGTATAGATCACATAGGGGGCCAGGGGAACGCCCTGGGCCCCGAAGGCGTACATCATCGGAATTCTCGCTGTCCTGGCCAGGATATGGGCGATGAAGCTCGCCCCCGGGCCGTAGCGTCGGATCCATTCGGTGACCCGACGGTTGCCCGCTCTGAGCCTTGCGCGGGAGAGAAGCATCGCCCCCGAGCGGCCGAGGTAGTAGGCGGTTATGCTCCCGAGCACGTTCCCCAGGACGAAGACGCCGAGAGCGCCCGCGAAGTTCATACTGTCCACGACCACCGCTCCGCCCGCCGCCAGCAGCATTATCCCCAGCGGGAAGGGGATCCCAGCCCCCTCGACCGCGGAGGCCAAAAAGAGCGTCGTGTACCTGTACCGGGCCAGCAGGTCAAGGCCCGTGCTCAAGAGGTCCGACCAGCTCATGTCCAGAGGCAGCACCCCCATGGAATTTCCGCCCGTCTATTATACCCTACGGGAGCGCTGCCGCGGAGATTGGCCTTACCCTGCGACTGGCACGGGCTTAACGTCGGACGCCTACCCCTTTCCGGTCTCACTGAGGGCGACGTGTATGGTGATGGTACCGTGGTCCGTGTGGACGGGGACGATCAGACGGGCTATCTTCACGGTTGAGATCATCGTATTCCTGCCGTAGACCACCGTGGGAGGGGATAGCTGACAGATGTAACCGGCCTTCTCCAGGTCTATGGTGGCGAGGCCGGATATGATGTTGCCCATTTCCGCCAAGGCCGATTCGGCCATCTCATCAAAGAGGAGCACCTGTTGGTTCAACATCGCAGAGGCTATGGCTTTGGCCGTCTTCTCCTTCATGCCATAGAGGACCATACCTCGTACTCCGCCCACTATTCCGATGAGGATGGTGACGTCCTCAGAAGTAACAGCCGTCTTCTCGATGGACAGTTCTCCCCTGCGTACCGAGGTCTTGGCCTCTTGTTCGAGAACCTTGTACGCCGCCGTGACAAACGGGTTGATGAATTCCACTTTCATCCCCGACCCCTCCCTCAAGACCGCGAGTGTGACGCCTTACTGTAGAGGAACGACGAGAGGGCCCAAAGCCCGTCGACCTAGTGGAGATAACCGCCCTGCCCCCGCGAGGGAACCAGCAGCGTGGGGACTTACGAGGCCCTCCTGTCGACCCCCAATGAAGTTGGGGGACGACGTCCGCGCTGACCTCCCTCGGCATATCAGGCCAGGAACTTCTTAACCGTAGCCAGGATCCTATCGGGTTGGAAGGGCTTGACGATAAAGTCTTTGGCCCCGGCCCTCACCGCGTTGATGACCATCGCCTGTTGGCCGAGGGCACTACACATTATGATAATAGCATCGGGGTCGTAGCTCTTGATGGCCTTCACCGCCTCTATCCCGTCCATCACGGGCATCGTAATATCCATGATCACCAGGTCCGGGCGCTCGGCCTTGTACTTCTCCACGGCGTCGAGGCCGTTCTCAGCCTCGATAACCTCATATCCGTTGTCCGTGAGAAGCTTCGAGGCCCGCATACGCATGAAGGCCGCGTCGTCTACCACCAGGATCTTGGCCAAGGACATCCCTCCCATTGTCGATACACAGGCCCTCCCGCCCCCGGGGGAGCTCAGGCCTCTCGCCGACGATCCCTCAGGCCTAACTGTTCCCCTTCGACATTCTTCGCCTCTCCCCCTGCGTTTGCCTGCACCGGGACAGGATGCCGACCCGAACCTATCATCCCGCAGCCGCACCGCGACCCCTCGCCTCGCCTGTAGCGCCGGCGGCCCGCCTCCATCTCTTGACCAAGCCGTGGACATCCAGTATCAGAGCGAGGCGGCCGTTACCGAGGATGGTGGCGCCGGAGATCCCTGTGATGCTGGCGACGTTCATCAGGTATTGGCCGAGGCTCTTGATCACGACCTCCTGCTCGCCCACCAGGCTGTCCACGGTTACGGCCAGTTCCTCCCCGCCCACGCTGACCACTACCGCGTAGGAGGCGTCGGTCACGGGCTTACCCTCATCCCCGAGCAGGTTCGACAGCGATACCAGGGGCAACACCTTGTTCCGGATCACAATGCCGGTGGTCCCGGTTATCCTCTTGATCTCAGAGGGCCGAACCCTGCGAGTTTCCCTCACCGAGGTCAGGGGGATGGCGTAGACGCGCTCCTCCACGGTGACTAACAAACAGTTGGTGATGGCCAGCGTCAGGGGAAGGCTGATCACGAATTCAGTCCCCTCGCCCGGGACCGACCTGACCTCCACTGTGCCGTTGACCTTCTCGATGTTTTTCCGGACGACGTCTAGGCCGACCCCGCGGCCTGAGATCTCGTTCACGCTCTCGGCGGTGCTGAAGCCCGGTTCGAATAGGAGGTCGATGGCGTCCTCCTCGTCGAGGCGGTCGGCCTCTTCCGGGTTGAGCAGCCCCTTCCTGACCGCCGACTCCACTATCGTTCGCGCGTCTATCCCCCGCCCGTCATCCCTGACGCTGATGATGATCCTGTTGTCCTCGTGATGAGCGCTCAGCTGAACGGTCCCCGTCTCGGGCTTGCCCCTGGCGGCCCTTTCGTCGGCCGGCTCTATGCCATGGTCCACTGCGTTGCGAAGGATGTGGATCAGGGGGTCCCCTATTGCCTGCAGGACGGACCGATCTAGCTCCGTCTCTCCTCCGCGCACGACGAAGTCAACCTTCTTGCCCAGGCTCCTCGCCAGGTCCCTCACCATGCGCGGAAACTTCCGGAAGAGGTTGTCCACCGGAAGCATACGCGCGGTCATCAGCTCCTCCTGGAGCTGGGTCGCCACCCTACCTATGTGCGAGCTTATCCTCTCCAACTGCCCGACGGTGTCCTGCCAGTTCTCGCTGGTCCCCTCTGAGAGGACTTGGGCCAGCCTCGTACGATCTATCACCAGCTCCCCCACGAGGTTCATGAGGTTGTCCAGAACCTTGATGTCCACCCTTATGGTCCAGCCTGTGAGCTGGGAGAAGCTCTCCGGTACCGCCGCTGGCCGCGACGGCTCCTCTCGAGCCCCCAACAGGACCTCGGCTATATCGGACACCTCGGAAAGGGCCTGTCGTACGGCCTCCTCCCCTTGTTCGGTCTCGAGAAGGACCTCCAGAGTATCTTTCACCCTCTCGGCCTCGATATCTTCGGTGGAGGGAGAGGAGGAGATTATGGTTCCGAGTCCCTCCAGGGCCATGATGACCTGGTAGGCCCTCACCGCCGGCATGGGACAGGAGGGGTCGAACTTGACGGTGATCCCTAGGGACTCTCGCCGGGTCACTTCCGCCGAGGTCGCCGTCTCCTGGGCGTCGAGGACCGACATGAGCTTCTTCACCGCCGCCTCCACATCCCCCTCGCCTTTCATGTCCTCAAGGCTGGAGACGCCCACTAGAAGCCCGCGCAGGCCATCGATCCCCTCCAACACGACGTCGATGAGGGCGGGCGTGACCGAGGCTCGTCCCTCTCGCACCTCGTTGAGAACGGTCTCGAGGGCGTGGGTGAGCTCAGCCACCGCCCGGTACCCCACCGTGGCGGCCGATCCCTTGATGGTATGGGCAGCCCGGAACATCTCCTGAACGGTGGCCGGGTCAGCGCCCGTCCTCTCCAGCCGGACGGCGCCCTCCTCGAGGACGGCCAACAGTTCCTCGGCCTCCTGGAGGAAGAACTGGAAATCCTCGTCGGTTATCTCGAACTCGGAAATCATAGGATCCCCCCAGCTGGGTGCCTACTGTATTTCTCGGCTGAGAGGCACGAACTTCCGAGCCGGTTCTGAGGTATCCTGGCGGCCTAGAAAGCGAATTTGAACCCCCTGGGGAGTTTATCAAGTCAATTTATCCGTCTCGCATCAAGAGGGGGCGACCTTTACTGCTAGAGGGATCGAACGGGGGTCTTTGCCTTCGGGCCCCGGGCGCGAAGGCCCCGAGCTCGGCCGGAAAGCGGGGTAGGGGATGACCGAAGACGGTTCCGGCGGGGTTGGCTACAGCGGGGCCCCAAGAGGCTTAAGCTCTCAGCCCTGCCTTCTGACATATATCTCCCACGTACTCTCGTCACGCTGTTGGACCAAGAGCACCTCTTCGCCGATGATCTCGAAGTTCCTGGGGACGTTTTGAGCTGCGGGCGGGTAATCAGTGATGCAGCGCAGGACCTTTCCCGGCGCCATATCCTCCAACATCAGCCTGGCCTTTATGAACACGTAGGGGCAGACCTCGCCGCGGAGGTCGAGGTCGACGTCGAATCGCACCGCCGAGCCTCCTCCTAACGGTCCGACAATCCACGAGAAGGGGGCTCCACGGACCCCCTTCTCAGGAGAAGAACCAGCTATTCAAGACCCTTTACCGAGATGGTGCCGTCCTCCGCCAGGGTGTGGCAGTTCACGCAGCTTCCCTGGAAGTATTCCATGTAGTGCGTGCCCTGCAGGTGCGCCACGTGGAGGACTCGGTCGAGGGCAAGCTCACCTTGCGTATGGCAGCCAGCGCAGACGTTAACGTCCTCCGTGGCCACCGGCGGATGCCCTTCGATGTGCTTGAGCTCGGCGGTGAGGGTGTAGTCGTTCTCGCCGCTCTTCACGTGGCAGGAGTTACACCCATCGGGGGCGGTGTCCTCCGAGCCGACGGCGATGTCCAGGACCTCGACCTCACCCTCCTGCAGCCCCTTCACGAAGGCGTCGCCCTCAACGGAGACGGCGTGACAGGTCACGCAGGCCGAGCCCCACCTTGCGACGTAGTGCTCGCCCTCCAGGTGAACCCTGTGCAACAGGGCCTTGAAGCTTATCGGGCCATCGGCGTGACAGCCCATGCAATCGGCCACCGTTTCAGCGGGGACCTTGGGGTGTCCCTCTATGTTGGCGATCTCAGCCGCCAAGGTGTAATCGTGCTCGTCGGTCTTGACATGGCAGCTGGCGCAACCATCAGCGTAATCGGCAGAGGAGACGAGGGTAGCCCCTCCCTCTTCTCCGGAGGCCTCGCCGGTCTCAGCGGTCTGCTCCTCGCCAGTCGCCTCCTCGCCCTCAGTGGCCTGCTCAGTCTGCGTCTGCTCCTCGGCAGCGGCGCCCTCCTGGCCAGCTTGTTCCTCCTGGCCGGCCTGCTCCTGTTCTCCCGCGGGCGTAGCCGGGTCAGAGGACCCTCCACAGGCCGCCACTAGCAGGAAAACGCCCATCACAAGAGCGAGTAGCAACAGGTGCCTGGTCCTCATACTGTCACCTCCTTAATTGTTGTGTTGTGATAACCGTAACTTAATCCTTCTGTAATAATCCTCATTTTCCTCTTATGGGCTCAAAAGAAATTTTATGATACAGCTCCCAGATTAGGGTTCAGCCGGGAAGGTTATGGTCCGGGGCAAAGGTGATGACAGGGCAGATCGAACTGCTGAACTGGCCGCGGCAGAACAAGGGCGGCGAAGTAGCTTTGACAATGTCTCCGGTCTCGTGTATCATATGGTTGACAGGTCGCCTCGGGAACCGGTTTCCGAGGTGCATATATCGTCAACGCGCGCCTATAGCTCAGTGGATAGAGCACCGGCCTCCGGAGCCGGGAGCCCAGGTTCGAATCCTGGTAGGCGCACACCCTAGAGGCCCATCTCGCGGGCCTTCTCTTCTATCATCTTCAAGAGCGTCTCCCGCTCGTTCAGCTCGGGGTTCTCCAGCACCTGCTCCAGGAGATAGTTCAGTATCTCACCAACGGCGGGGCCGGGCCCTATACCGGCCTTCTCCATCACATCATGTCCGTTAACCACGAGGTCCTTGAGCCCGAAGGCAGCGTCTTCCTCAAGGACCTTTTCGATGCGTCGCAAGAGCTTGCGAGTACCTCGGGAGACCGGGCCCTCCTTAAGGCCCGACGCCTCTCTATCCGCCCTTCGCAATTCGATGAGGTCCCCGATGTACTCCAGCCCGACCCTACGGATCAACCTGCGGACGGCGGAGTCAGTCATATCCGGCTGGTAGTGAAGGGCCATATGCTGCCTTATAAGATGAGTCACAGTCTCCACCGTGTGGTTGTCGAACCTGAGGCGCCTTAGGATGTCCCAAGCCATGTCCGCTCCCACGTTCTCGTGGTGGTAGAAGTGCCGCTCACCGTTCTCAACCGTCAGGCACCGCGGCTTAGCGATGTCGTGAAGGAGCGCCGCCAGGCGTAGCTCCAGGCGCGGGGGCACGGCGTCCAGGGCGATCAAGCTGTGCTCCCAGACCGGGTACTTGTGATGCTCGTTCTGCAGACAGCCCACCCCTTCCAGGAGTTCGGGGATTATGAACTCCAGGAGGCCGGTTATGCGGAGGAGCTCCATAGCGTAGCCGGGCCTGTCCGACAGCAGCATCTTGGAGAGCTCGTCGCGAATCCGCTCGCGCGAGACCTTTTCGATGAGGGGCGCCTTCTTCTTGCAGGCCTCGAAGGTCTCGTCTTCAACTGAGAAGCCCAGCTGAGCCGCAAACCTCACCGTTCGCATCATGCGGAGGGCGTCCTCCTCGAACCTCTCCTCAGGCCGACCTACCGCTCGCAGCAGCCGCCCGGCGAGGTCCGCCCGGCCTCCGTAGTAATCTATGACCTGTCCCTCCAGCGTCATGGCCATGGCGTTTACGGTGAGGTCACGGCGGGTGAGGTCCTCCTTGAGGCTGCGGGTGAACTTGACCTGATCTGGACGGCGGTGATCGGAGTACCCCCACTCGGTTCGAAAGGTAGTAACCTCCACCGGGTGGCCAAACATAATAACGGTCACCGTGCCATGTCTGGCCCCCGTCGGCACCGTACGGGGGAACAGGGCCATAACCTCTTTGGGCCAGGCGCTAGTAGCCACATCCCAATCCTTGGGCCTGGTCTCCAGGAGGAGGTCTCTCACGCAGCCGCCTACCAGGTAGGCCTCGTGGCCGGCCTCGAGCAGGGCCGTCATGATCCGCCGCACGTAGGGAGGGATAGGGTAGCGGGTCACGGACAACACCTCCTAGAGCCGACCTGATATCAACAGCACCCCGATGACGATGAAGGCCACGCCCGCTCCAATATGTATATATCTCGTGGGGACTAAATCGCTTATGAACTGACCGAAGATCACGCCGATGAGAGCGCTCACAACCAGGGCAAGGGCTGAGCCGATGAATACGGCCACTGGGGCCTTGCTCTGTGCCGCAAGGGTGAAGGTGGTAAGCTGCGTCTTATCGCCCAGTTCAGCGAAGAAGATCAGCCCGAAGGTTATCAGCAACGTCTTCCAGTCCAAGACCAAGCCCTCCCCGTTTATCAGGTCTGCACACTAGTATAACACTATGGCGGGGAGAAGCAGAAGATTAGGATGAAAAAAGCCCCCCTGCGGGGGGACCCTTACGCCTTCTTTCGATCGCATTCGGAGCAATACCCGTAGAACTTCACCTGGTGGTCCACCACCCGGAAGCCGTTCTCCTCCCCGACACGCCTCTCCAAGTCCTCCAACAGGTCGTCGGCGAACTCCTGTACGCGACCGCACTCCATGCAGATTAGGTGATGGTGCTGATGTACGTCCGAGTTGCTGAACTCATAGCGAAACCGGCCGTCGCCGAAATTCATCCGGAGCAGAATCCCGAGCTCAGCCAACAGGTCCAGCGTCCGGTACACCGTGGCCAGGCCGATATCGGGATACTGTTCCTTGACGATGCCGTAGATATCCTCGGCGCTCAAGTGCTCATCCTTGTTGTCGACGAAGGCCTTCAGGATCACCTTCCGCTGCGGGGTCAGCTTGTAATCCTTCTCGTGGAGCCTGGTCAAGAGAGCCTGGAGTTCGCCCGTCATGTCACAACACCCCTAAAGATTATAAGCGGGGACGGGAGGTGCTGTCAATGAATTACTGGAAGTACCTGGTAGCATCGGCCCCCTTTTCGACGTGGAAGTGCTGGCCGGCTCCCCGCAGGTCGCCCATGTCCGCGCCGACCCCCAGCCGCCCCAGGACGTCCGCCAGGTCGGGCCTGCCTATCTCCTGCAGCTCATATCGCACCCTCACCGCCGGCACGTCCAGGTGTATCAGCCGCCTGAGATCGATAGGCGTCGCGATAACCAGGACCTCGGCCCCGCACCTTCGGATCGTCTCGCCCAGCTCCTCCATCTGACGGCGACCGTAGCCCATCGCGGGAAGTAGCTTGCCGATATGGCGGTACTTCTCGAAGGTCTTGGCGATACTCCCCACGGCGAAGGGCCGGGGGTCGATGAGCTCGGCCGCCCCAAACCTTCGCGCGGCCACCACGCCGGCCCCGTAGGACATCTCTCCGTGGGTCAGGGTCGGCCCGTCTTCCACCACGAGAATCCTCTTCCCGGCCACGCTCACGTCCCCCTCCAGGTATATGGGAGACGCCGCGTCTATGACCACCCCGCGGGGGTTGAAGGTCGAGATGTTGTTGCGCACGTGGTCTATCCTGTCCGGGTGGGCGGTGGTTATCTTGTTGATGACCACCACGTCCGCCATACGGAGGTTGGTCTCCCCGGGATGGTAGCTGATCTCGTGTCCCGGGCGGTGGGGGTCGACGACCACTATGTGGATATCTGGACGGAAGAAGGGAAGGTCGTTGTTCCCGCCGTCCCAGACGATGACGTCGGCCTCCTCCTCCGCCCGACGGAGGATCTCCGCGTAGTCGACGCCGGCGTACACTACCACCCCGCGGTCGATGTGCGGCTCGTACTCCTCCCGTTCCTCTATAGTACAATCATAGCGATCCAGGTCGGCGTAGGTGCTGAACCGCTGCACCCGCTGTGCCACCAGGTCTCCATAGGGCATGGGGTGCCTCACCGCCACCACGGCAAGGCCCTTCGCCCTGAGCACGTCGACGACCCGCCTGGTGGTCTGGCTCTTGCCCGCCCCGGTCCGCACGGCCGTGACCGCCACCACTGGCCTGCGGGACTTCAGCATGGTCCTGGCCGGCCCGATGAGCTTGAAGGAGGCACCTGCCGCCGCCACCTCCGAGGCCTTGTGCATCACGTATCCGTGGGACACGTCGCTGTAGGCGAAGACCACCTCCTCCACCCCGAGCTCCCGGATCAGACGCGGCAGCTCCTCCTCGGGGTATATCGGTATCCCATCGGGGTAAAGCCTCCCCGCGAGGACCGCAGGGTACCCCCTCCCCTCGATGTCGGGTATCTGGGTGGCGGTGAAGGCCACCACCTCGTAGGTATCGTCCTCGCGGTAGACCACGTTAAAATTGTGAAAATCTCGCCCCGCCGCCCCCATGATTATGGTGCGAATTCTCCTCTTCATCAAAGGACCCCCTTTCTTCCTAGTATCTCTCAATACCCGGCCCCTAAACCTGACGGGAGGCGCGCAGCCTCCCGTCAAGCAGTTCTTCATGTCCCGCAGTTGACAAGACTTATCCCCAAGATTATCCACACACCGCCATATTCTGTTAATAACTGGCAGGCCCTTACATTACCAGGGCGAGGATGGCCTTCTGGACGTGCAGCCTGTTCTCGGCCTGGTCGAATATTACCGACTGGCGACTGTCGGCGACTTCATCCGTGACCTCCTCGCCGCGGTGGGCCGGCAGGCAGTGCATGAAGATGGCGTCGGGCTTGGCCCGGGCCATGAGGTCGGCGTTGACCTGGTACGGCTGCATGCGCCGCACCCTCTCCTCATGCTCGTCCTCCTGCCCCATGCTGGCCCACACGTCGGTGTACACCACGTCGGCGCCGGCGACATCAGCCGGGTCGTGGGAGAGCTCCAGGGAGGCCCCGGTGGCCGCAGCGTCCTCCCGCGCCAGCTTGAGTATCTCCGCATCGGGCTCGTAGCCCTCGGGGGTGATGGCGATCATGTCCATCCCCACCTTGGCCGCTCCGAAATATAGGGAATGGGTGACGTTGTTGCCGTCCCCGATGTACGCCAACCTGAGCCGGGACAGATCCCCCTTCTTCTCCCGGATGGTGAAGAGGTCGGCCAGGATCTGACAGGGGTGGAGCAGATCGGTGAGGCCGTTGATCACCGGGACGGTGGCGTGGGCGGCGAGCTCCACCACCTCGTTATGGTCGAAGGTCCGGATCATGATGCCGTCCACGTACCTCGAGAGCACCCGGGCTGTGTCGGCTATGGTCTCACCCCTTTTGAGCTGCAGGTCCGAGGCGCTCAGGTACAGGGCGTACCCGCCGAGCTGCCAGGCGGCGACCTCGAAGGACACCCGGGTGCGGGTGGAGGGCTTTTGGAAGATCATGCCCAGGGTCTTCCCCGCCAGGGGCCTATAGGGCTGGCCCGACTTGGCCATGAGCTTGATCATCTCCGCGGTCTTCAGGATCTGTTCGACCTCTTCCACGCTCAGGTCGTGGATGGAGATCACGTCTTTTCCCTTCATGTCCACTGCCATCGCTGGTTAATACCTCCCTTAGGGGTTCCTGGTTATTTCCGTGCCCGTCTCGCCCTCGAGGGCGTCTCGTGCGCGATCAAGGGCGGTGATGATCGCCCTCTCGCCTCCCTCTTCGACGAACCTCACGGCGGCTACCACCTTCGGTCCCATGCTGCCGGCCGCGAAATGACCCTCTTCCACGTACTTGCGGGCCTCCTCTGGGGTGAGGGTGCCCAGGGGCTTCTCGTCCTCCTGGCCGTAATTGAGGCAGGCCCTCTCCACGTCGGTCAAGATCAGGTAGATGTGGGCGCCAACGTCCCTCGCCAGTTTCTGCCCGGCGAGGTCCTTGTCGATTACCGCCTCCACTCCGTAGAGGCTACCGTCATCGCGCTTGGCCACTGGTATCCCGCCGCCACCTGAGGCGATGACGATAACCCCGGCCTCCACGAGCTTGGTGATGACCTCCCTCTCCACTATGGCCTTGGGCTCAGGCGAGGGCACCACCCGGCGCCACCCGCGGCCGGGGATCTCGGCCATCACGTATCCCTTCGCCTCCAGCTCGGGCACCTTGCTTTCGTTATAATAGGGGCCGATGGGCTTGCTGGGGTTCTCAAAGGCCGGGTCGTCGGGGTCCACGAGGACCTGGGTGACCACCGTACACGTAAGCCTTTCGATGCCCCTGCTCTGGAGCTCGTTGGCGAGGCTCCTCTGGATCATGTACCCGATCATACCCTGACTCTCCGCGCCACAGAAGTCCAGGGGCAAGGCCGGGACTACCCGGCTGGCCTCCTCGTTCTGAAGGAGAATATTCCCCACCTGGGGCCCGTTGCCGTGGGTGACCACCACCCTGTAACCCGCCTCCACGAGGTCGGCTATGCTCCGACAGGTGGCCTCGATATTCTCGAGCTGTTCCTCCGCCGTTCCCCTTTGACCGGCCTGAAGGATAGCGTTACCCCCCAGGGCTATTACAATGGTTTTCCTCTCCACCCTCTCCCACCTCCGTTATGATCTCTATATCAGCGCCGCAGACCCTACAACGGCCCTCGGCGAGATAAGGGGTCACCTCGACGTCGTATCCGCTCCGCTCGATCAGCGTAACCCCGCAACTTGGGCAGTGGGTATCGCTCCCGCCCGCCTGCGGGGCGTTGCCTATGTACACGTAGCTGAGCCTCTGTAGGGCCAAGTCCCTGGCCCTCTTCAGCGTATCCACCGGGGTCGGCGGCCTGTTCATGCGATAGCCTGGGTAATAGCGCGAGAAGTGAAGGGGTATCGATGGGTCGAGATCTGCCACCCAGTCGACGAGGGAATGGATATCCTCATCGGAGTCGTTGAGGCCGGGGATCAGCAGGTTGGTGACCTCCACGTGGCAGCCCGCCTCCTTCGCCATCTCCACCGCCCGCAATACGGGGTCCAGCCGGCCACGGCAGATCCTGCGGTAGAAGTCGTCCCGCAAGGCCTTGAGGTCTACGTTCAAGGCGTCTGTGAACTTAAGAAGCTCTGCGAGGGGCTCTGGGTTGATGAAGCCATTGGTCACCAGCACGTTGACGTAGCCCGCCCGACGCACGGCCTCGGCCGCCGCCAGGACGAACTCATACCACATGAGGGGCTCTGAGTAGGTGTAGGCTACGCCGACGGCCTGGGGTCGTGAACGGTCGAGCAGGGTCACCACTTCGTCCGGGGTGATCTCCCGCGCGGGCGCTTCTCCCTGAGATATCTCCCAGTTCTGACAGAACCCACAGCTCATGCTGCAGCCCAGGGACCCCAGCGACAAGAGGTAGGAGCCCGGGTGGAAGTGGTACAGGGGCTTCTTCTCGGTGGGGTCCAGGGCTATACTGGTCACCCGGCCGTAGTTCAGGGACCTCACCTCACCGCCCTGGTTGATCCGCACTCCGCAGGCCCCCCTCTGGCCCTCGCGCAGCCGGCACATGTGAGGACACAGGAGACACTGCACCCTCTCCTGGCTGACGCGACGTTGATACTGGGTTCTGTCGTTCATCTTCTTACCCCCTAGGTGTACCGGGTTACCGCAAATCTGTAAATACGGACCCCCTCCTCGCCGGGCCTGATCCCGGCCTTCTGCATAGCGATCTCCAGCTGTTCCTCCGCCGTGTCCACGCCCTCCAGGTTGGGCAGTAGGAGCCCCGTCCGCCAGCCCTTGCGCACTATGACCCCGTACTTCTTGGGGTCGAGGTCCTCCGGTCCCTCCACCGGCTCCTCGGGCTCCAGGAGGTCCACCGAGTACTGAAGGCCCTCCAGCTCGTCCACTCGCATGGGCGGGAAGCGTGGGTCGCGGGTCCCCGCCTCGATGGCGTTGTGGATTATCTCCTCGGCCGCGGAGCCCGTCGTGGGCTCAATCGTGCCGATGCACCCACGTAGCTTGCCGTCGCTCTTTATCGAGACGAAGACGCCTCGCGGCTTCCGGAACTCCTCCGGGACGTCCTTCGGGGGCGGCAGCACCTCCCCGGTCCTGACGAAAGCCTCCAGGGTCTCCCGCGCCAGGCGGACGGGCCAGGACTCCTCCCGGCGCCGGCTCTCGGGCCTCAGGTGAGCCACCACGTAGCCGACGCCGAAGGGGCCCTCGTAGGAGAGAACCTCGGCCGCGAAGTCCAGGCCTTCAAAGAGCCCGAGCAGCATGATGATGGGCCTGTAGCCGCACTCTCCGGCCCGCTCGACCAGCTCCTCGTCCATGTCGAGGATGCCGCGCACATCTCCAGCCTTGAGCCTCTGTACCAGCTGGCTGTCGAACTCCTTGCCCGCCGGATCGTACCCCGCAGGGGCATCGGGCATAAGGCGGTGCGAGAGGTCGCCGCTGGCCACCACGGCGGTGCGGACCATCAGGTCCTCGGCCGCCCTTCTCACACAGCCTCCGAACCGATACAGCTCCTGCCGGCTCTGGAAGCTCATCCCGACGGGCACCACCCTGCAGTCAAGGCCAGCTTGTTGGAAATAGTACAGGGGTACGGAGATGCCGTGGTCGAGATGGTCCACCTCCACACCCACGGCCCTGACTCCCGCCTCCTCGCATTGGCGTAACAGGGCACGGGCCAGGCCCTGGTCATTTTCATACTCCAGGACCACCTCCGGGGCCCCGAAGGCCGCCATATCACCCCTCAACCGTGGGGAGGTCCCGACGGATATTGCATCCCGGTAGACCTCTCCATGGGGGGTGATTAACACTATCGTCCTCGGCCCGCTATCCTTAAGCCTGCCGGCGAGCTCACGCATCGCCTGGACCGTCTGCTCGACCTTGGAGAGGTTGTCCCCGCCGACGGCGGGGATGATTATCGGGGGATGCGGCACCACAGCGCCGAAAACAAAGGCCTCCATCCCATGAACACCTCCGAACCTTCCTATTGGCCTATCACCCTCTTCTCGACGAAGGGAGAGGTCATGGCGCCGAGGAGGGCGCTGTACCTCACGCCGAAAGATAAGGTGTCCCCCACCCTGACGGGGACCTCGCAATCGGTGACGTCAAGGACCGTGTGATCGCTACTGGCGCCCAGCACCTCAACGCCAGGGACGAGGGGGATGATGCCCTCCGGCGGCACGTCCTGACGTCCCAGGGCCACCAAGGCCCGCTTCCTCCATCCCCGGTCCTCGAAGCGGGGAGCATTCCCAAAGGCGTCGAGGCCGATATCACCGATGGGCACTGAGGGCTTGTCCTTGACCTCTATAACCTCCGCGACCAAGCGGAAACAATCTTGATATAACCCCGGGAGGGGCTCCCTCTGCGTGGACTCGGTCCCGAGCAGAAAGCCCTCGCCGATCCGGCACTGGTTGATACCAGGGGGGACCCGGCCGGCGAAGATCATGTTAAGGCCCGCCGAGTTCAGGCCCGAGACCACGGGACAGGGAAGGCCAACCTCCGCCCGCACCCTCTCGGCGAGCTCGAGGAGCAGGCCCATGTTCTCCCGCGAGGGCTTGACCCCCCCGTAACAGGCCAGGTTGGTGCCCAGGCCCACCACCTCTATCCCCTCGAGCGCTGCCACCTCCCGCACGAAGGGGAGGACGTCGTCCGGCCACAGTCCCTCCCGCAGGTCGCCCACGTCCACCATCACCAGGACCTTATGGACGAGCCCACGTCGCGATGCCTCTTCGGCCAAGGCCCTGACCACGCTCAGCTCGGAATTGGCGCTCACGTCCACGAGCTCGACTACCTGCGATACCTCGCTGATCATCGGTATCCGCAGCAGCGTGATCTCGGCCCGGATGCCCGCCTCCCTGAGGCGACGGATATTGGCCAGGCGTGATTCCCCGATCCCCGCCACACCACCGGCCAACATCGCCCGAGCCACCGCCGGCATGCCCAGACAGCCCTTGGTCACTCCAATAACCTTGGCGCCCTGGGCGGCACACCTCTCCACTATGACCCGGCTGTTGTGCTCGAGCCTGGCCAGATGGATCTCCAACAACGGAAAAGAGCCTCTCACCACCTCTTCCCCCTCCCCGGGCGACCCGCCCGCGGGAGCAGGCCCGGGGGCGGCAGCGGGTTAATGGGCATGTTTATACATTCTTGTATAACCAGAGATATCCTGCCACCCACCCGTATTTTCCCCAACCGCACCGGGACTAATCTACGGCCTCGCTGGCCTGAAAGTAATTAGCCAGGCCCAGGAAGATGGCCCACGCCACCCTATTCTGATAATCCGGGTCCTGCAGCAGCTCCCTCTCCCTGGGGTTGCTGATGAACCCGATCTCTACGGTCACCGCCGGGATGGCGCTGTTCTTGAGGATGTACTGGTTGATGCTCGAGTTGGCCGCGCGGTCGGTGGGGGTGAGCCGCTTGAGTTCGGCCTGAATGGCCCGGGCCAGGTGCTCGGAGGCTGGATGCTGGGCCGGGTCGTAGAAGGTCTGCGCTCCGGACCAGCGCGAGGAGGGAAACCCGTTAACGTGGATGCTGATCAAGACGTCGGCCCCCGCGGCGTTGATTATCTCCACCCGCTGGCGGAGGTCCCGGGACTTGCGAGTACCACCCTGGCCCCGGGCCAGGTCGCTGAGGTCCCGGTCCGAATCCCGGGTCATCACCACCCGCGCCCCCGCGCTCCGCAGGTGTTCGGCCAGATAGCGGGCCACGCTGAGGGTGAGGTCCTTCTCCCTCACCCCGTCGGCCGTCACGCCGGGGTCCCATCCACCGTGTCCTGGGTCCACCACTACCACCCTGTCGCCTAGCGAACCCATGGCCAGGCTCAGGGTCAGCACCTGTCTCGCTCGCCCGGAGAACAGGCCGGAGAAAAAGCCCAGCACCAACAACAAGGCCAGGATCTGCGTGAGGGAGAGGACGCGGAAATGGAAGCGGCCCCTCCTCGGGCCGCCGATTCTGGGTAAGACGACCATGGCCGACCCTCCCGCATTGGGCTACTGTAATCCTATGGCCGTCTAACCCCACCTATTCCTTTACCGTCAGCCGTCGCCGGGCCTCCTCGAACCCCCGCATGACCTCATCTATGATCTCAGCCGCCGTCTGCTCCCTGGTGACCATGGCGGCCACCTGACCGGCCATCAAGGACCCCATCTCGACGTCGCCGTCCACGGCGGCTATCTTCAGGCTGTTGGCGCCGAGCCTCTCCAGCTCCTCGCGGTCGGCGCCCCGCTGCTCCATTTCCTGGAAGGTTCGCGAGAGCTTGTTCTTCAAGACCCGTACCGGATGGCCCGTGCTGGCTCCAGTAACGGTGGTGCTCCTGTCCCTGGCCTTGATGATCGCCTGCTTGTACCGGGGATGGACGGTGCACTCCTTGGCGCAGATGAAGCGGGTGCCCATCTGCACCCCCTGCGCGCCCAGGGCGAAGGCGGCCGCCATGCCCCTGCCGTCGTAGATCCCCCCTGCGGCTATAACCGGCACCCTCACCGCATCCACTATCTGGGGCACCAGGGCCATGGTGGTTATCTCCCCGATGTGGCCGCCGCATTCCATGCCCTCCGCGATCAGCGCGTCCACGCCGACCCGTTCGAGCCTCTTCGCCAGGGCCACGGAGGCCACCACGGGCACCACCCGCGTGCCGACCTCCTTGAACCTGTCTATGTATTTGCCCGGGTTGCCAGCGCCCGTAGTGACCACGGGCACTCGCTTGGACACCAGGAGGTCGATTACCTGGTCGATATAGGGTGACATGAAGTATATGTTGACGCCGAAGGGCCTGTCGGTCAGCCGGCGGGCCTTGTCCACCTCTTCCTCCACGACCTCCGGCGGGGCGTTCCCGGCGCCGATTATGCCGAGGCCGCCTGCCTGGGACACCGCAGCGGCCAGCTCGGCGGTCGCCACCCAGGCCATGCCCCCCTGCAGGATGGGGTACTCGATCCCAAAGAGCTCGCAAATGGTCTTCATACCCTACACCTCGCTTGACGTCTTAAGTGCCATCATGTACAGAGGTTGACCGGCCCGCCAAGACACCCAGCAGGCGTGCCAGGGACGCTGTTAGGAGGACGGCTACGACCAGCCGCACGGCCAGGATCAGCAGCCCGTCTGCCCCTATGGCCAGGAATATAACCGTCTCCTCGATGACCGCGTGACAGATGCTCAGGAAGAGGCAGAGGAGGGTCAGCTCGGCGCGCGTGAGCCTGCCCTCCCGGGCGGTCTGGATCACTATCCCGGACCCAAAGGTCAGGCCGAACACGAGCCCGGCGGACAGCGCCGGCACCGCGCTCCCCGGAAGCCCCAGGAGACGGGTATAGGGGCTCATCCTCCTGTTGAGGAACTCCAGCACACCGGTCTCCTTGAGCATCTCGAGGAAGATCATCACCGGCACAATGATCAACCCTATTTGACCCAGGGACACCAACCCTTCCACGACGCCCGCCGCCAAAGCTTCGAGCACTAGCCCCACCTCCTACAGCAAGCGGGCCAGGATCAGCCCCGCGGCCATGCCGGAAAGTAGGCGCAACCCGGCAATGAGCCAACCGTTAGCCCCGGCCTTGTTCACTATGGCGGTCTCGATGATGAGGGAGTGCCCGAAGATCAGCATCGTGGAGGCGATGGTCAGCTCTTTGGCCGACAACCCGAGGGCCGCCAGTAGCGCGATACCGGCATAAGGCGAGCTAACCGCCCCCATAACCAGGGCCAGGGATACCTCGCCGGGAAGCTGGAAGTAGGTCATCAAGGGCTCGACCAAACGCGACATAGGCTCCAATAGGCCCCAAGCCTCGAGCATCCGTACGGCTACTACGGCTGGCAAGAAGTACTTGGCCAGCTCAAGGGTGACCAGGAGGCCCTTTCGGGCACCTCGCTCGATTACCTCGACCGATAGGGCCCTCACAGACCTCAATCCCTCTCCCTGCCCACTCGCTCCCGGATGAACTGGAGCACCGTGGAATCTATCATGTCATCGTCCCTCAGTCGGGACTCGAAATTCTCTATCATGCCGAAGGACCTCAGGGCCTCGCGGGTGGCCAAGTCATATTCCCCCGTCACCGGTCCGTGATAGTGCCCGGCCTCGGCCAGGAGGAGCTGGAGCTCGGCCGCCAGCTCGGCGTCTATGGGGATGAGCTCCCCGGCTGAGGGGGAGAAGTAGAACCGGTACAGCCTGAGTATCCTGGCCAGCTCCTCTATGGGTCGGGGATGTTCGTCGACCCTGATGTCCACGTACCGGTCGTTGAAGCCCCCGTACCCGCCGCCTTCCCTCACCACCAGGAGGGCCGCCGATTGCTGCCCGCGCCGGTCGCCCCCCGCGGCCTGGGCGGCGGCCAGGGCCTTCACCAGCCGGTCGGCCAGGTCGCCCTCGCTCTCCTCGAAGCTCTCCGCCATGGCCGTAACGGTGCTCTCACCCACGAGGATGTTCCCCTGTGCGCAGTAGTGCTCTCCCACCACATGCCCCGCCCACTCGAAACACTCCTCGCCCGTGAAGGCGGCGGCCCTGCCTTGGGCATCGACCACACCCACCTGCCGGAGCGAAGCGTGCTCATCGTCCGCGACCAGGCGCTCGATCACCTCAGGCGCGGAGAGGCCCTCCGCTATCATCTCCAGGCCCCTGGGGCCGTACGTGGTGTTGGCCCAGGATTGGGTCGCCACGGCCCCCACGCCGGCCCGGGCCCAGGGCACCACTGCGCCGACGCCCAGGAACTTCGATTGGACCGCTATCCCCCATTCACCTCGCTCGAGGTCACACGCGACTATGGAGTAAGTGGCTACGATCTTCATACAGGTCTCACCACCATGAAAAGGTCCGGGAAAAGGCACTCACGAGAGGCCTTGCGCCCGTCTTTATGAACCCTTCCACCGCCCCTTAGACATCTCCTTCCTTCAATTCTGGTTCGCCCGCCTATCGACCCGGCCTCGCCGCGACAACAACCTCGCCAGGGGAGGGGCCTCCAGTTCAACGGCGTCGTAGGGGCAAAGCTCCTGGCAGCAGTAGCAGAGAACGCAACGGCCGTGGTCGATCGAGGCGAGCTCACCCATCGTGATAGCCTCGGGGGGACAATGGTCCGCGCACACCCCACACGCCTTACACCTGTCGTCCCTGATCTCGGGCCGCAGGGCCAGGTGCCTGTGGAAGAGCTCAGAGGCGAAGCCCACCAGGTTCCTGCTCAGGGCGCTCGGAGAGGGGGCCTGCCGGAAGTCGTGGACGGTGACCTCCTTCAACCGCTCGGCTGCCGTGCCCGGCCCGAGGTCGCCTGCGACCTCGATCTCCCTCAAATCCACCGTGCCCAGTCCCCGTGCCGCGCCCAACTGGTTGGTCCACACCCGGAAGGGATCGAGGCCGATGATGCCGCAGGCGACGCTGTCCACCGCCAGGGCATCCGGCGAGGCGAGGATGAAACCGAGCGGACGTGGGCTACCGTTCCTGGGGCCGGGACCCTCCATGGCCACGACGCCATCCATCAGGGTCAGGGACGGCCTTAGCAGGTCATAGAGGTCGAGGAACATGGCTGAGAGGTGCCGCGGATGGCGAAGCCGAAGGTGCAGGGTCGCCTTGTTCCTGCCGGGGACGCAGCCGAAGAGGTTCTTCACGCCACCGGTAAAACCGGTCAAGGAATGGGTCTTGAGCTTGGCCAGGTTGATGATACAGTCAGCCTCTAGGGCCACCCTGGCCATTGGCAGCCGGCGCACCTCCCTGCCGCGCGGTAACGTCGCCTCGACTACCGTGTCGAATTCCACCAGCCTAACCCCCTCCTCGCGACAGACGTCGAGGATGCCGGCGGTGCGCGCCACACCGCGGGCGCTGCCGAACCCGGGGCTGTCGCCGACCAGGATATCTGTAAACCCGGCCCTCTTGAGATGGCGCACCACCGCCCGGACCACCTCGGGATGGGTACACACCGCGGACTCGGGCTTCGACGGGGTCAACAGGTTCGGCTTGATCAGTACGGTCCCCTTAGGCAGACGGCCCAGGCCCCCGATGGCCTCGAGAGCTCGTCCAACTGCCGCGAAGACCTCCTCTCTCTCATAGCTCTCACAGCGGACTACGGCTACAGGCATCTAATCCCCCCAAATGGGCCTCGAGCGAGACACGGGAGACGACCGCGCTCTGGCCGAGGACCTTCTCCACCATATGCTCAAGGGAGTCGGTGAACCCCGTGGTCAGGAACTCCAGGTCCACCGCCCCCGACGAGTGGTCAGAGAGGGCTGACCTGACCTCGGCGGCCAGGCTTAGTGCCGGGTTGATCACGTCCACGCCGGGCGGCACCACCCTCTGGAAGACGTCCATGAGCAAAAGATAGTGGGTGCAGCCCAGAACCAAGACGTCTATGCCGGCGGAGAGCAGCGGGCCGAGGCACCTCCTGACCTCCCTCTCCTTAACTGCATCGGGAATATCCCAACCCCTCTCGGCGATTTCCACCAGCGAGGGGCAGGGCCGGCTGATCACTTCGACGGTCGGCGACGCGGCACGGATCGCCCTCTCATAGGCGCCGCTCCGCACGGTCCCTTCGGTGGCGATCACCGCCACCTTGCCCCTGCTGGTCCTGCGGGCGGCCTCCCGGGCGCCCGGGCTCAGGACGTCGAACAGCGGCACGGAGAACTCCGCCCTCATGGCGGGCAGGCCCGCAGCGGAAGAGGTGTTACAGGCCACGATGACGAGGTCGCAGCCGCGTCCCTGCAGGTAGGTAATGATTGACCGCATAAAACGCCGTATATCCTCCGCCGGCCAGGGCCCGTAGGGAAAATGAGCTGTGTCAGCGAGATAGATGTATTTCGCCGGGGGTAAGGAGTTGATGAGCTCCCGCAGCACGGGTAGGCCCCCGACCCCTGAATCGAACATGCCAATAGTTACGGTCATCAGCCAACCCACTTTCTAGGATTTCATTGTACCGTATGCCGGGGGGCCACGTCCATAGTATTACCTCAGGCGGGGGTAAGGGAAGGACCGGGCGAGGACGGTACCCAACCAGAAGGCGGCTAGTGGTTCAAGGCCTGCGACGACGGAGGTAAGCCCAACAATGTATGTCCCCGCCGCCTCCACCCCGGATACCAACAGCACCAGGAGGGCGGGCAAACCGTGGGTAAGCAGCAGCATACGTCTCGCGGCGGACGTCCTCTCCCATGCGTCGGGAACCGCGAGGAATCCCGCTGCGACCAGCAGGGCCTGCGAAAGGGCCCAGTAGCCGAAGCCGCCGCGCGGGCCGAGAACCATTTCGGACCGCAGGCCCTCAACCCTGACCAAGGAGGCGAGCTTCACCAGGGCTATAACCGCCACGGCAGCGAGAAGGTAGCGGGCCCAGCGGGGCAAAGGGGAGCGAGAGTCGCGCAGCCTCGAAGAGAGGACCAGCAGCCCTATCCCGAGCCCGATGGGCGCTGACGCGAACAGCAAGACGGTCTCGGGGGGCTCGTGCAGGATGACGAAGAAGTACCTCTGGAGGACCAGCAGAGTCACCCCTCCGAGCACAGCCAGCCAACCTACTACTTTAAGCACCCATCCCAACAGGCTCACTGTCATCCCTCCGACCCCTTTGGCTGTTGCTACCAGGGGGAAGGCCGAGGCCCTCCCCGCTACCTGCGCCACTCAACGTAGTCAATCACCCAGATGAAGTCGTCGCCGCGCTTCAGGGGTTGAATGAGGTGGATGTGGAAGGTCCGCCCGTTGTGCTCGGCCTTCACCACTGCCGCACCCTCTTCCTCCCGGGAGAGCAATTCGAAGCTGTCCTGCAGCGAGAACCCCAGCGCCCTGCCGTCGCGCCTGGCGACCTCCAGGGGATCCAGCCTCCACCGCTCCTTCCCGGCGTCAACCCTGGCCTGAACCCTCTTCAACCGCTCCAGATCGTGCATCACCCGGCCGATCCTGCTGACCTCACGCGCTAGGGGCTCCAGTATAGACATGTGCCCTGCCAGGGTCTCCACCTTGAGCCCCTCCACCAGGAACTGCACCTTCTCGACCTCGGGCAGCTCGGTCAAAGAGAAGACGACCGCATCGATGGTCATCCACTCGCCCGTGGACCCGCCCGGGTGATGCTCGACGAACTCGCGAGAGAAGTTCACGTAAGCCACGCCGTCCACGTTGTCGACCGAGATCAGACGCGTGCCCTCGGGCACGGTCCGCCTGAGGTCGGGGTCGGCCGGGCCGGCCAACAGTTCCCTCAGGATGAGCTCTTCCAGGGCCTCGTCGCCCTGCACCACCACCCTCTCCTCGGGTACCAGCCCCAGGGACTGCGCGTCGCTGACGTACAGGGTGATGGTGACCTCGGCGCCGGGTGGCTGCGGGCTAATGGGCGGGGTGTCCCCCTGCTCGCCCACCTCCTCCGGGCGCTGCAGGCCGCCGGGCCACAGGTCGCAGCCCAACAGGCCCGCCATCAGCGTCAGCACCAGGCCGGCGATTGCAAGCTTCTTCAACATGTCTCGATCGCTCCTCGGTCAAGTCCCAAAACGGCTGTA
>DFND01000039.1 GCA_002375895.1 Firmicutes bacterium UBA3576
GCAAGCTCCCGGCGGACCCGGCCGAGCTCCTCGCCCGCCAGGTAACGGTCCACCACCAGCACCGCGCGGGGCGGCACCATCTTCTGGCGCAGCCGCCGGGTCATGCCGGCCAGCGGCAGCAATGCGCCCTGCTCCCACAACGGCCTCAGGCGCTCCCTGATCGCCGCCAGGGTCAAGGGCATGAGCAGACGCAGGCGGGCGCCGTCGAGCAACGTCTCCTGGGCGTAGGCCTCCTCGACCATGCGGGCCAACCGGCCCTGCTGCATCGTCCGGGTGCCGAACTCCTCGAGCAGGCTGGCATCCTCGTCAGCGAGCACGGTCAACCGCGCCACCTTCTCAGGCTGGGCCACGCGCGCCCGGCGGTAGTGGCTCTCCCGCCCCGCCACGTACGGCAGCTCGACCTACCCCGGCCCCAGCCCCAGAAGACCGCTCTCCAGGAACCTGTAAGCGTCGCTGGCCACCAGCAACGCTTCCTCCGGCGAGATCTCCCGCCGGTGGCGGACCTCGCTGGCTATGTGGGAAAGCAGCGACTTCGCCTGCACCGATGCGGCTTGACTCCGAATGCGCTGCCGATGGAACGTCGGCCGGCCTATGGGACCATACCCCCTGTGTCATCTGCCGCACTGACTACCACGCCCCCGGGGCGGCTTCCCTGCCTCACCGACAGCAAACGCGTTTCGACGGGCCACTCTCTTGTCAAGGTGCTGCCCTACCGGAGGGTTGGCTCAAATAGCGGTTGTTGGAGGCTGGACGGTTTGACCCGGAACGGTCGGACGATTTCGGCCGGAATTACTGGACGGCTTCAGCCGGAACAAGTGGACGGGTTGGGCGGAATGCGCACGGCCGCGTCCCGGCCCTTGGGAAGATGTTTCCCGAGGGCCTGGAGTTCAGTTGGGACGACGACTCCTGGGCCGGCCTGCGGGGCGGAACCGACAAGCCCTGGGGTGCGGTGGTCGCCCTTTACGAGAAGATGGACGAAACCAAGGGCATCCTGCCCGAGCCCGGCCAGGTAACCGTGGGCGGGTTGGAGTAGTGGATTAGTCTAAGGAGTGGGCCAGATCCACGCGGTTAACACGAAGGCTTCCGCAGTCACGCGCTGAGTATAGAGCCGACCGTCGGGAGTCCAGGCAACGAAATACTCCTCGCAGGGCAACGTGAAGGAAAGGGCCCGCCCGATCCCTTCCTTATAGACGATGAATCTAAAGCCTAGATCCTCTTGGGAGGCGATTTCGTAACAGACCATGCTGCCGTCCCGGCCTATAGCCCCGATGGTCCCGGAGGGAACGTAGATTGTGCGGATAAGGGTGAACGTGTCCTTGTCGACCTTGAACTCCCTCTCGGCCACGCCTCTCTCGACACGGACCGAATGAGCGAAGACTGTACCTTGATGGGTGAAACGCAGGTGGAACCCCCTGGGCACGCGGTTGCAGGAGAGGAGCGCCCCTGTGCTGCTGTAGACCAGGAGGGCCACGATCATCTCATCATCCCGGGTCCTTGAGTTGATGCTAACGTAGACGTTTCCGTCAGGGGAGACGAAGTGCTCCAAAGAGCCGCCGGGCAGGATTTCTTCTGCCAAGTCGAGCCGGCTCTCGAAGTCGCCGAAGGGGTTGGCTCCCCAGAGGAGGGCCCCGTCGGGTGAGAAGACCTGGAGGGGGGCCCCGCCGCCGGCTGTTACCAGTTCGCCTCGGGACGTAAAGCCGACCGGGCGTCCCGGCAGCGATCGGAGAAAGCGTCCACTCGGGTCATAAAGACGGGAGGAATCATGGCTCTCTATGGCGATAATCGGTCCAGGTCCGACCAATACGACTTCCGGAGGATCGGCTCCACCTCCCACGGGTTCCCCGGGCAGGTCCATGCCAAGATAACGGTCCGCTCCTCCCAGCCCGTCGCGGGACCACGGTACACGAAGCTGCCACTCCTGGATGGGCTCAGCAGCTTCCAGTTTGACATCCAGGAAGTCGACATCCGCGGGCTTCGGAGTTACGACATCATTGAAGGGGGTTGCCGTCTCGCCCGTAGGGCGGGGGCTTAGACATCCGTCCAGCAGGAAAGCTGACGAGGGGGTAATGATAACCAGTACCAACAGCACCAACCGTTTCGGAATCGCATGTACCCAGCTGCTTCTCACATCTGCACCCCCTGATCTGAGCGCCATTCGGTATAGTTTGGCAACTCTACGGGCCCTCCTTCCTAATATCGTAGTCGGTAGCCGCAACCAAAGGGCAATGGTTTTTGGGGGTCCCAGTCGAACCGAACCGCAAGGTCGGTTTGGGGAAGCGCTCTCAGCCCTTGCGGCAGAACCGCTACCGAAGTAAGCGCCCCCACGCCTGGCGGGAGACCGCTGACCGGACTCTGAGGCTACGGCTTTCGGGCCGGCGGGCAGCAGCGCCGGGCACGCATCCCCGGAGGGCCGGACAAGCTCTGATACTAGGCTGTCGGCCCCGGCGCCAGGGCGACTGGGAACCCCAAAGCACCCGACCCCCACTCCTCCACAAAGGGAGGTGGATTGGTTGGCAAATACCCTTTTCGCCGGGATCGACGTGGCCCTCAAAGATAACCGGGCCCGTTTCGTGGATGCCGAGGAGCGAACCTTCCCTCTTAAGTTTCGCTTCCCCAACGACGCAACCGCGTCGGTCGCCTTCGTCGAGAAGACGGTGGACCTGGCCCGGGAGCACCACCTGGAAAAGGTCCGTTTCGGCCTGGAGGCCACATCGTTCTACGCCTGGCACCTGGCCCTTTATCCCAGCCAGGCCGCGGAGCTCGCACCCTTCGACCCCAAGGTCTATCTTTTCAACCCCCGAGTAGTCCGCGGGTTCAAGAAGGCCTACCCGGACCTGCCGAAGACGGACTGGGCCGACGCCTGGGCCATCGCCGAGAGGCTCCGCTTCGGCCGCCTCCCGGTGCCGTTCGATCCGGATGAACGCTACATGCCGCTCCAGAGGCTCACGCGCCACCGCTATCACCTGGCCAGGGACCTGACCCGGCACAAGAACTACTTCCTGTCGTATCTCTTCCTCAGAGCCAGCCGGATGGCCCAGGAGTCGCCCTTCAGCGACCCCACGGGAGTGACCGGGTCGGCCTTCCTGCTGGAGTATCGGACCCCCGACGAGGTCGCGGCCACTCCCATCGAGGAACTGACCCGGTTCCTCGCCGAGAAGAGCCGGGGCAAGTTCCGGCGCCCGGATGAACTGGCCCGGCACCTCAAGACCGTCATCAAGCACTCCTACCGGCTCCCCGGCAAGCTCCACGACGCCGACGGGCCGCATCCTCGCCTCGACTCTGCAGATTATCCAGCAGTTGGAGCGGGAGATCCGGGAGACCGAGAAAGCCATCGACCGCGAGATGACCGGCCTTGACAACCCCCTCCTGTCCATTCCAGGCATGGGGCCGGTCTACACCGCCGGCATCATCGCCGAGATCGGCAACATCCGGAACTTCCCCGACGACGACTCCCTGGCCAAGTTCGCCGGTCTTACCAGGCGCAGGCACCAGTCCGGGGAGTTCGAAGGTGAGGACCAGCCCCTCACCCGAACCGGTAACGCCTACCTCCGGTACTACCTCTGTGAGGCCGCCAACAGCGTCCGGATGCGGGACGCCAACTACAGCGAGTACTACCGGCGGAAGTACCACGAGGCTACCCGGCATCACCACAAGCGAGCTGTCGTCCTGACGGCTCGGAAACTGGTCCGGCTTGTTTTCGCCCTGCTGCGCGACAACAGGCCCTACATCCGACCCGAAAGGGAGGCGACGGCTTCCTAGCACCAGCACCGCCGTCATAGCCCACCCGACATGCCCCTGGCAGAACCAGGCAATTGCCAACGGGGAGGGTGCTCTATGCCCTTTTCAAGGTCCATCAGCCCGTCAGCGAACACACGTTCCGGCTTGACACCTAATCCGCACTACTTCGTCCCTCAGTTCGTCCAAAAGACGCGGGAGCTGGGGGAGCTCCGCCTCGTCGCCCGGTGTGACCGTGACCGCGGTGGCCATCCCCGTCTCGTCGCACACCACGTGGGCCTTGTGGCCTAAGAAGGGCTCGTCCTCCCCGTCTATCACCGGCTCGAGGACCGCATCCGGGCGCATGTCCTCCTCTGCTGGTTGGCCCTGCTGCTCGTCCGGGTGGCGGAGAACGAAGCGGGCCGCACCTGGCTCCGGATGCGGGAGGTCCTACAGCAGATGCATGTCGCGGACCTAGTCACCCCCGAGGGACGCGTCACACAGCGGACCGAGACCACGCCCGAGCAAAAGAATCTCTTCACCGCGCTCGGGCTTCCGGAGCCTCCACGCTTCCTCGAAATGAAGACTACCAGGAAAGGGGAATCCTAGATACACACGCTCCCCACGCCAACCGCTGTGTCCCGTATTCCTAGGCCGAATCCGCCGTCGGTCTGTCTATGGACTGTCGAAGACGGGCGTTACTGGCGTTACTACCGTATCCCACGCCTCCTGGGGGACCTCGAACCGGCTAGGGCCGACGGCTCATATCCGGTCTTCCTGACCCGGCTCGGCCGGCTCGACCTGCTCATCCTTGATGACTGGGGGCTGGCCGCCCTCACAGCCACCGAGGCCAGGAACTTGCTCGAGGTGGTCGCTGAGCGGAGTATAGGCCGCTCCACCCTCATCGCCAGCCAACTGCCCGTCGAGAACTGGCATTCAGCCATGGCCGACCCGACGGTGGCCGACGCCATCCTCGACCGACTGGTGCACAGCGCCCACAAGGTCCGCTGAAGCTCCGTGTTAGCCCACGGGGATTTCTGCATGGCGATAACCTATGGGCGGGTCCTGCCCATAATCCTAGCACTGCGGTGTTACTACCCTTGACGGGAACGGTCCGGCCTACTCAGCTTCCTTCGTCAGGCGCAATCTCGAGCACCTTTACCAGGTCTGTTCCGTACAGCCTAAATATAACCCCGCCAATTGTGGTCGTCAGTTCCACACCCGTGGCTTCGCTGACATGGGCCTCTACCCACTCCTTGGCGGCCTGAGGCTCGGCACCATCATAGGGCAGGGTCGCACAGTAGCCAAGGTACCTCGAAGCCAAGGACGTTACTAGATCTGCCGAGACCTGCGTGCACTGGGCCAAGGACGCTGCATCTACGGTGAACACGACCCGGGCCACGTCAAGCCCCACCGTGTTCTCGCAGATGTCACATATGAGGGATATCCCGGTGTCAGGGTCAACCGCGGTACCTTGGTCTAGGCAGAGATGAGCAATCTGGCGAGGGCCAGTGAACTCGAGGCCCCACTGCTGTTCAAGGTTGAGCTTGACGTCTGTAGGCGTGAGGCCGGGGATTGCTGTGGCTTGCTGGGTTGGCTGACCGTCATCGGGGCCCTGCTGAGCGACAGGCTCTTTGTCTCCTCCGCTGAGAACCAGCATGACTACGACGATGCCCAGAGCCAATGCGGCGAGCTTGGCAGCGGTAGACGGCTTTCCCTTTGAACTCTGGGAGTCCCTGCTCTTGCGGACTGGCAATCCAGCTTCCCCCTCTCAGAGGCATTCTGCCCTGGAGAGCCAGGGGGCACTGGTGAGGTGGGGTTATGGCTGAGAGAATAGTGGTTGAGCTCTCTATTTGCTGGTTTCCTCGGGTGGGTTACGATTCCCTCCTTTCCTGGGATGCTGTGTACTCCGGGAGCCGGCGCTTCTGCTCGGGATTGAGGTCGCCAGCGTGATGAAGCCTTACCTGGATGGGGTCTTCGGACGGGGAGCCCAGGTCATGGGGGACGACCCCGGCCACCTTCCG
>DFND01000057.1 GCA_002375895.1 Firmicutes bacterium UBA3576
GGTCGGATTGGCCGGAATGCGCATATGTCCTGCAACAAGTCTTCAGATACCGTTACCAAGGCCTGTAGGGGCAGGTCTTCGGAGCTGCCGCGGGGGCCTACGCCTTATGGAGGTGGGATTCAGATGATACCGCGACCCGAAGACGTCGACCTCGAGGTTCTCTCCCGGCGCTACGGAAGGCCGAGGGAGTACTTCGTAAGACTTCAGCAGTCTCCGGATACCTTCGAGTACTTCGCTGAACAGGTACGCTCCAAGCGGAAGAGGGGCGAGGTCACGCTGGTGATATGGCTTGGGGGGAAGTTGCTTCTTCATACTAAGGACTTCTACCCCGTCGGGACCTACAGGCTGCTCAGCGGTGGGATAGAATGGGCCGAGTCTGCTGATGCGGCCGCGGTTCGAGAGACCGGGGAGGAGACTGGCCTTCGCGGTAGCGTAAGGAGGTTCCTGGGGTTGGTGAGGTACGAACTCGTTCGAAGGGATACCGGCGTCGTCCTCCCCTACCCCTCGTACCTCCTTGAGATGGAAATTGGGGACGGTGAGCCGGCACCCCCGGGCGATGAGGAGCGGATAACCGCCTTCCGGAGCATTGCTCCCGAAGCTCTCGCAGAGATCGCCGACTCCCTGCGCGCCCTCACGGGGAAGTGGGCGGACTGGGGCGAATTCAGGGCGGTGACTCACTCCCTTCTACACGAGCTTCTCTCAACTGGCAGGAATTACGCGTGAGTTTACGAAATAGAGAATGAGTACCTTGTTCCTAGGGGTGCAATTTGGGTGACCGACCGCCGAAAGAGCGATCTGGCAAGCTTTCTCGCTTGGGAAAGGCAAAGGGGTTTGGCAATTAAGTGGGTTATCTTCTTCCTAGGTTTTGCTCTCCTTTGGGCACTAGCCCCCCGGACTTTTCTAATGCCCTCAGCCTTGGTTCACTTATTGGTGTTCATGCTTGCCTTTCTCGTCTATACTATCGCCGTGAGCAGGCTAAGGCGGTTTCCGACACGAGCCCTCTGGTATATCTCCATCGGATTGGAGCTCCTTTACGTCTCGGCCCTGGTCTATTTCACCGGCGGCCTGGATAGCATCTTGATCCTCATGTATCCGTTGGTCCTCGGCCCGGCCAGTGTGGCGAGACAGCAGGTGTCTGATTTCATCATCGTCGGGCTTTTCGGCCACGTGGCGTACTCCGTGAGCCTTTACCTCTATTACGACTCCCTTTCCTATTACTTCACCGTCCAGTTTTGGGCACCTTGCCTTCTCCTGGGAGCCATCTTCGGCATCATGATGGGGACTTGCCGGATTATCATATCCAAGAACATGCAGCTTCAGGACCTGACAGAGGAGCTACAGGCCAAGAACAAACAGCTGGCCCGTCTGTCGGTCACCGACGGGCTCACGGGCCTCTATAATTACCGTTACTTCCAGCAGCGGCTGGTCGAGGAGATGGTGCGGGCCAGACGCAGGGGCTCGCCTCTAACTCTGTTGATGATAGATGTGGACTACTTCAAGCTGTACAACGATCGTCACGGCCATCCCATGGGGGATCGCGTTCTGCGCGAATTGGGGAGCCTTCTGCAGGAAAGCGTGCGACAGTCCGACGTGGTGGCCAGATACGGCGGAGAGGAATTCGCGATCATCCTCCCGGATACGGATACCGACGAGGGGCTCGTAATCGCCGAGAGGCTTCGCGAGAACGTCGAGGCTCGTTCCTTCTGGGGTGAGGAGGATCAGCCTAAGGGCAGGCTCACGGTATCGGTGGGGATCGCGACCTATCCCACTAACGCTGCGGACGTGGATGAACTCGTAAAGCGCGCCGACAAGGCCCTCTACAAAGCCAAAGAGCGGGACAAGAACGCGACGCAGAGGTATTACTCTCTCCTTGAGGACATGGAGGGAGAGCTCACAGAGGAAGAGGCCAGGGCTATGCATACGGCGGAGGCCTTGTTGGCCGTCATCGGCGGGCGCGATAACTACACCTACGGGCACTCGGAACGGGTGGTGAATTACGCCCTGGCGCTTGCTGAGGTCCTCGGGTTGTCCGAGCAAGAGCTGAGGGAGGTCAAATACGCCGCTTTCCTACACGATATCGGGAAGATCGAGCTCGACAGAAAGATCCTGAACAAGCCTGGCCGCCTTACCGAGGAGGAGTACGAGGAGGTCAGATTACACGTCGTTCACGGTGAGGACATAGTGCGTTCCCTGAAGGGGTTTGGAAGTTATCAGGCAGTTATCCGGTACCATCATGAGCGGTTCGACGGGCAGGGGTATCCGGATGGCCTTAAGGGCCAAGACATACCTCTGGCCGCGAGGATCGTCGCCGTGGCTGATGCCTTCGACGCCATGAGATCCGACCGTCCCTACCGTAAGGCGATGAGCGTCGAAGGTGCCCTGCGGGAGATCCTTCGCGGCGCGGGCTCGCAGTTCGATCCCCACATAGCTAAGGAATTCGCGCGCTTTATCCGCCGCTGTGAGACCGGCCAAAAGCTCTGGGCCCTCTTGAAGCAGGACGAAGCGACTCTCGTGTCGTGAGGCGTGCGCCCCCGTGTGAAGCACACCTCTCGTCAGCCTCTCTTTTTTTGCTCCTTTCTCCAGCGCCATGCTCTCTCAGCTGATAAACTAGCTGTGGTGGTCGTTATGTGTGCGAAAGTGCTCTTAATAGAGGACGAAGTAGAGCTCGTAAAGGGGTTAAAGAGAAGCCTCGAGTCCGAGGGCCTCCAGGTTGACGTGGCCTATGATGGCCGGCAGGGCCTCGAGGCAGCGCTAACCGGAAGGCCCGATATAGTGCTTCTGGACGTGATGCTGCCTGAAATAGACGGGTTCGAGGTCTGCCGCCACATAAGGGAAAGGTCTCAGGTTCCGATCATCATGCTGACGGCTAGGTCGGACGACGTGGATAAGGTAGTGGGCCTAGAGCTCGGAGCGGACGACTATCTGGCAAAGCCCTTCAACACCAGGGAACTGTTGGCCAGAATGTGGGCGGTCCTGCGGCGCGTCAGGCATTGCATCGACCGGGAGGTTCTGCGGCTCGGCTCTCTGGAGATCGACCTTGAGCGGAGGACGGTGAGCCGAGACGGGCTGCCGCTACTCGAGCTTACCAATAGAGAGTTCGAGCTCCTCCTGTTCCTGGCCTCCCATCCCGGTCGTGTCTTCACCAGGGAGCACATCCTGGAGGCCGTCTGGGATTACGATTATTACGGTGATACCAGGGCGGTGGACATAGCTGTGCGACGTCTGAGACAGAAGATAGAGCCCGATCCCAGCCGGCCCGTCTACGTCCGCACCAGGTGGGGCGTGGGCTATTACTGCGGGGAGGGAGACGAGTGAGGGCCGGCCTGCGGCTCAAATTGGCCCTCGCCTATTTCCTCATAATCGCCCTCTCCATGACGCTTCTCTCCTATGTCGTGACCCGGCAAACAAGGTCGAGCCTGCTCAGCGACCGAGAGGCCGCCCTCCTGGCCCAGGCCAACGTGATAGCCGATGTGGCGGCCGAATATATGGGCCCGGGAGGGCGAAGGCATCTCCTAAGGCCCGTCGTGCAGGGGTTCGCCGCCGACGTCGGGGGAAGGATACTCGTGCTCGACCGGGAGGGCAGGGTGCTTGTCGATTCGGCCGCCGGCAGTGAACTGGTGGGCCGGCGACTGGGCCATTCTGAGGTCCGCGAGGCCCTGAGCGGATCCGCCATGGCCGCGCCCCATTACCTCCTGCGGGACGGTTGGGTGATGCATACGGCGGCGCCCATTAGGGTTCACAAGCAGGTTGCGGACGCCGTGTTGCTCTCCACGAGCATACCGGACGTCTTCGCCAAGATGGATGCCCTCCGGCTGAGCCTCATCCGGGCCTCCCTCGTCGTGGGCACAGCAGTGCTATTGATAGGTTCACTGCTGACGATGGCTATCACGAGGCCGCTAGGAGAGCTCACCCGCGCGGCGATGGACCTCGCTCAGGGCAGGTTTTCGCGGCGGGTGAATATATCGTCCGGGGATGAAATCGGGCACCTGGCACGGGCCTTCAATTTCATGGCCGGGAAGCTGGAGGGTCATGAGGAAATGCGGCGGCGCTTCATCCAGGACGCCTCGCATGAGCCAAAGACCCCCTGGCCTCCCTGAGGGCCCTCGCCGACTCGCTGCTCGACAGCCCGCCCGCCGACCCGGCGGTTTAAGGGAGTTTCTGACCGATATCCGTTCCGAAGTCAACCGGCTGGCGGACCTGACAGTGAACCTCCTCACTCTCAGCCGCCTAGAGCACGGGGAGATTTCCCTAGACGAGGAATTCGACCTTCTGGAAGCTGCCGGCGAGGGCGTGAAGCGACTTAGGCCCCTGGCGCAGGCGGAGGGCGTCGAGGGCGAGCATCTGCTGTTGCGCGGCCACCGGGGGTTCATGCTGGAGGTAGTCACTAACCTGGTGCACAACGCAATCAAGCACAGTCCGCGCGGCGGCCGCGTGGAAGTGCTGGTGGGCCGCGAGAAGCGAGCAGCCCTCCTGAGGGTGACCGACGAGGGGCCCGGGATACCTACCGAGGACAGAGACCGTATTTTCGAGAGGTTCGTCCGGCTGGATGAGGCCCGCGCCCGGGCGACCGGCGGGAGCGGTCTCGGGCTCTCGATAGTGAAGGAGATAGTCTCCCTGCACGGTGGGAGCATAAGGGTGGGTGAGGCGCCGGGCGGCGGAGCCGAGTTCTCGGTGCTCTTGCCCGTTCGTGAAACAGTTTCGTTACAACCTCGCAAAAGGTCCGAAAAGGGTCCCCATTAACCTAATAAACACCAATTAGGTTAACGGAAAGGAGCGAGGTAATGTCCTAAAATGTATGT
>DFND01000074.1 GCA_002375895.1 Firmicutes bacterium UBA3576
GAGGCCCTGGCGGCCCTGGAGAAGCAGCTCGGGCTGGATCAACCCCTGCACGTACAGTTCTTCCGCTTTCTGGGCAGGGTGCTCACCGGTGACCTCGGCCGCTCCATAAGAAGCAACAAGCCGGTCATCTCGGAGCTGGCGGAGAGGTTCCCGGCCACCATAGAGCTGTCCTTCTTCAGCATGTTCGTGGCCGTGGTGGTAGGGGTGTCCGCGGGGATAATATCCGCCGTGAAGAGGTACTCCCTCTTCGACCACGTCAGCATGTTCCTGGCGCTCATCGGGGTATCAATGCCCATTTTCTGGCTCGGCCTTATGCTGATCTGGTTTTTCTCGGTGAACCTGGGCTGGTTCCCGCCGTCCTCCCGGCTTGACGTGCGGTTCTTCCTGGAGACCTACACCAACTTCTACCTGATAGACAGCCTTCTCAACCGTAACCTGGCTGCCTTCTTGAACGCCCTCTGGCACCTCGTAATGCCCGCGCTGGCCCTGGGCACCATCCCCATGGCCATCATCGCCAGGATGACTAGGTCCAGCATGCTGGAGGTCCTAGGCCAGGACTACATCAGGACAGCACGGGCCAAGGGCCTGGCCCAGCGGGTGGTGGTCTTCAGACACGCCCTCAAGAACGCCCTCCTGCCGGTGGTCACCATAGTCGGCCTGCAGTTCGGCTTCCTGCTCGGCGGGGCCATACTGACGGAGACCATCTTCTCGTGGCCGGGCGTGGGCCGGTACATCATCGAGGGCATAAACGAGCGGGACTACCCTGTGGTGCAGGGGACTGTGCTGCTCATCGCCACCACCTTCGTCTTCGTGAACCTCCTGGTGGACATCCTGTACACCTTCATCGACCCCAGGATAAGGTATGGGTAGGGGGTATGACCATGGCAGTGGCTGAGAGAGAAATACGCACCAAGGCCGCCTCTCAGGGCGGCTGGATGATGGTATACAGGAGACTTACCAAGAACAAGGCCGCGATGGTGGGAGCGGTCCTGGTGGGGCTGTTCGTCGTCAGCGCGCTCTTCGCGCCCCTGTTGGCGCCCTACGACCCCCTGGAACCCGTGGCGCCGCCCCTAGAGCCGCCCTCCGCCAGCCATCCTCTGGGCACCGACTACCTGGGGAGGGACATCCTCAGCCGGATCATCTTCGGCGCCCGCGTGTCGCTCCAGGTGGGCGTGGCCGCCGTGGGCATCGCGCTGGTGGTCGGCACCTTGGTGGGCGCGGTGTCGGCGTACTACGGCGGCTGGGCGGACCTCATCGTCATGCGGGTGATGGAGATCATGCTGTCCTTCCCCAGCATCCTGCTGGCCATAGCCATCATGGCCATCATGGGGCCACAGCTCATAAACGCCATGATCGCCGTGGGCATTGTGGCCATCCCCACCTACGCCAGGCTGGTGAGGTCTTCCGTCCTCTCGGTGAAGGAGCACGAGTACACGGAGGCGGCAGTGGCCATCGGGGCCACCGACCTGCGGATCATCCTCCTGCACGTCCTGCCCAATTGCCTGGCGCCGCTTATCGTCCAGGCCACCCTGGGCATCGCCACGGCCATCCTGGACACGGCCGCCCTGAGCTTCCTGGGCCTGGGGGCCCAGCCACCCACCCCCGAGTGGGGAGCCATGCTTAGCGACACCCGGGAGTATATACAGCGGGCGCCGTGGGTAATGACCTTCCCCGGCCTAGCCATCATGATATCCGTCCTCGGCTTTAACTTGCTGGGAGACGGGCTGCGCGACGCCTTGGACCCGAGGCTGAAGTAGCGACCTTTCCGGGAGCCGGCCCCCGCCGGCTCCTGAGGTCAGGCCCGGCCGGCCAGGGCGATCATGGCCCGGGCGGCGCGCAGGGCCGTGGGGTAATCGGGCGCCTCGTACGCGACGGTGACGCCGTCCACCCGCACGACGCCAGGCATGAGCTCGGCGCCGTCGGCCAGGCCTGAGTTGGAAAACCTCAATTCTACTCGCACCGGCTGCTCCACGATGAACGGCCTGATGTTCGCGGACTGTCGGACGGCCTCCGCCGCGGCCTCTCGGATCAGGGCCCGCGCCCGCTCGGGATGGAGGCTCGCCGCAGCGGACCGCCCGACGTGGCGTTTTACGGCCACGGCCCCGAGCGGCCCGAGGTGGCCCAACAATTCACGGGCCTCCTCTACGGCCGAGGAATCACCGGCTACCAGGGCGACGGGGACCCCGTAAGCACCGGCCAGGGCGGCGTTCATGCCGACCTCGCCGAAGGGACGGCCGTTGACCCGGAATTCCATGACCGTGCTGCTGTAGGTGTGGCTCAGTACACCCGGCGACCCCGCCCGGGCGTGGTACCCGATGAAGAAGGCTGCATCGTAGGAGCCGTCTAGGCCCTCGACCATGCTCATGGGCTTCGGGGAGCCGCTGATCAGCCTCGCCTCCGGGCTGAGCTCCTCCGGGATAATATTCCTCATGTTCGCGTGGGAGTCGTTGACTACGACCTCCGTAGCCCCGCCCGCGAGGGCGCCCTCAACCGCGGCGTTGGCCTCCTTGGTCATGAGGAGGCGAAACCGGTCATAATCCCGGCCTTCGGGGCTCGTCTGCTCCCAGGCCACCACGCCAGCGATGCCTTCCATGTCAACGGAGATATATACCTTCACAAGCATACCCTCCTTGTTGTCCATAACTCATTCCTGACCCGATTGATGGCCGGGGACGGGGTTCACCGCAGGTCGAGAACAGCCTTGAGGAACCTCCGCGCCTCGCCCTCCCTCTCGAACACGACTTCGGTATGGAGCACCGCTTCGATCACGTACTTCCGGAGCTGAAACCTGCCCGAATCGATTAAGCGGTAGAAATCGGGCAGCGGGAACACCGAATATCCCACGGTCGGCTCACCCGGTGCGTCCTTGATCATCTCCGAATCGTATATCACCTCACCGCCCGGCCCGCTACCTTGGCCAGCTCGTGGTCAATCCCTGTAAAATCCATCAGCACCCGCCCGGGAGAGCCCCGCAGCGCCCAGTACGCGTAGGGCCACGTCGGTCTGCTCGAAATCCACCAGGACGAGCAGATCGATACCTGATTCCGGCGCTACCCAGCGGTGGGGGCTGACCAGATCGCCGCGGAGGATTATGCCCCTGACGGTTTCAGCCTCGCTCAACCTGTGTAGGAAGAGCTGGACCTGCTGTCGGTACCAACCGAGATGAGGTCATCTTCGGCTGCGGGGTAAAAGCGCCCCTCGGTTTTGATGAGGAACCCTCCACCCGACGGGGGCTTCGAGGCCCACAGAGAGCAGGTCTCATCCGGCCAGCGACGACCACCCCCTCCCGGCCCTTTATCTGCGCCTCGACGCCCTCAGGGTCGGTCGCCATCACCCTGTAGAAGCTATACACACCGCCGTGGGCGAGGATCGTGCAAGACCGGTCAACGTAATCGTAGCCGGCCCCAAGAGATACCATCTGGTCAATGCCCGGAAGCTCCCAGCCGGGGCAGCACGGACCCTCCTTCCGGGATGACGTAAAGCAGGCCCCCTCCTCCCGCCAGGGCTTCCTCTAAACTCCCCGCCCTCTCAGCAAAGGCCGTTGCCACGTCCTCCTCGGGCATGTCCGTCACCATGATGATCCTGACCCTGGCGGCGGTCCTCGCCAGGGCCGCCGCCTTGTGGCCCCCGAGCTCGAACCGCTCGCTCACCCGGCGCAGACAATCCTCCGGCCCCCGGGCCTCTCGCAGCCATATCTCGAAGGTCGGCTCGCCGAAGCCCTCCTGACACCTAGCCACGAGGATCAGCCGCCCTCCGTCCTTCACGGCATGGGCTGCGTTGTCAAGGGCCTTCTGGGCCTGGTAGAGGTTTACGTCCTTCGGGCTCCCGCCGGCGCTGACCAGCACCACGTCAGCGAGCTCGTCTACTGCTACCGAGTTCCAGCGGTCCACCAACCGGCAGCCCTCCCTGTGGGCCATTATGGGGTGGCCTGCCACCACGGCGGCCGGCGCCCCGTGGCTGCCCGGGACGACGTTCACGATGAAATCGACCGGGAGATGCTCCACCAGTTCATCGATATCCTCCCTCACGGGGTTGCCCTCGAGCTTCCCCGCCCGGGCAGCGTCCATCACCATCATGGAATGGTTGGCCTCAACCGTCCTGCGGCTTGAGGCTCCCGGCAGGATGGCCTTAACGCCGCCGCTGTAACCGGCGAAGTAATGATACTCCAGGTTGCCCAGGCACACCCTCCTGTCGGCCTCCACCACCCGCCGGTCCACGTCCAAGGGGGTCCCCCTGCGGGTCCTGCCCAGGCACACCACATCGCCGGAGCTGCTGTCCACGCACCGTACCCGTAAGTAGATTTCCTCCCCCACCAGGCGACGCCTCTCCTCCTCCGTCTGCGGGCGGTGGATGCCGAGGCCGAAGACCACCGTGACATCGCTCAGGCTGACGCCCGCCGCCTCTAGCTCCTCGAGGACATGCGGGAGCACCACGCGGGCGGGGAAGGGCCTGGTGATGTCACTGGTCACCACCACCACCTTCTCCCCCGGCCTCACGACCTCCGCAAGACGCCGGGCGCCGATCGGGTTCGCCAAGGCGGCCCTCACCAGTGCCCCGGGGTCCTCTACCGCAGGTGGCAGCTTCCTCTCAAGGACCCGGGTCCGGTAACCCTCAGCGATCTCTCCGGTTATGCGGCCATCGCCGTACGGAAGCTCTACTCTCATGTAAATTCCCCCCGAATAGCCTTTACCCCACGGGTCACCCGAGTCCTGCCGGGGAGAAGGTCTACTCGCGGAGCTTCCGGCAGAAGACATGTTCATCGGGGAAGAGAAACCCGGCGAAGAGAGCCCGAGAGGTCGTATTGACCTATCGGGTACAATGCGCCGGGAAGGCAGAGATGCCCACCCCGGGGAGCGTCATCACATGCGGGCTCGTCCCCTTTCCCCGTATAGGTGAGCATGTCAGGGTGGGAGCTCCTTAGGAGGTATAGCGCCCACGTGGACGGTGGGCGAACTTCCTGCTTCACTACGGTCCGGACGGGCGGGCATGCCCGGCGCACACCACGCCCCTCGGCCCTCACGCGTGCTGATGAGCTATCCGCGCGGCCGCGGCCGCAGCTATGCTGGCCACCAGGTCATCCATGAAGGTGTGGACCCTTCCGCCCTTGTGCCTCTCGTTGTTCAGCCGTCCCAGTATACCGATCTTCTCCTTGTCCAGGTAGCCGAAGTTGGTAAGCCCGATGGAGCCGTAAACATTGGTCACCGAGAGGGCGAGGATCTCGTCCACCCCGTAGAGGAAATCGTCAGTCCTGAGGATGGTGTTCAGGGGCTCGGGCAGCTGGTTCTCCTCCGCCATCTTGTCCAGGGCGACGCCGGTGATGATGGCGTGCTGGACCTCTCGCTTCTCAATGACCGCCTCCACGCTGGCCAGGCAATCCTCGAGAGAGAGGTCGTCGTAATAGGGTTGCTGGATGACCAGCACCACCTCGGCTATGGCCCGCAGGGTCACCCCCCGCTCCTCCAGGAGCTTGAGGGTATAGTCCCTCAAGGCCTCCGGCCTGCGGCACATCTTGACCTTCGGTTCAGCCATGCTCATAGTGCCTGCCTCCCCCATATGCTACGCTGCTGTGTCTCTAAAGGTCCATCTCCACCGCTCCCCGGCCGAGCAGCCCCTCCAGGGCCTCGACCAGCTCCGGACTTCTCTCCACCCAGTACTCGGCGTTGGTCAGGATAACCTTGTCGTGGGCGACGAGGTGCAGGTAGACCGGCGACGAGCCGCGGTGGGCGAGGAGGATCTGTTTGAGCCTCCGCAAGGCCATCTCCTCGTCCTCCATCTTCGGCACTGTCACGTAGACCTTCTTGCTGCTGGCCAGCGGCCTTACCTCTTCCGCGAGGACCTTTACCTCTCCTTCGTCCTCCTCGTGTGATATCCTGCCTTCAACGATTACCACCGCATCCTCCTCCAGGAAAGACCTGCACCTCTCGTAGACCTTGGGGAAGACGATAACCTCCACGGTGCCCACCAGGTCCTCCAGGGTGACGAAGGCCATGGACGCGCCCTTCTTGGTGATGATCTGCTTGGTGTTGGCCACCATGCCGCCGAGACATACCCTGCTGCCGTCCTCGGCCTCCTTGACCTTCAAGCTGTCCGAATCGGCGACCTGCTTGAGCTCCCTCTCGTACTGGGCCAGGGGATGGCCGGTGATGTAGAGCCCAAGGACCTCCTTCTCCATGGCCAGCAGCCTGTTCTTCTTAAACTCCTCGATATCCGGCAGCTCGATGTCCTCGTCCACGAACCCCTCTTCCGCGGTCATGTCGAAGAAGGTGAGCTGGCCGTTCTGCCTGGCCCGGCTGGCCTGATGGGCGGCCTCCAGGGTCCTCTCCAGGGCCGCCAGGAGCTGGGACCGCTTGAACCCCAGGGAGTCGAAGGCCCCGGCCTTGATCAGGCTCTCGATGGCCCTCCTGTTGAGGAGGCGGGTGTCCACCTTCTCGCAGAAATCCCTCAGGGACTTGAAGGGCCCGTGCTCCTTCCTGGCCCGGATGATGGACTCTATGGCGCCGTGGCCCACGTTCTTCACCGCGGCGAGGCCGAACCGTATGGAATCGCCGACCACGGTGAAGCCGGCGTAGCTCTCGTTCACGTCGGGAGGCAGGATGCTGATGCCCCGTCTCTTGCAGTCGTCGATGTACAGGGCGACTTTGTCGCTCGACCCCATGACGCTGGTGAGCAGGGCCGCCATGAAGGCCACGGGGTAGTGGGCCTTGAGGTAGGCGGTCTGGTAGGCGATGTAGGCGTAGGCCGCCGCATGGGCCCGGTTGAAGCCGTAGTTGGCGAACTTCTCTATGAGGTCGTAGAGCTGCCGGCCCAGCTCCTCGCCGTAGCCCCTCTCCACACAACCTCTGATGAATATCTCGCGATGCTGGTCGATAAGCTCCTTCTTCTTCTTGCCGACGGCTTTACGCAGGATGTCCGCCTGGCCCAGGGTGTAGCCGGCCATGACCGACGCCACCTGCATGACCTGTTCCTGGTAGATCATGATGCCGTAGGTATCCTCGAGGACCGGCTTGAGATCGGGGTGCGGATAGCTGGCCCCGGTCTCCTTGGCCTTCACGTAGGCCGGGATATTCTCCATGGGACCCGGCCGGCAGAGGGCGACGGCGGCGATAATATCCAGGAACCGGCTGGGTTTGAGGTCCCGGAGCATCTCCCTCACCCAGCCGCTCTCAAGCTGGAAGACCCCCAGGGTGTCGCCGGCCTGGAAGAGCGAGAAGGTCTCCTCGTCGTCCACGGGAATGTCGCTCAAGGAGAAGCCCGGGTCCTGGGTGCGTCGGACGATCTTCTCGGCCTGATCAAGCACGGTCAGCGTGCGCAGGCCGAGGAAATCCATCTTGAGCAGCCCGAGCTCCTCCAGGGTCTCCATGGGGAACTGGGTCACGATGGCGCCGTCGGCCGTCCTCTGCAGGGGCACGTGCTCCACCAGGGCGTTCTTGGCTATCACCACGCCGGCGGCGTGGACAGAGGCGTGCCGGGGCAGCCCCTCCAAGGAGCGGGCGAGGTCCACCAGGGCCCTGACTTGGCGGTTCTCCTCATAGGCGTTCCGGAAGTCCGGCGACATCTCCAAGGCCCGCTCCAGGGTGATGCCGATCTGGGCCGGCACCAGCTTGGCGATCCTGTCCACCTCGCCGTAGGGCATGTTCAGGGCCCGGCCCACGTCCCTGATGGCGGCCCTGGCCGCCATGGTACCGAAGGTGATGATCTGAGAGACGGAGTCCTTCCCGTACTTATTCACCACGTAATCGATGACCTCGCCCCGTCTCTCGTAACAGAAGTCGATATCCATATCGGGCATGCTGATCCGCTCGGGGTTCAGGAACCTCTCGAAGAGGAGGTTATACTTCAACGGATCAATATCCGTAATCCCCAACACGTAGGCCACCAGGGACCCCGCCGCCGAGCCCCTGCCCGGGCCGACGGGTATCCCCCTCTCCTTGGCGAAGGAGACGAAATCCCACACGATGAGGAAATACCCTGAGAAGCCCATCTCGCGGATCACCGAGAGCTCGTACTCGAGCCTGTCCAGGACCTCCTCACTGGGCTCGGGATAGCGCTGCCCGAGCCTCTCCCGACAGAGCTTCTCGAGGTAGGTGTCCGCGTCGTACCCCTCCGGCAACTCGTAATCGGGCAGGTGGAGCTCCCCGAAGGTGAACTCAAGGTCGCACCTCTCGGCTATCTCCAGGGTGCTGGTCAGGGCCTGCTCGACCGCCTCACGGGGCAGGTAGTCGCAGAGACGGGCCATCTCCGCGGGGCTCTTGAGGTAGAACTCCCGGTTCGGGAACTTCAGCCTGTCGGGGTCGTCCACGTGGCTTCCCGTCTGGATGCAGAGGAGGATCTCATGGGCCCTGGCATCGTCCTTGTTCACGTAGTGGGAGTCGTTGGTTAGCACCAGAGGTATGTCGAGCTCCCGCGACAGCTTCACGAGCTCCAGGTTGACCCGCCTCTGATCGGGCAGGCCGTGGTCCTGCAGCTCGAGGAAGAAGTTCTCGGGCCCGAAGACCTCCCGATACAGGGCCGCGACCTCACGGGCTCTCTCGAGCCGGCCCTCGAGGATGTGAGAGGGGATCTCACCGGCCAGGCAGGCGCTCAGGGCGATGAGGCCCTCGCTGTGCCTCTCGAGAAGCGAGTGGTCAACGCGGGGCTTGTAATAAAAGCCCTCGATGAAGGCGGTGGACACCAGCCTGAGCAGGTTCTTGTAGCCCCTCTCGTCCCGAGCCAGGAGCACTAGGTGATAAGGGTTATCGTCTATCTTCGGCTCCTTGTCCGCGAGGGTCCTCCTGGCCACGTAGACCTCGCAGCCGATTATGGGCTTTATGCCCGCTTGCTTGCACTTCTTGTAAAAGTCGATGGCCCCGTACATCGCCCCGTGGTCGGTGATGGCCAGGGCCGGCATGCCGAGCTCCTTAGCGCGGGTTATGAGACCGCCAATGCGGGCCAGCCCGTCAAGCAGGCTGTATTCAGTATGTACGTGCAGGTGTGCGAACACGGAACATCATTCCCGGCAAGTGAAGTTGAGGGTCTGACATGAGGACCCTGATAGAGTTCTTCCCCGGGGGCTGCTACTCCTGCTCCCGGCCCTGAACATCATAAGGGAGCCCCGCCCGGCATATACTTAACTGCCGCGGAGGTGGGCCAATGACCGCCTTTTCCGGAGATCTCCTCCTCACCTTCTTCATATCCATCGGGGTAGTGGTCGGGGGGGCCTTCTTCGGGTCCCTCGCCGGACTGCTCTCGGGCCAGTACCCCCTGGCCACCATGGCTACCCTGGCCGAGAGGCTGAAGCTTTGGGCCATGGTGGCGGCGCTCGGCGGTACCTTCGCCACCATCAGGTCCATCGAGTCGGGCCTCTTCGAGGGCCAGCTCACCACCGTCTTGCGCCAGATGCTTTACATCCTCGTGGCCTTCGCCGGAGCCAACCTGGGGTGGCTCTTGGTGAGCGTAATGGCGGGGCGACGCTGAAAGTGAAGAGGCGGCTGGTCGTCACCTTCCTCCTAGGTGCCCTCACCGGCGCGGCCCTCGTGAGCCCGCTCTCGGGCTATCAGGTGGAGCGCGCCCTCCTGGAGAAGGAACAGCTCCAAGTGGAGCTTGAGAACCTCAGGAACCGCATGAGCTCTCTGGAGGAGCGCCTGTCCGAGCCCCACTATCAGAGAGATGTCACCGTGGAGGACATAGAGGTCGTGGGCGACCTCCCCGATTCGGCCACACGGATTAACCTGGATAAGAAGCTGGGCGAGATGTTGAAGACCCTGGTGGGCAGGGAGGTCGAACAGATAGACCCGCTCTTACTCTACTACGTCTTCGACGGGCGAACCGTAGACCTCGGGGAGAAACCCTACGTCCTTCAGGTGAAGGGGATCGTCATCGCCAGGCGGCTGGTCTTCTTCTACACGGCCAGCGAGAAGAGCTGGGCCCCTGAAGTGCAGGAGTGAGAGCCCTGAGCAGGGAGCCGCGAAGCGCCCGTCCCGGACCTCACCGCCAGACATCCTGTGGACTCATCTTTCGCCTCGCTCAAGTTCATACTAAAGACAGTATATATAGGGAGGTCACGTGATGCCGATCCTCGGACGGCCCGGTCAAGCCGCAAAGGCCATCCACAGCGGGGAGGCCTTCGCCCTTTGGAGCCAGCTGATGTTGCGCTATCAGAACCTCGAGATGACGACCATCCATCAGAACTTCATCCACGACCTGGAGTTCAAGCTGCTGGTCGGTCGGTGGATAACTCAGAACCTGGAGGTCGAGATCAAGGAGATCGAGGGCAAACTGAACTCCTACGGCATCCCGCTGCCGCCGCGGCCTCCCAAGAGCGTCAACACGCCGGTGAACACGGAGGTCATCAGGGACCAGTTCGTATTCCTGCAGATCATCTCCGGACTGCAGTACTTCCTGGGCCTCCAGGTCTCTGACCTCAGGATCATGCTAAACGACGACCTGAGGATGATGTTCATCAGATTCCTGAAGAGGGAACTGGATGCTTATGACAGTATAGTGAAGTACGGGAAGATCAAGGGTTGGCTCGGCAACCCACCCGAGTACCGCATGACTCAGTGAGCGGCCAGCAGGTGTCTTGAGAAGCGGGGCCACGAAGGGAGGGCCCGGCCCCAGCGCAGGCTCACGCGACCGAGGACAGGGCCCGCCGCTATCCTACGCTCGCCCCTACGCCGTGGCGCGACGCTCGGGGCGTATGAGGACTATGCTCGGCTTCTTCCCCGGATACATGGCCTTCAGCTGACGAATCGCCTGCAGCCTCGCCTGGCTCAGGTTCAAGGCGGGTACCTGCAGCCAGACGTCCCTGCCCTCAAGAGTGACCAGAACAGCGAAAGTCCGTTTCACCTTCGACATCCCCTTTACTGTGAAGTACGTTACGTGAATCACATCACAAAACGTGTCGCAAAACTCACTTCCATTTCGAATATTCAACACTGCCTATCTAATCTCCTGCCGCCAAATTACTTGTTTCTCTACTTTTTCAACGTATTACAAGGGAAACCCCGGTTGTGAAATATCGCACAATTTGTGTCCTAGGTATCTCTCACGGGAGGGGGCTGGACGATAGGGCGGACCGTCACAGGGCAGGTGAGGAGCTGGGCCTCGTAGGCCGCCCGGCCAACAGCCTCATGCCGTTTAAGATCACCGCCAGCGAGGCCCCCGTATCTGCCAGGATCGCCAGCCAGAGGTTAAGCTGGCCCAGGAACACCAGGACCACGGCGGCTAGTTTAACTAGCAGGGCGAAGGTGACGTTCTGCTTGATGATGGCCTGGGCCCTCCTGCCGAGCTTTAGGGTGTAGGGAACCCTCGCGGGATCGTCCGAGAGCACCACGATGTCCGCCGTCTCCAGGGCGACGTCCGACCCTACTCCCCCCATAGCGACGCCCAGGCTGGCCGTCGCCAGGGCCGGTGCATCGTTGATACCATCACCTACCATCGCCACGTGTCCGGCCCCTGCCATGAGGTCACGGACCTCCCTTACCTTGTCCCCGGGCAGAAGCCCCGCCTTGAACTCGCCGACCCCTAGAGCGTCGGCCACGGCCCGTGCGGTGCGCGGGTTATCCCCGGTCAACAGGACAGTATCAACGCCCATGTCGTGAAGCTCCTTAACGGCACCGCGACTGGTAGGCCTCGTGGCATCGGCCACGCTCAGGAGGCCGAGGACCCTCTCCTCGGTCCCCACCACGACCACGGTCCTCCCCTGCTCCTCAATGTCGCGTACCCTGGCCTGAAGGTCGGGGTCCAGGGCGAAGAGGCGGGGGCTTCCCACCAGGTAAGTCTCCCCGTCGAGCGTGGCCCGGGCGCCGAGCCCCGCCAGGGCCTTAAAGCCCTCCGGCCTCCGAGGTCTAAGGCCCCCCGCAGCCGCCTCTCGGGTTATGGCCGCGGCTATGGGGTGCTCGGAGTGGAGCTCTACCGAAGCGGCTATCTCAAGCACGTCCACATCATCTAGGGAGATGATATCCACCACAGAGGGCTCCCCCTCCGTCAGGGTCCCCGTCTTGTCGAAGGCCACGGTACGTATCCGCCCCGCTTCCTCCAGGTGAACGCCCCCCTTGATCAACACGCCGTGCCTAGCGGCGTTGCCTATGGCCGAGACGATGGATACCGGCGTGGAGATGACCAGGGCACAGGGACAGGCTATTACCAGCAGCGTCAGGGCGCGGTAGAACCACACCTTGAACTCGCCCCCGAAGAGCGGGGGAACTGTCGCCAACAGGACGGCGAGGCCGATCACCGCCGGGGTATAGTACCTGGCGAAGACGTCCACGAACCTCTGGGACGGGGCCTTGGTGGCGGAAGCCTCCTCCACCATTTTGATTATCCGGGCCAGCGTCGTATCGGCCCTGGTGCGGGTGGTCTCGACCTCGAGGTAGCCCTCACCGTTGACGGTCCCGGCGAACACCTCTGAGCCCGCCTCCTTGAGGACGGGCATCGACTCCCCGGTGATCGGGGACTGGTCGACGGACGACCTGCCTCTTCTCACCACCCCGTCCACGGGGATGCGTTCTCCGGGCCTAACGGCCACTACGTCACCCACGGCGACGGCTTCCACTGAGACCTCCACCTCCTCCCCCCCTCGCAGCAGGCGCGCCGTCGGCGGGGAGAGGTCCATCAGTTTCTTGATAGAGCGGCGCGTACCCTCTATGGTGTAGGACTCCAGGACGTGGCCCAGGGAATAGAGGAATATCACCGTGGCGCCCTCCACCCATTCGCCTATGGCCGCAGCCCCGGCCACGGCTGTCATCATCAGGACGTTCATGTCCACGTTCAGCCTGTTCTTGAGGGAGTGGTAGGCGGCGCGGGCGGGATAAAACCCACCCACAGCTATGGCGCCGGCGTACGCGAGGGTCACGTCTACCGAAGCCAGGCGGGAGAGGAGCAGGCCGCCCAGAATCAACAGGCCCGAGAGGGCCGTAGCTATGGTCCTGGGTTCCCTGAGGACCGATCCGGTTCGCATCTCAGCCCCCTCTGGGTGCGCCTCGTAACCCAATCTCCGTACGGCGGCGATGATCTCGTGGTCGTCCGTCTCGTGGCGAACCGTCATGCGCGCTGCGGCGAAGTTGACCGACACCTCGCGCACGCCGCGCACACAGCCGATGGCCTCCTCGAGGTGGGCGGCGCAATCGGCGCAGTCCAAGTTGGATAGTCTATACGTGCTCTCCTGCAACGGTCTCCCCTCATTTCGATACTTGCTCAAGTATTTCGCCAACATAATTTTACTATATCCCCCCGACCGCGTAAAGGGCTCTCGACTGTTTTCTGCGCCTTTTCGAGTTTACCGGGGCCAAGGCGCGGCCGCCGTATGCTGGTTGACACCGGCCTCTTGCAAGGGGTAGGATAGACGCGAGCGGAAGGGGAGGCATGGTTTATGGAGCGACACCTCAAGATCTTGCGGGCTCTCGCGGGGAACAGCAGGTTTAAGATAGTCCTACTCCTCAACGGAAGAGAGCTCTGTGTATGTGAGCTGGAGGAGATCCTGGGGGTGAGCCAGTCCGCGGTCTCCCAGCACGTCAGGATACTGAAGGAGGCCGGCCTGCTCAAGGAGACGAGGGAGGGGCAGTGGGTCTTTTACTCCTTGGAGAAAGATAAGCTCAGGGAGGAGCTCAAGGGCTTGATCGAGCTGCTAGACGCTGACCTCGAAGCCGTCGGCGGGCTGGAGAGGGAGGTCACGGAGCTCAGACGCCTGGAGCGAGACCCGAAGGCGGCACAACGTCGCGGGAAGCAATGACCGGGGAGGTAGGGACATGGGCTTTGATACGACCGAGGGGTTTGCGCTCGAGCTGGACCGGAAGGACGGGCTAAGGCCCTTTCGCGAGAGGTTCTATGTCCCGCAGGGCAAGATCTACATGGACGGAAACTCGCTCGGTCTGCTCTCACGCGACGCCGAGGCGACGCTCCTCAACGTGCTCAGGGAATGGAAGGAGCTAGGTATCGGAGGCTGGCTCGCGGCCGAACCATCGTGGTTTTACCTGGGCGAAGAGCTAGGTAAGCTCCAGGCGCCCCTGGTGGGGGCGGCCCCAGAGGAGGTCGTGGCCACCTCCTCCACTACCGTCAACCTACATAGCCTCATCAGCACCTTCTACCGGCCCGAGGGGAGAAGAGGGAAGATCCTCGCCGACGAGCTCAACTTTCCCTCGGACATCTACGCGCTACAGAGCCAGCTGAGACTACGTGGCCTGGATCCTGCCGCGGACCTAGTCCTGGTGAAGAGCCGTGATGGAAGGACCCTGGAGGAGGAGGACATCGTGGCCGCGATGTCCGAGGAGATAGCCTTGGCCCTCTTCCCGTCCGTACTGTACAGAAGCGGGCAGCTGTTGGATATCGAGAGGTTGACCCGCGAGGCTCACGCGAGGGGCATCATCATCGGGTTCGACTGCAGCCACTCGGTCGGCTCCGTGCCCCACCAGCTCTCCGCCTGGGAGGTCGACTTCGCCTTCTGGTGTACCTATAAGTACCTCAACAGCGGCCCCGGCGGCATCGCCAGCCTGTACGTGAACCGCCGGCATTTTGGCCGCCAGCCCGGCCTGGCCGGGTGGTGGGGGTACAGGAAGGACAGGCAGTTTGATATGCGGCTGGAGTTCGAACCCGCCCCGTCCGCCGCCGGCTGGCAGATAGGGACCATCAACATCCTGAGCGCAGCGCCCCTCTACGGCTCCCTGCACCTATTCGCCGAGGCAGGCATAGATAGGGTCAGGGCCAAGTCGCTGCAGCTCACCTCCTACCTCATCTATCTCGTGGATGAGACGCTCGCCAAGCCGCCCTACAACTTCAGCGTAGGCACGCCGCGGGAGGACGGACGCCGCGGCGGTCACGTCGCGGTGGAACACGAGGACGCGGTGCGGATCTGCGAGGCCCTTAGGGCGCGCGGTGTCATACCGGACTTCCGCCCGCCTAGCGTCATCAGGCTCGCGCCGGTGGCCCTGTACAACACCTTCCACGACGTATGGAGGACGGTACAGCACCTCAAGGCCATCATCGACCGCGGCGAGCACGAGAGGTTCCACAGGGAGCGGGACGCGGTCTCCTGATAGCTACTAATGACTTCATGATCGAGCACCGGGACTTAACGGGCGAGGGGAAGGTAAGCCGGCACCCTCCCCTCGCTCGAGCCCTCTTTAATACCGCAGGAGGTTTCGTAGCACGAAGAACAAATTGGCCGGCCTCTCGGCCAGGCGTCGGGTGAAGTAGGGGTACCAGTGCGAGCCGAAGGGGAGGTAAACCCGGACCTTGTACCCCTCGGACACGAGCTCCTCTTGCAGGCCCCTAGAGATGCCGTAGAGCATCTGAAATTCGAACTGGTCGTGGGGAATTCCCCTCTCCTGGACGAGGCGCTTGGTGAAATCTATGATCTTTCGGTCGTGGGTGGCGACGGCGGCGTAGCCGCCGAGCTCCAGGTGCTTCTCCACTATCCGACAGAACTCCTCGTCCACGTCCCTCTTGGACTGGTAGGCCACCTCAGGGGGTTCACTGTAGGCGCCCTTTACGATGCGGAGGTTTGCCTTGCGCGGGCCCAGCTCGATCACATCGTCCATGGTCCGGTACAGGTACGACTGAACGGCCAACCCCACGTGGTCCCCGTACCTGTCGTGTAGCTCCCGGAAGATGTCTATGGTGGCCTGAACGCGCGGCGAGTCCTCCATGTCGATGCGTACGAAGTTGCCGAGCTCCTTTGCCTGCCGTACTATCCTGTCCACGTTATCGAGACAGAATTCCCCGTCGATGTCCAGGCCCAGCTGGGTCAACTTGATGGACAGGCCGGAATCTATCCCCTCCCTCTCCACCGCCGGCAGTATCTTCAGTATCTCCTCCCTGGCGGCGAGGGCCTCATCGCGGTTGGAAACGCTCTCACCAAGCAGGTCCATTGTCACCACGAGGCCCTTGGAGTTCAGCTCCCGTGCTACCCGTAGCGCGTCCTCGATGGTGGTCCCGGCCACAAACCGGCTCGCACCGAGGCGTAGACCGTACCGTACTGCGATGGAACGAATCAGGACGTTGTCCGCTGCCGATAGGATGATGCGTCTGCTCAGGGACAAAGAGATCACCTTCCTCTCATTATGACTAATACGATTCGGCCCTCCAAATCCCTGTACACCCTAAGGCTCCTGCGAAAACTGGCAGGTTGACCTCGGACGCCAAAAACACGATACTCTAACTGGAAGGGGGGCTTAATCGGTGAGCAGAGTGGCCATCTATGCGGCGAGTTACGCGGACTGTCAACAAGCGGTGAGGAAGGCCTTCGAGGACTTCCCACTGGACGTGGCGGGTAAGAGGGTGCTGGTTAAGCCCAATGTGCTGCGCCGCGCCGAACCGGAGGAGGGCATCACCACCCACCCCGCAGTGCTCCAGGCGGTACTCAGGGAACTCGAGGAGAGAGGGGCAGGGGAGATAATCGTCGGCGATAACCCCGGGGGTGGGGGCGAGAACAGGGAGGCCTTTGAGGCCAGCGGCCTGCTAGCCGTGGCCGGCCGGTACTATCGAAACATCGGCAGCGACGTCCGGGAGGTGCCCTTTTCACCCCGGTTCGGGGGCAAGGTAGTCGTCTCGACAGCGGTTCTCGAGGCCGACGTGGTCCTAAGCCTGCCTAAGCTCAAGACCCACGGCCTCACCGGGCTCACTTGCGCCATCAAGAACTGCTATGGTTATATCCCCGGGAGGCAGAAGGCCGACCTACACGTTCGAGCCGGGAACCCATATGCCTTTGCCGAGATGTTGGTGGACGTCTTCAGCATCAGGGTACCGGATCTGTACATAGTCGATGCCGTCCTGGCCATGGAGGGAAACGGCCCGGTATCCCGCGAGCTCAGGTACGTAGGCCGCCTCCTCGCCGCGCGTGACGGGGTGGCCCTAGACCGGGTTGTGGGAGAGATGATGGGGATAGGTTATGATATGCTGCGGTCGGTTGAACTGGCCGCCGAAAGGGGCCTCGGTGTGGGCGACCTCGACCGCATCGAGCTCCTCGGCGACCTGCAGAGTCTAGAGGGTTGGCGGCTACCTGAGCGCTTCGCCACCGAGGATCCGTCGGCGTTGAGGGCCGCCATGAGGACCGCTCACAAGCGCAAGCTGTTCCTCCCCAAGGTAGACCCCGCTCGCTGCAGCTTGTGCGGGAATTGCGTGGCCGAATGCCCCGCGGCTGCGCTGACCATGGCCGAGTACCCTGAGGTTCGGCCAAAGGCCTGCGTGACCTGTTACTGCTGTCAGGAGCTCTGTCCGGAGAAAGCTATCCAGCTCACTGAGGTCTAGCTGGCCGTAGAAGAACGAGGAGGGGAGGCCGCGGCCAAGCCGGGCCTCCCGGCCCTTCGTCGGGCTAGTACGCCTAAGTTAGCCTCAGCAGGTTGAACTGCCGGGAGCCCTAATGGAAAACCCCTCTCCCAGGACCGACTTATGATAGTCTATCGTGGCCCCTGAGAGGTAGTACGCCGCCTGCCTGTCGAGGAGCAGGGTCAGACCGTCGTCCTGTATTTCCAGATCTCCCTCTCTCTTTGACTCTTCCAGAGCCAATCCGTACCGGGGACCGCCTCAGCCGACCCCAGCCAGGTAAATCCTGATAAAGGAACCCTGACCCTCGCGCGCGGCGATGATCTCCTTGAGCTTCTCCTTGGCCTTCTCGGTTACCGTGAGCTTCACAACTGTCCCCCCTCTCCGACCATTAGCTTCGCGCCCCGAAGGGCGGCGGGCCAACAGGTACCCCCTAGGGTAGCCTGTGCTATCATGATACACCGCTTGTATCGTCACGTAAAGTGGGTATTCACATCGACATCGCCAGGGCCCCGACCATGGCCCCGTAGAGGACGGAGATATAGGGGTTGCTGGTTATGGGACAGGCCCCGGTGGAACAACCCACCAGACGCCAGTACAGATAGCCGGCTACGCCACCGACCACCAGCCCTACCAGAGCTCTCACGCCTTGACACCCCCTCCTACCCTAGACGTCCGCGAAAACCACTCGTAGGTCCCCAGCAGTTTCCCGTACCAGGCCGCGCCCTGCACCTGGATCAGGAAGGCCAGGGTTATGATCAACGCCGAGCTCGGCCCGAAGGCGGTAACGGCGAGCCCCAAGGCCACGGACAGATTGCGCATGGCGGTGCCGTAGACTAGGGCCACGGCGTCCTCGCGACGCAGGAACCACCGGCCGATGAGGGTGCTTGCGACGAAGACCGCGGCGTAGTACAGGACGAGGGCTGCTAGGATGTTCAGAAGGGCGGTAAGGTCGCCGACTATCCCCTTGGCCTTCAAACTGATGCTGGTGAAGATCAGGCCCAGCATGGCCCACACGCTCAGCGACGGGAGATAGGGCCGGACCTTCTCGTCAAAGCCGCGCGTCCCCAGCCAGCGCCGGAGGAGGGTCTGGGTGAGGTAACCCAGGAGGAGCGGTATGACGATCACGGCCAGGATGGTCCTGGTTATGGCCAGGGGGTCGACCGGGACGTGCTTCCCCACGGTGAGGACTAAGTACCAGGGAGCTACCATGGCGCCCAGGACCAGGCCTATGACCGTGAGCCTGACGGCAGCCCCTACGTTCCCGCCGAAGAGCATGGTCCAGGATATGGTCATGCCGCTGGTGGGGATGATGGCCATCACCAGGAGGCCGGCCATGAGGTCGGCTGAGCCTTTGAAGAAGGCGCTAGCTAAGGCGACTGCCACGACCGGCGTAAGGAGAAAGTTCACCAGGAGGGCCAACCAGAAGACCTTGCCGTCGCCCAGCTTGAGCCCCTCTCCAAATCGAAAGCCGACCATGGTGGGGTAGATCATGAGGACGGTGAAGAGCAGGATGTAGCTCTTCAAGAAGCTCGTGTCGTGGAATAAGCCCACCACGAACCCTAAGATCATAACCGAAGGTATGACCAGCAATAGGTTCCGGGCGGGGTAAGTGAATATCTTTTTAAGCACGGGCACCAGCCTCCAAAATACCCCTGGGGGTATTTATACCATACCACGCCCTTCCTTTCATGTCAACAGGATAACGTCCCTAAGCTCGCTGCCTGCTTGGCCGACGGAGCAGGATATGGGCGAAGGGGGGTATTAGCAGTCCCCAGGAGGCCGGCGCGGGCAGGTACAAGAGCCTCCGCTGTAGAAGGACCTGAGAAGCAGACGTCAAGAAGGGGTGAGAGGCCCTTGCACATCCTGTATCATCTGGTGATCGCAGTCTACCTCCTGGCCCTAATTATTACCGCCTGGAGCCTGTACCGTGAGAGGGAACCCAGGGGCATGAGGCGTACCCTGACCGTGACCTTCTTCCTCCTCTTGGCCTGGGCCGGCGCCTCGCTCTATAGCCCCTCCCTTCTGGCCCTCCTCGCCCTGCTGCTGTTTTTGCCGCCGGCGCTGGTTGGGGGCCAATGGCTACTCGCCCGTCGCCCTCTGCAGAGGTCGCGGCCCTTGATAGAGGAGAGGGCCCACGGCTCCTGCGTCCGCCTGGACGAACGGGACGCGATGTTCTCCAGGGCAGCCCTGGTCCCGGGTACGCCGCAGTACGAGTCCTATTATTCCCTGCGGCCCGAGAAGAAGGATATCGACGCCGAGCTTCGCGCGCTGCCGGGCCTGTACGCGCCGGGAAGCCGGTGCTACGAGCCCCTGAACGCTGAGATTCCGGTGGCGATATTCTCGCTTCTCGAGGAGCTGCGCCCGCTGGCCTCGCCCGGAGTGGAGGGGCCGAGGGTTCGGGTGCCGCCGGCCGAGATGAGCCGCAGGCTGAAGGGAATGGCTCGTTACCTGGGGGCCGTCTCCGCCGGAGTAGCTCCCCTGTATCGTGAATACCTCTACTCTCACATCGGCCGCAGGATGGCAGAGTACGGTGAACCGGTTAGAACTGATCACCGCTTCGCCCTGGTCTACGCGGTGGAGATGGACTACTCGATGGTCAAGGGGGCGCCCAGGGTACAGATCGGGGCCGAATCCTCTAAGCAGTATCTGGAGGCGGCCAAGATAGGGCTCAGCCTGGCGCATTACCTTCGCGTCCTCGGCTGGGACGCCCGGGCCCACATCGACGGGAACTACCTCGTCGTAGCGCCGCCCCTGGCGGCCGAAGCCGGGCTCGGTGAGGTGAGCCGCATGGGGATTTTGGTGACTGAAGACTACGGGCCGCGGGTACGTCTCGGAGTGGTAACGACGGATATGCCGCTCGAGCCCGACGGCCCGGTTGACCTGGGAATCGAGGATTTCTGCCGGGTCTGCATGAAGTGCGCCGACAACTGCCCCTCCGGCGCCATCCCCAGGGACGAGATGCGCCTTGACAGAGGGATACTGAAATGGACCATCGACCAGGAGAGATGCTATCGGTTTTGGCGGGAGAATGGGACGGACTGCGCCATCTGTATGAGCTCCTGCCCCTACAGCAAGCCGAACACGCCGGTCCACAGGCCCGTACGGCTCCTCGTACGGCGCTCCTCCCTGGCCCGCCGTCTGGCCCTGGCGGCTGACGACTGGCTTTACGGCCGCAGGCCCTTCCGCGACCTCAAGCCCGATTGGATGAAGGCGGGAGGCCCCGAAAAGTAGTTCCGAGTTGGGGTTCCACTATCTGGTTGACATGGGGGCCCGCACAAGATATGATAGGGATTGAAAGTGTCCTAGCTTCCGATTCCTCGCGTCCCTCTGGGAGGCGGGGAACGATAAGGCGATGGGAGCAATCCTTCCGCCCGCCCGTTAGCAAAGGAGGCCTTCTTCGACAGGAGGACCTTTGCTTTGGTGGGGCGGAAAAATCATGTTAAAGGAGTGATCCTGGCGTGAAGCTGCTTCGGGTCTGCATGAAGCACCGCAGCGTAGGGTTTGTGGACATCCCGGAGAAGTACCGCCTGCTGGGCGGCAGGGCCCTGACCTCGTCCATCATCTGCGACGAAGTTGACCCCAAGTGTCATCCCCTGGGGCCCAACAACAAGCTGGTCTTCGCCCCGGGCCTGGTAACCGGGACCGTGGCCCCCAGCTCGGGACGTCTGTCAGTGGGGGGCAAGAGCCCTCTGACGGGCACCATCAAGGAGTCCAACGCGGGCGGCATCCCGGCCCAGATGCTGGCCAGGCTCGGCATCAAGGCCATCATCGTCGAGGATCAGCCGGATGACGACGAGATGTACATCCTGAAGATCGACGCCTCCGGGGCCGAGCTTCTCCCGGCCGGCGACCTCGCGGGCAAGGGGATGTACGAGTTCAACTCCCTGGTCCGCGACAGGTACGGCAAGGGCACGGGCATCATCGCCATAGGTCCCGCCGGCGAAATGAAGCTCCTGAACGCCGGCATCTCTTGTAACGACATGGAGAACGGTCCGGGCCGGTACGCCGGACGCGGTGGCCTGGGAGCCGTGATGGGCAGCAAGGGCCTCAAGGCCATCATAGTCATCGAGGACGAGAAGCGTCGGGTGCCCATCGCCAACAAGGAGCTCTTCGATAAGGGCCGCAAGAAGCTCACCGACGCTCTGACCAGCCATGACGTCACCTCCAACGCGCTGACCAATTACGGGACCGCCGTCCTGATCAACATCATGAACGAGGCCGGCGGGCTGCCCACCCGGAACTTCAGCGCCGGTCGTTTCGAGGGCGCTGCCAAGATCAGCGGTGAGGCTATCAACGAGACCACGGGCAAGAGGGGCGGCGTAGGCAAGACTGGCCACCCCTGTCACCCCGGGTGCGTTATCAGGTGCTCCAACGTCTGGGCCAAGCCCGACGGCAGCTATCACGTCGCTCCCATTGAGTACGAGTCGGACTGGGCGCTGGGCGCCAACTGCGGGATCGACGACCTCGATGTCATCGCCGAGCTCAACTACATCTGCAACGACACCGGGCTTGACACCATCGAAGCGGGCTGCACCCTGGCGGTAGCTATGGAGGCCGGCCTGGCGGAGTTCGGCGACGGTCAGAAGGCCATTGAGCTGCTGCGCGAGGTCGGCAAGGGCACGCCGCTAGGCCGCATTCTGGGCAACGGCACCGAGTTCACGGCCAAGGCCTTCGGGGTAACGCGTTGTCCCACGGTCAAAGGACAGTCCATGCCCGCCTATGAGCCCAGAGCGGTCAAGGGCATCGGCGTGACTTACGCCACGACCACCATGGGCGCCGACCACACCGCCGGGTACACCATCGCCCCCGAGATCCTGAAGGTGGGCGGCGACGTGGATCCTGCGACCACCGAGAAGGCCGAGCTGGCCCGCGCCTTCCAGGCCACTACCGTGTTCATCGATACCGCGGGCTACTGCCTGTTCATCGCCTTCGCCATCCTGGACATCCCCGAGGGGTTCGAGGGCATGGTGGAGACGGTAAACGGGGTCCTGGGCACCAACTGGACCACCGACGACGTGACCAGGCTCGGCCTCGAGTGGCTCAAGAGGGAACGAGAGTTCAACGAGGCCGCGGGCTTCACCAAGGCCGATGACAGGCTGCCGGAGTTCATGCGCTACGAGGAGCTGCCGCCGCATAACACCGTCTGGGATGTGCCCGACGAGATCCTGGATGCGGTCCACGACTACGAAGTTGAAGATAAGGCGGAAAGGGCAGGCTAGATGACGCACACCCTGCGGGTCTACCTGTACGGCAAGTTCCGCTCTTTGGCTCCGGTGTCCGACGCCACCGCGGAGAGCTACGTGGACCTGGAAGTGACGGGCCCAGAGGATATCAGAGGGGTCATACGGAGGCTGGGGATCCCCGAGGAGGAGGTATCCCATATCTTCCTCAACGGCCAGTACTCAGCCGCCACGCGGAAGGTCAAGGCGGGGGACCGGCTGGGGATATTCCCCAAAGATATGGCCCTTCTCTACCGCCAGTACTTCCCGGTGGAGGAGGACTGAGAGGGTGAAGATAGAGCTGCACCTGTATGCGACGTTGAGGCAATATGAGCCGGAGGGCCACCAAGGTGTCCTGGAGATCGAAGACGGAACCACCGTGGAGGACCTCTTGGTCACGATGGGTGTGCCTTTAGAGCAGGCCAAGCTCGTCTACGTGAACGGCAGGAGGGTGAACCTGGACTACACCTTCAAGGACGGCGACAGGGTGGGGATCTTCCCGCCGGTCGCCGGCGGGTAGGCAGGTCATCAGAACCGCCCCCCACGCGGAGGGGGCGGTTCTTTTTCCCGCCACAGAGGGCAGGGGGTCGGTCAGTCGTCCGACCCCCTTTTCCAGCAAGTTAACCTGTAAGCCGAGTTCTGTCAAACCGCTTGTGCGGCGTGGTGGCCATCAATCTAGGACGCCAGTTGCCTGACGCCTCAAGCGATCAAACCCGAGGAGTCAGCGGGCCACGTCATCCTCCTCCTATTCGATCTTGCTCCAGGTGGGGTTTACCTAGCCGACCTGTCGCCAGGCCGCTGGTGAGCTCTTACCTCACCGTTTCACCCTTACCGCCCGACGGGCGGCGGTTTGATTTCTGTGGCACTTTCCTTGAGGTCGCCCTCACTGGGCGTTACCCAGCACCCTGCCCTGTGGAGCTCGGACTTTCCTCGGGCCCTTAAGCCCGCGGCCACCCGGTTAACTTGCTGATATTCTCCTTTCGTCGGATTTGTATTGTAACAGACATCACAGACAAATGCAAGTGGCCGATTGGCATCATCTGTCAGCGATCTGCTTCCGCATCGTTCTCGGCACAGGTGCAAAACTATGTGTGGGAAGGAGGGACAGCCGTGGACATGATCAGATGGGACCCTGCCCGCAGCATCGAACGATTGCAAAAGGAGATCAACAGGATCTTCGACCGAGCTCTGCCGCGACCCGATTACAGAGAGCCGTGGCGATGGCCAGAGGTCGACCTCTTCGAAAAGGACGGTCATATCGTCATCCAGGCCGACCTGCCCGGTATCAAGCCGCAGGATATTGAGGTCAGGGTGTCGGAGGATACCGTCCGCCTAAAGGGAAAGGTCGAAGAAGAGCGCAGAGCTCAGGCCGACGGCTACTATCACTTTGAGCGAAGGCGTGGTGAGTTCTACCGAACCATCCCCCTGCCGCGGCGGGTGAAGTCACAGGAGGCGCGCGCCTCCTATCGTCGGGGGACGCTCGAGATCAGGATCCCCCTCGAGGGCGATCGGGATGAGGGGGTCAAGGTGAACATTGAGGAGGGTGATTAGTCCGCCGCGGCCTCTATGGCCGCGGTGGCCAATTCATCCGCCCTCCTGTTCTGCTCCCTGGGCACGTGTTGGAAGTTGACGTTGGAAAATTCGGCCATGAGGGCTAGTGCACGCTGGTACAGCGGACGGAGCCCGGCGTTTCTCACCGCGTACTCCCCCTTCAATTGCCTCACCAGTAGCTGGCTGTCGGAGTAAACGGTGAGCTTACGGCAACCGAGGGAGAGGGCCTTCTCCATGCCGGCCAGCAACGCCCTGTACTCCGCCACGTTGTTGGTGCTCGTGCCGATATACTCCGATAGCGCGGCTACCTCGCGCCCCTCCGTGTCCTCCAGGACGGCCCCTATACCGGCGGGCCCCGGGTTGCCCCAAGAGGCGCCGTCCGTCCGCAGGATCAGCTCGCGCATCCGTCATTCCCCCCTGTAGCACAGAAACCGGCCGCAACTCTCGCACTTGTACGTCCCCTCTCCCCTGCGGACCTGCTCGATGAGCAGATGGGAGAGCGATACACTGCAGCCGGTGCACAGCCCGTCCTTCATCTCGGCCACGGCCACGCCGCCGCGACGTTCCCTGATCCTGTCGTATTCGGCCAAAATCCTCTCTGAGACCGCCGCGGCCAGGGCGCTTCGCCTCGAGGAGACCTCCGCGAGGATATCCCTGACACGGTCTACCTCCTGACGGTGTTCCTCCTCCGCCGCGGCGAGCCTGGCCTCGAGGGACTGCAGGCGTCTTGCCTCCTCCGCCTGACGTTCGGTGAGCCGCTCGATCTCCTCCATCCCGTTCAGGGCACGGTCCTCCAGCTGCGCCTGTTCCTTCTTCAGTTCGGCCACCTTCTCCTGCATCTGCTCGAGCTCCTTGGCGCTCTTCACCTTGCCGCTGTACATCGTGCCCTCCATCTCCTGCCACTTAGCGCACAGGACGTCGGACTCCCGCTCCAGCCAGCGGACGTCCTTGTTGAGGGACTCCAGCCTGTTCCTGATCCCGTTAACTCGCTCGCGAGCCGACTCGACCTCCTCGCGCAGGCCGGCCAGCTCTCGGGCCTCCTCCAGCTCGGCCAGCCCCGATCGCAGGTCGTCAAGCTGCCTGTCCAACTCCTGGATCTCGAGCAGCGTCAGCAATTGTTCTCGCACCTTAGCCCTCCTCCTCAGCCGGGGGATTCAGGGGCTCCCCGGGATGACGTGCCTCCCGCACCTCCAGGGCCGGGAAGGCTTCACGGAGATAGGCGGCGAGGGCTCCCACGGCCGGGTATTCGCTGTTGGCGTGACCTACCTCCACGACCGTAAGCCCCCGTTCCTGGGCCACGCGTCCCTGGTGATAACCGAGCTCACCGGTCACGTAGGCATCGACGCCCCTGCGGAGGCACGCCTCCAGCAGGCCGGAACCGGCGCCCGCACACACGGCCACGCGCCGGATCTCGCGCCCCCCGTCCAGAAACCTCATCACGCCGCCGAAGACCTCCCGGGCCAGGGCCACCAGTCCACGAGGAGAGAGGGGCTCGGGAAGGGAGCCCACTCGTCCCAAGCCCGCCACGCGGCCCTCGTTGAGCAGGGGGTAGAGGTCATAGGCCACCTCTTCGTAGGGATGAGCCTCCAAGAGGGCCCGCAACACGGCCGACCGCAGCCGAGCTGGGAGGATGGTCTCCAGACGCACCTCCTCGACCCGCTCGATCTGTCCGACCTCACCGAGGAAGGGATCGGTCCCCTCCAGGGCGCGGAAGGTCCCGGTCCCCTGGACTTGGAAGGTGCAGTGGCTGTAGTTCCCGATCCAGCCCGCGCCGGCCTCCGTGAGGGCCATCATCACATCCTCCACGTGGCCGCGGGGCACGAACACGGCCAGCTTCAAGAGCTCTTCTCCCTTGCCCGGGCCCAACACCCCTACATCGCTAAGCCCCATGGACTGCGCCAGGTGGTCGTTGAGGCCCCTCGGAGCGACGTCGTAATTGGTGTGGAGCACGTAGAGGCTCACCCCGACGGCCAGCAGGCGGGCCACCTTCCGGCCCGGATCCCTGTCCGTGCGCAGCACATCTATCGGGGTGAAGATCAAGGGATGGTGGGTAACCACCAGGTCGGGACGGAAATCCTCTACCTCGGCTAGGAGCTCCTCGGTCACCTCGAGCCCCACCAGAACCCGCGAGACCGGCCGGCCGGGGTCGCCGACCTGCAACCCCACATGGTCCCAGTCCTCGGCCAGATGTACCGGGGCCAGCTCCTCCAGGGCCCCGATTACCGCTGCGACGTCGGTCACGCTCCCACCTCCGGTGGTAACGAATTCCACGCGTCCGTCGATAAGTCCTTCACGCCCGTTCGAGAAGGTACCGAAGCAGCCGCTCCCGCCTGACGAACTCCTCTTTGAGGCCGCCCGCCGCCCCGCCCGAGGCCATCTCCTCCTGGACGGCCCTCACCGCGCGCAGCTTCTCCTCCAGGTAGCGGCGCAACAGACGGTCGCCCTGCGACCAGAGGCACGGCCCGACCTCGTATAAAAAGGCCCGCTCCACCCGCCTGAGGTCCTCGGGCGGCGAACCGTCCCAGATCTCCCCGAGGTAGGAGCCCTGAAGGTGGTTTGGGTCCCTGGAGACCTTGATGATCTCGTAAATCCTCCCCGAGTCCTCCACCAGACGCTCGGCTACCGGGGCGTAGAGGTTTCTATCCAGCCAGTAGCGGAGGTCGGCCGCGCCGGTCATGGGCCCGAGAAGGAAGGCGTCGATGGTCGCCAGGAGCGAGGGGTGAGCGCGGGTCAGAATGGCCGCGATGGTCTGGCCCCCCATCCCGGCGATCACCACCTCTTGGACCTCCCCCGGAGCCAGCGGCTCCAGCCCGTCCCCCTTGCGGACCTCAATACGGTCGCCAAGGCCCTCAGCCTCGACACGACTCAGGGCACGGCTGTAGGGGCCCCTCTCAACGTCCGTGGCTATGACCCGGGTGGCCAGGCCCTCTCTGATCAGGTATATCGGCAACAGGGCGTGGTCCGTGCCCACGTCCGCGACGACGCCCCCCGGCGTCACGAGCCGGGCCAGCGCCTCGAGCCGCGGTGAGATCTCCACTGGCGCCTTCCCCCCATAAGCGCAAGGGCCTGGCGGTCATCGCCAGGCCCAGGCTCTACTTGGCAAACCTATGGTCCCCTATCTCCACGGTTACCTCCCGGCTCCAGAGGAACTTGTTGGAGGTCTTCCGCGGGTTGAAGAAGAACAGAGCCCCTCTGGACGGGTCCCTGCCGCGCAGGGCGTCGATGGCCGCCTCATAGGCCTGGGCGGTCACCGGGCGTTTATAAAACTGGCCGTTGCTGATGACCGTAAACTGGCCCGGTTGAAAGATGACCTCTCTGATGGTATCCGGGAAGCGCGGATCCCGGACGCGGTTCAGCACTACGGCCGCGACGGCGACCTGGCCCTCATAGGGCTGACCGGGCGCCTCTGAGCTTATGAGGCGGGCCAGGAGCTCGATATCCTCCGGCTCGTAATCATACACGAAGGGATCCTGATGGCCGACAGAGGCGACGGCTGCCGGCGACCCCCCGGTTATATCTATGGTCCTACTGTTCCCATCCCAGCTGACCTTCACCCCTATGGCCTCCCCGATGAAGCGGACCGGCACCAGCACGCGGTTTATAAACAACATAGCCGGCACATCAAGGGGCCGTTCCTGACCGTTCACGAGGGCGGTGGAGCCCCCTACCCGCAGCCGGACTTCAGCCCGCGGGTGACGGACGGTGATCTCCTTCGTCGCGTGGTCGTAAAGGACAGAGGCGCCAAGGGCCTCGAAGGTGGCGCGTAGGGGCGCCAGCACACGATTTTCCTTGATCAGGGGAGGGACGTCGTAGGGGATCCGCATCGAATTGATCTCGATGCGGACGTCGTAATTGTAATCGACGTCCTCTGCTTGCGCTGGTACAGAGCCAATAAGGGTCAAGATCACGAACAGCAGGCCGGATGCCCACCACACTAGCCGACGAATCATCAACTTCTTACCTCCACTTCCACTACGTTGAAGGTCGAGCAGTCAAAGTTTATCCGAACAACCATATTCTTTAAGCGTTAACGTCCCTCATTCCTGCAGGAAAAACCCTCCAGGCAGGTGTTAACAAAAGATTCCCTGGGCTAAGGAACCCGTGGCCGACAAATACTAGGAGCGTGAAAAACTGAGAAAGGAGAGTTGGACGTGTTCTCTCACAACAAACAGCTGCTGCACCAGGTTCGCGTAGACGGGCCTAATCACACCTACGCGGCGATGCTCCAAGAACAGCTCGGCGGGCCCATGGGCGAGCTCACCGCAGGCCTGCAGTACATCGCTCAGAGCTTCCGCGTCCAAGACCCGGCCGTCAGGGACCTGTTCCTCGACATCGGGGCCGAGGAGTTCTCGCATATGGAGATGGTAGCCGAGACCATCAACCTCCTCTTGGGCAACCAACCCCGGGCTACCGAGGCCACGGTGGGAACGGTGGAGCACCACGTCCTGTCGGGCCTGTCCCCCATGTTGTCAGATACCTCGGGCAACCCCTGGACCGCGGCCTACGTCGCCGTTACGGGGGACATCATAGCTGACCTGCTGTCCAACATCGCTGCGGAGCAACGGGCCAAGGTAGTCTACGAGTACCTCTACCGCCAGATCAATGACAAGGGCGTGCGGGAGACCATCGACTTCCTGCTCAACCGTGAGGAGGCCCACAACGCCCTGCTGCGGGAGGCCCTGAACCGCATGCAGGACCAGGGGTCGAACCGGGACTTCGGCGTCACCAAGGACTCGCGCCTGTACTTCGACCTGTCGACGCCGGGACGCCATTTCCAGAGCCCGCAGCCGACGCCCCCGAGCTTCCAGAACCCGAGGACCGGCGGGCAGAACATAGGGCCCTATCAGGGCGAGAAGGCGGCGCCCATGGGACAGCGTCAGTATAACCCCAAGGACCAGGAGGCGCCCCCGCACTAGGGAGGAGGATGAACTTGGCCGAGATAACCCAGAGGGAGCTTCTGTGTGTGGAGGAGCTTCTGGAAGCCGAGGCGCTCGCCATCAGGAAGTGTCAGATGTTCGCCGAACAGTGCCGGGACAGCGAGCTCAGGCGGCTCTTCCAGCATTACACCCAACAGCATCAGAACCACTACAACACCCTCCTCACCCACCTCAACGCCGGGAGCGTTATCACCCACTGAAGGGGATGAGTGGATGCTCGACGACCGGGATATGATGGCCGACTTCCTCATGATGCAGAAGTTCCTCTGTCAGAGCTACAGCGCCGCCGCCAGTCAGGCCGCCGGGGAACAGCTCCGCGGCGACCTGATAGACCTGCTGCGAGAGGAGCATATGTTGGAGGCCTCGGCCTGCGAGCACATGAACAGGCGGGGCTGGTACCAGCCCCGGCCCGCGAGCCAGGCCGACCTCTCCAGAGCGCGCTCGCGGTACGGACGCGACAGACAGCCGACCTCCCAGCAACACCTGAACACCTAGCGACGGGGCCGCCAGCAGGCGGCCCCTTTCCTCCTTCCCGCCTTCCTAGAAAGGGTTTTCGTGTTCCTTCGTGGAAATGCAGTAAGGGCTTCGGGCAGGGCTCTCACCAATAACTTTGCTTTGGGGGTAGTAGATCATGAAGTCGCCGCTCGAAGGTGTGAAGGTCGTCGACGTCTCCCGGTACCTGGCGGGCCCTTACTGCACCATGATGCTGGGGGATATGGGAGCTGAGGTCATCAAGATCGAGCGTCCGGGGTCGGGCGATGAGTCCAGGCAGTTCGCCCCCTTCTGGAACGGGGAGAGCTGCTTTTTCCTGAGCGTTAACAGGAACAAGAAGAGCCTCACCCTGGACATTAAGAAACCGGCGGGAAGGGAGATCTTCCTGGAGCTCGTAAGAGGCGCCGACGTCCTGGTGGAGAACTTCCGCCCCGGGGTCACGCGCAAGCTGGGCATCGACTACGCGACCCTAGCCCGCGAAAACCCGCGCCTCATCTACTGTTCCATGACGGGGTACGGCAGCGTCGGGCCGGCCAAGGACCGCCCCGCCTTCGACCTCCTCGTCCAGGCCGACGCGGGGCTGATGAGCATAACCGGCATCCCCGATGGCCCTCCGGTGAAGACGGGGACGTCGGTGCTCGACCTGGCCTGCGGGACCAACGCTGTGGCCGGCATCCTGGCCGCGCTGCTCATGCGCGAGCGGACGGGCCGGGGGCAGCTCATAGAGACATCCCTCTTCGAGGCCCAGATCGCCTGGCTCAACTACCACGCCGTCGGCTACTTCGCCACCGGACGCGTGCCGAGCCGGCTGGGCTCCGCCCACCCGTCGGTGGCTCCCTACCAGGCCTTTAAGACCCAAGACGGCTACCTGGTCGTGGCCATCGGCCACGACCGCGCCTGGGCCACCTTCTGTTCTGCGCTCCAGCGCACGGACCTCGTGGAGGACCAGAGGTTCCGGACCAACCCCCTCAGGGTCCAGAACAGGGAGGCCCTGGTCGAGGAGCTCGAATCCACCCTCACGACACGTACCACGGCCGAGTGGCTCGATATCCTGACCCCCCTCGGGATACCGTGCGCGCCGATAAATACCGTCGATAGGGTCCTCAGCAGCCGCCAGGCAGCGGACCTCGGCATGGTCCCAAGCCTCCCGCACCCCAAGGTCCCAGACCTCAAGGTGTGCGGGTTCCCCATCCACATGTCGGAGGGGACGGAGCCTACCTGGAGCCCCCCACCGCTTCTTGGCCAACATACCGAGGAGATCCTCGCGTCGTTGGGGAAGACCCCGGCTGAGATCGCCCGTCTCCGGCGGGAGGGGGTCATCTGACACCGCTCCCCACCCTCACACCCGGCCGATCTACGACATAGTATGCAGCAGATCGCAGGGGAAAGGGGGCGACGCTGAGGGATAACCCTATCGCCCCAGGCCGTAATAGACGAAGACCGGCTGATGGGCCTTCTTCCACACCGCCAGGGCGGCCAGGCGCGAGTTGCCGTCGAAGACGAAGGGCCTGTGGTAGAGCCGAGGATGGTCGACGACGATCACCGTCGGCTGCACCATCAACCCCTCCTCCAGGGCCCTTACGATCTCCAGGACCTTCTTCGCCCCTGATAACCCCGCGTTCCTGGCGAAGTTGCGTTGTAGGTCCGAGAAAGTGGGCACCCTCGCCCGGCAGCGCCGGCAGCCCCGGCCCGTGTGCTCGGCACAGGCCAGGGCCGTCACCCATTCCACACCAGGGTATACCCGGAGATATAACAGTCGATCGACCCGCGTCGTGCCGTGGACCCATCGACAGTGGCGAAAGACGTCCCTGGCGTAAGCGACCCAAGAGGCGGCCTGCCTCTTCCCGTAGGCCTTGGCCCACTTCAGGTACTCGCTGGCGAAGAAGTAGTCGTAGACTTCGGCCCAGTGGGCCCGCCGCACCTCCTGGAGGTGTTCCAACCTCTCACCCCCGTTCCCCCTGACGTAGGCCCGAGGAGGACGGACCGCGCTGCCCTTCGCTGTCCGTCGCTCCGGGGTCTGAAACACACTATTCACAAGAGGTGGGACCGGTGAGAGGAAGGCGCTGTTCGGTGATCATCCCCGCCCGGAACGAGGGTAATAACCTGAAGATGACCGTGGATTCCTTCCTCGGGGCTTATGATATAGCTGAGCTCATCGTCCTGGACGACGGCTCGCAGGACGGGTGCGCCGAGTTCCTGACAGCCGGCTATGGTGAGGTGCGGCTGCTGCGCACCGGGGGGATCGGCCCCGCCCACGCGCGTAATCGGGGTGCGGAGCTGGCACGGGGCGACGTCCTGGTCTTCGCGGACGCTCACGTCCTCGTGCCCAAGGGGTGGCTAGGGGCGGTCCTGGAAGCCCTGGAGAACCCCGCGGTGGCGGGCCTATGTCCCGCCATAGCCGCCCTTGGGGACGAGGATAGGGTCGGCTACGGTCAGACCTGGGACCGTCGGTTAAGGGTACGGTGGCTCCCGCGGCCCAAGAAAGAGCTGGCGCCGGTGCCCCTCTTACCGGGGGGATTCCTGGTGGTCCGCAGGGAAGCCTTCGAGGCAGTGGGGGGATTCAACCGCGGCTTCAGGGGGTGGGGCCACGAGGACGAGGAGCTGTCGCTCAGGCTCTGGCTCTTCGGCCACAACCTCTTCTGTCTCAGGACCCTCACGGTCCGCCACCTGTTCAGGAAGCGACATCCCTATCGCGTGACCCACCTGGAGACCGATTATAACCTCCTGCGCATGGCGGTGAGCCACTTCTCCGTCAAGAGGCTGGCGCGCACGGTGAAGCTCCTGTCTCATACCGGCAACAGGCTGTTGTCGGAGGTGATACTGGGCTCCGCCCTACGGGACCGGGAGAGATGGTTTTGCTCCCGCGTCAGGACGGATGACTGGTACATGGAGCGGTTCTCGATTCCCTTCTAGCGGCCGCGCTCTACTTAAACGCCGTCAGCCATCGAACACCCCGTACATCTGCCCCGGGCCGAGGTGGGCGGACAGCCCTCGCAGGAACAGGGCCCGTCGTGCCTCGTAGCACAGGTGGCAACGGTCCGCGAAGGTGCCTTCCACCGCGACCCCGTACTCCGCGGCCAGCCGGTAGGGCCCCTCCGTGGCCAGCAAGTGGGCCACCGGATTTCGGCTCACGTCCCAGTTTACGAGGATCTCCGCCAGGTCACCATCCGCGCCCACTCGTCCCATGACCAGCCCTTGGCACAGGTGAAGGTAACCGAGAGGGTCCACGTGTACTCGAGAGGGATGGACCAGGTCCTCCAGCGTGCACGGCCCGTCATAGTGCCGTGCCTCCCGCCCCGGCACCTGCCGCGCTAGGGTCACCGCCGCACGACCCCGGAAGAGCACATCCTCAAGGCAGGTGGGCGCGACGTCGGGCTCCAGGCCCAGGTCTCTCGCAGCTTGAATCACCAGAGTTGCGCGCCTCGACTCCTCAGCGCCACCGTGGAAATCATCGGTGCTGATCATGATGGCGTCCATCCCGGCGGCAAGGAGCTCACCGAGGCACCCGAGGGCCTCCTCGTGCCCGGTGGCCCAGTACCCGTTGGTGAGGACCCCGACGTAGAGGCCCCTGTCACTGGCCATCTGAACGGCCCGCCGCAGGGTGGGGTAATAGAGGAAGGGCTCCCCGCCCTCGAAGAACACCTGCCTCACAGCGGTCCCGGCGACGGCATCGAGGTAGGCGGTCACCTGTTCGACGTTCATGGTGGCGAGGGAGCCCGGTCGGGCCCAGAGGAAACAGTGTAGGCAGGCTCTGGTGCACTGGTAGGTTAGGAGAAAGTGGATCCCCCTTATCAACTCCCGGCCCCCCTCCATCCCTTTCATGACCCCGTCCCGGTGCCCCTAACGCAAACCGGCCGCTCGGGGACGACGGGAGTAACCCCTCGCGGCCGTGGTGAGAATATATCCCCGGAGGTGTCCCTTTGCACGAGCTCTCTACGCTGTTCACGAGAACGGTACTGGCCTTGGCCATCGCGGCGGGCCTGTCCCCCCTCCTCGGAGGGGCCGGGCTCGCCCACGGGATCACCCTGGGCCTCCTGGTCGGAACGGCCGGCCATTTCGTGGACCGGAGGGCCCTGCCGGCCTATGGGAACCCACTCACTACGCTGGTGGATTTCCTCCTGGCCACGGTCATCGTCCTGGCCCTAGGAGTCCTATTCCTCGGCCCGATGGCACCTCTGGGCGGCGCCCTCCTCTTCGGGCTGGTCTTCGCCCTCGTCGAGTGGTCTCGTCACGTTACCTGTGGGCTACGTGATCGAGGCCCTCCCTGATGATCGTCATGACGTGCTCGTCGTCGAGGGAGTAATATACCTGTTTCCCCTTGCGCCGTGACCTGACTACCCTAGCCGACCTCAGTATCCTCAGGTGATGCGATACGTTGGAGACCGTGGTGCCGAGTAGGGCCGCCAGGTCGCACACGCATACCTCTTCCTTGGACAGGATGGAGATGATCTTCGCCCGGGTCTCGTCGGCCACCGCCTTGAAAAAGCGCACCAGCTCAGAGACGTCGGGGATCTGATCCCTCAGCCTCTCCACCTTGTCCTGGTCGAAACAGAAGACGTCGCACCGCTCTCCTTCCTTCAGCTCCACCACCTCCGGCAACTCTATGGCCCGCTTACAGATCCCTCCAGAAATTATCTATATCCTCCACCGGAACATCCCATACCGAATCCCGGGGAGGCAGGGCCTCGGTGAGGAAGTAGGCGGGGAGCCGGTCGTCCTGAGGCCCGAATCCCCTGGCCCGGTTCACCTCGAGCTCAGTCCTGATGGTCTGGCGGCCCAGAGCCATGAGGTCGTCGGCCGTCCACCTCTCGCCCCACAGGGCGGTCATCATGTCCGCCACCACCTCGGGACGGTCGAAGAAGACCGCCCGCACGAAGGCACACAGCCCCAGGCTGTCCAGGACAGCGGTCTTGATCTGCAGCGTACGCGATAGCTCCGCTTTATCCGAGGGGTCCAGGTGGTCGGTCTTGACCACTATCGTATTGCCCGCCGTGTGGTCCGCGCCCATGGGCGAGGTGACGTAGGTGACCCCGTTACCCTTGATGGCCCGGGGGTCATAGGCCGCCAGGGCCTGGCCCTTGACCACGGGCACCCTCTCTACGCCGAAGACCGTGCCCGTCACAGCGGCCCCGTTGCCCAGGACACGGCCCAGCACGGTCCCCTCGCCGATCTCCCGCACCGCCTGCACGGCGCCCCTCTGGTCTCCGAACTTCAGGACGCCCGCCTCCATGGCCACGCCGAGCGCCGCACCCACTTCGATGGTGTCCAGCCCGAGCTCGTTGCACAGCCGGTTGAGCTCCGCGATGACGTCGAAGTCGGCGATGCCCAGGTTCGAGCCCATGAGGGTGTTGGTCTCGTACTCCATGGGCGACACGAATAGCTTACCCTGTGGGTCCGCGTACCGGTTGGAACACCTGACCACGCAGCCGGGCATGCAGGCGTGCGTCGGGGTGCCCTCCCCACCCCTCTCCTTGATTATCTCGTACATCGCCCTGCCGCCTATCCGGTCCGCGGCCTCGAAGGAGCCCGAGCTGAAGTTGCGGGTCGGCAGCCCGCCCAACTCGTTGACCAGCTCCAGCGTCGCCGCCGTCCCGTACTTGGGCATAGCCTTGCCCGTAACGGGGTTCTCCCTGAGCAGGTCGACGTAGCGGCGGTTGGCCTCCTTCCACAGGACAGGGTCTGTCGGCGCGCGGTACTCGAAGCCCCTGCGGCTGATAACCACCGCCTTCAGGCCCTTGGCTCCCATGACGGCGCCCAGGCCGCCGCGGCCACAGTACCGGCCGGGAACCCCGTCCATATCCGTGTTGGCGATCCCCGCCGCCCGCAGGCCCATCTCCCCCGCCGGCCCGATGACGATGATCCCGACGTCCTCACCGTGGACGGACTTCAGCCGCCGCGTGGCCTCGCCCACCTCCAGGCCTGCGAGATCCGCGGCATCCCGGAGCTCCGCCCTCTCCCCCTCCACGTAGAGATAACGCAGCCCTGCCGAGCGGCCCTTTATCGCTATCGCCCTGATACCGGAACCCGCCAGGTACAGCGCCGTGTTACCGCCGGCGTTGGACTCCTTGATGCCCCTCGTCAGGGGGCTCAGGCCGCCCGCCGATATCCGGTTGGCGCTGGACGCCGTGGTGCCGCCCAAGAGCCCTGCCGCGAAGACCAGCAGGTTCTCAGATCCCAGGGGATCGGCCTCCGCCGGCACCGCGTCCCTAACCAACTGGGAAGTGAGGGCCCTGCCCCCAAGCCGCTGGTACGGCTCCGGGAGGGCCTCCATCTCCACCCGCCCCGTAGTCATATCCACCCAGAGTATCTTCTCCACACCACTACCCCCTGTCCTCGTGCTCCCCTAGAGCTTCTAGGGCCCCCATGACATATCCTGCCCCGCCGGCCGGTCTTCAGCGTCCCGACGCCAGGGAGCGGATCGCCTCCAGGAGCCGGTCGATCTCCTCGGCGGTGTTATAAGGGGCGATCCCTATCCTGACGACTCCGCCCTTCTCCGCGAGCCCCAGCCGCTCAATCAAGGTCAGGGCGAAGAAATGTCCGTGCCAGACGAAGAGGCCCTTCTCTCCCAGTTCCCGGGCCACCTCAGCCGGCGAGCACCCCTCCATGGTAAAGGCGACGATGGGAGTTCGCGAGGCCCCCGCGGGCAGCCCGTAGATCTTAAGGCCCGGTACGTCGGAGAGGCCGTCCATTAGCCGAGCCAGGAGCGCGTCCTCGTACTCGGCCATAGCACGCATCGCCGCGATGATCTTCCCTCTCTCCTCCGGCACGTCGCCGGGAGCGAATTCGTCGACGAAGGGCTCACCGAGCGAGGCGATGAAATCGATGGCCGCCGTGGTGCCCGCCAGGCCCTCGTGGTTCAACGTCCCGGTCTCGATCTTCTCCGGGTGAAAGTCCTCCTGTGGCCGGACCTTGTAGGCCCTCAAGGAGCGGAACTTCTCTCTCTTGCCGTAGAGCACGCCCACATGGGGCCCGAAGAACTTGTACGCCGAACAGAGCAGGTAATCGCAGTCGATGTCCCTCACGTCGATCAAGATGTGCGGGGCGGCGCTGACCGCATCGACGACGCACACGGCCCCGACCTCATGGGCCATCGCCGCGATCCTCTTGACGTCGTTGATGGTCCCGACGGCGTTGGAGGTATAGGTTACGGCGACCACCTTGGTCCTGGGGCCTAGCTTGGACTCGAGATCAGCCATGTCCAGCGTGCAGGACTCCGTGTCCACCCGAACCTGAAGCACCCGGATGCCCTTCTCGCTGAGGGCGGTCCAGGGCCCGATATTGGCCTCGTGGTCCAACTCAGTGACGATGATCTCATCGCCCGGCACCAGATCCCGGGCAATTGCCCTCGAGAGGGCGAAGTTGAGGGTGGTCATGTTGGCGCCGAAGGCTATCTCTTCCTTGGACGCTCCAAGGAAGACGGCCACTCGCTCCCTGGCTTCCTCGATGACAGCATCGGTCTCTCTGCTGCTCTTGAACTCGCCGTGTATGTTGGCGTTTTGGCTAGACAGGTACCTGACCATCCTATCGATGACGGACTTCGGCACCTGCGTCCCCCCGGGCCCGTCGAAATAGGCTACTGGGTTGCCGTTGACCTGGCAGGACATCGCGGGGAACTGTTCCCTGCAACTCGACAAATCCACTGGCATGTCGACTCCCTCCTCGTGTAACACCAATGATGCTTGCTCCCCGCTCTTTTCTTGGGGAGCTCCTCCGCCTCCCATCGTCCCTCGCCATGTCGAACCTGCCCCCATCCCCCAAAGGCGAGGACCTGAGCGGGACAGCCTTCTGGAAATTATTCGTCGTTCCGAGCACCAACTCCTTGTACCCATAGTACAGGGTCACAATTGCGCTCTTAGACACAGGGGAGCCGCCCTCAACAGGCGCTCCCCTCCCTTCCCCCAGGGTGGCCCTATTCCCTCGCCAGGGCCCGTAGCCTCCTGTACAGGCGGCCGGCGACCGCTGGGATGGCCGCCCTTACCGCGGGGGTACACTCCTCCCCGAAGGTGGTCACGTCCTCTGTCCCCACCCCGTAAACCTCCACCCTCTCGGGCAGGGCTTGGCCGATGGAGCGCCCGAGCTCCAGGGCTGTCTTGAGCCCCACCCCGTGGAGGCAGAATGCTTCGTGTCCCGCCCCCCGGGCGAGGTCCACGCGGCACAGCTCCCCCGGCCGCACCCTCTCATCGGCCAGGGCGTCCACGATGATCGCGACCCCGTATCCCGCCATGAGGTCCAGGAGGCCCAGGCCGCCGACGGAGGCCTGCCTCACGTCGAGCTCCAACCCCTCGATGGGCTCCCCCTCGAGCCTCTGCGCCACGGCCCTCACCACGTATATCCCCACGCCGTCGTCGGTGAGGATGGTGTTGCCGAGTCCGAGCAGCAGCGCCCGCACCGTCACCGCCTCAGTGTCTCCCGCAGCCGGCCCGAGAAGTCGTAGATCCGGACCTCAAGGGGCATATCCCCCGGCAGGGAATGGGTGGCACAGCCGAAACAGGGGTCGTAGGCGCGGAAGGCCATCTCCACCATGTTCAGGAGGCCCTCGCTGACCTCCCCTCCCCTGATCAAGGCCGCCGCGGCTTGCTTGATGGACATACAGATGGGGGCGTTGTTATGGGTCGTTGCCACTACGATGTTGACCCGCGTTATGATGCCCTCCTCATCGGTCTCGTAATGGTGAAAGAGGGTGCCCCGCGGCGCCTCCACCACGGCGAAGCCCTCCCTCGGGGTCCCCGTGGGGACGGTCCTGACCTCGTCGCTGGTGATCTCCTCGTCCCGGCTGAGTTCCAGCATCCGCTCCGCCGCGTTGAGGATCTCCACTATCCTAGCCCAATGGTTGGCCAACACGGCGTGGATGGGCCCGCCGCCCAGCGTGGAGTACATCTTCTCGTACTCCTCTTGGGCCCGCGGGGTGGACACGCCCTCGGCCACGTTGAGCCTCGCCAGCGGCCCCACGCAGTAGACGCCGCTGCCCTTTCCCCCCACGAGCCCTCGCCAGCCGACCTCCCTGAGGTAGGGGAACTTCAGATAGGTCCACGGCTCCACCGCCTCGGCGATGTGTCGGAGGTAGTCCCGCGCGGGAAACCTGACGACCTCCTCGCCCTCCGGGTCGACCACCCTGACCGTCCCGTCGTAGAAGCTCATTCGGTTTCGGTCGTCCACGAGGCCCATGTAGTAGGTGGGGGAGGAGTACACGTCGCCGGTGATGAGGTCGACGTACTCCTCCTTCCTGAGCACCAGATTATCGAAGAGCCTGGCGGAGAGCTCGCCGAACTCCACGCAGGACCTGGCCAGGGCCTCGATCTCCCTCCGCTCCTCCTCGGAGATGGACTTGCTCACCCCACCCGGAAGCCCGCATACGGGATGAGTCGCCTTGCCGCCGATTATCTCCTGGACCCTCTGGGCGTAGGAGCGGTGCTTGATGACCTCAGACCCCACCTCGGCGCCGACCCTCTTGATCAGGCCAAGGATGTTCCTGATGGCGGGCTCCGCATGGGGCCCGAGGACGAAGTCCGGGGCGGCGAGGACGTAGAAGTGCGCGATGTGCGAATGGACCTGGTGGGCACAGTAAAAGAGCTCGCGCAGCTTGACCGCGGCTGACGGCGGCTGGACGCCGTACAGGTTGTCCAAGGCCTTCGTCGAACAGAGGTGGTGCGCCTCAGGGCAGACGCCGCAGATCCTGGAGACGATCCGGGGCATCTCCTCCGCGGGGCGGCCCACGCAGAATTTCTCGAAGCCCCGTAGCTCAGGGACCTGGAAGTATACGTTCTCCACGTCGCCGTCGTCGTTGAGGAAGATCTCGATCTTTCCGTGTCCCTCAAGCCGCGTTACGGGGTCGATGGTTATCCGTCTCATCAGCTCACCCCCTCCCTCAACTTCCGCCTGTTCCCCCCGAGCAGCGATGCGGGCAGGCCGAACCGATAAAAGGTACCGGAGGGGTCTGGTATCCCCTCGAGGATATCCCTTATCTCCTCCTCATCCTGCGAGTCCACCAGCGTGGCGATGGCGCCGGCGATCCTGGCCCCGTGGTCCAGAACCCTGCTCGTGGGGCCGAAACAGCCCCGGCAGGGCATGTTGGCGGAGAGGCAGCGGGCGCCGCAGCCCGCCCGCGTCGCGGGCCCGCAGCATACCATCCCCAGCTCGAGGAGGCACCGGTCGGGGTCGGGTACGATCTCATGGGGCCGCTTGAAGGCCCGCACCCTCTTCTCCTCCTTCACCCTCTCGCACTCCTCGCACACCGTGGTGTCCGGCGCGAGGGTCGAACCGGGTGGGGGAAGCTTGCCTTCTGCTATGGCCGTCACCGCCTCGAGGACGAGGTTGGGCGGAGGGGGACAGCCGGGAAGGTAATAGTCCACCTGGATGATGTCGTTGAGTTTGTACACCTGGCGGTAGAACTCGGGCAGGGTGAGCCTCCCCTCCCGAACCTGATGCTGGGGGAGCGGGCGTATTCCGTCCGGGTTCGCCGTGGAGGGGGAGGCCGAGTACACCCAGTCCAGGATCTCCCGGCGGGAGAAGAAGTTGGCCAGACCGGGTATACCGCCGAAGCAGGCGCAGGACCCGAAGGCCACCACGGTCCCGCTCTTCTCACGGAGCAGCCGGCACATCTCCTCCTGTTCTGAGTTCCGGACCGCCCCGTTGATGAAGGCGACGTCTATGTCCCCCTCCCCCATGGCCTCGACGTGCTCGCGCTTCGCGTCCACGGCGATGGGCCAGAACACTATGTCCGCCAGCTCGGCCAGCTCGAGGAGCCTCTCGTCCGTGTCCAGGAGGGCCACCTCGCAACCCCCGCAGCCGGCAGCCCAGTAGAGGGCGAACTTCAGCTTACCGGTCCTCTCAGGCACCCGAACCACCTCCCCCCGCTGCAACCGCGAGGGTCGCCTGATCCGGCGTCCCCTCAGGAAGTCGGAAGGGGCCAAGCCGTCTCACGTCCTCGACCATCTCTCTCACCAATGCGGCGAACCGGTCTCCCTCGCTGGCCGAGACCCAGGCCAGCCGGAACCTCCCCTTCTCCACGCCGAAATCCTCGAGGATCCCTTCTATCATCACCCAGCGCCTCATGGTCTTGTAATTGCCCTCCATGTAGTGACAGTCGCCGGGGTGACAGCCGGCGACGAGCACCCCGTCGGCGCCGTCACGGAAGGCCTTTAGGATGAAGGAGGGCTCCACGCGGCCCGAACACATCACCCTGATGATCCTCAGGTTGGCCGGGTACTTCAGGCGGGACACACCCGCGAGGTCCGCCCCGGCGTAGGAGCACCAGTTACAGAGGAACCCGACGATCCTGGGCTCAAAGGACTCCGTCATAGACTAGACACCTCCTCGATCTGGGCGTAGATCTGCTCGTCGGTGAAGTGCCGGCAGCTGAGGGCACCTGAGGGACAGGAGGCGACGCAGGTCCCACAGCCCTTGCACAGGGCCTCGTTGACGCCGCAGGCCCCCCGTTCCTCGTCGTACTTGATGGCCGAGTAGGGGCACAGGGGCACGCAGACCTTACACCCCGAACAGGCCTCGGCGTCTATCTCGGCCACCACGGGCGAGATCTGCACTCGCCCGGCGGTCAACAGGGACAACACCTCGGCCGCGCCCCCGGCTCCCTGGGCCACGCTATCGGGTATGTCCTTGGGGCCCTGACAACACCCGACGATATATATCCCCTCCGTGGCGGTCTTGAGCGGCTCAAGCTTGGGGTGTGACTCCAGGAAGAACCCGTCTTGGCCCCTCTGGATGCCGAAGATCTGGGCCACCCTCTCCGCGCCGGGAGCCGGCGTCACGGCGGTGGACAGCACGACCATGTCCACTGGCACCTCTCGGTATGCGCCCAGGAGGGTGTCCTCGGCGTGAACGTACAGCTGCCCGTCCCTCTCCAGCACCTCGGCGCCCTTGCCGCGGATGAACTGGATCCCCTCCGCCTGGACACGCGTATAGAACTCCTCGTAGCCCTTGCCGGCCGACCGGATGTCGATGTAAAAGCTGTAGACCTGGGCGCCGGTCTTCTCCCTGATCAGGTGGGCGAGCTTTAGGCTGGCCATACAGCACAGCCGGGAGCAGTAGGGGTAGTAGTTCTCGTCCCTGCTGCCGATACAATGGAGCACCGCAACGCTCTTCGGAACCTCGTCGGTGAACTCCCCGTCCCTCCGCAGGAGTACCTTTCCGCCGGTGGGGCCCGAGGCGTTCACCAGGCGCTCCAGCTGCCTGGCGGTGAGCACGTTCTCGTAGCGGCCCCAGCCCCACTGCGGCGCCTCCTGAGGCTGGAAGGTCTCGTAACCCGTGGCGACGATTACGGCGCCGACCTCAAGGGTCAGGAACTCGTCCTCCTGCTCGAAGTCCACGGCGTCCCGCGGACAGAACTTCTCGCACGCCCCACACCGACCGGTCTGGAACCTGATGCAGTTCGAGCGGTCTATGACCGGGACGTTGGGGACGGCCTGGGGGAAGGGGACGTAGATGGCCTTCCGGTGGCTGAGGCCGCCGTCGAACTCACTGGGCACCTTCTTGGGGCACTTCTGGTAGCAGGTCCCGCACCCGGTGCAGTCCTCCTCCCTGACGTACCTGGCCTTCCGCCGCACGGTCACCTGGAAGTTGCCCACGTAGCCGTCAACACCCTCCACCTCGGAATAGGAGAGGAGGGTGATCTTCGGGTGTTGGGCGGCCTCTACCATCTTGGGCGTCAGGATACAGGCCGAACAATCCAGGGTCGGGAAGGTCTTGTCCAGGCCGGCCATCTTGCCTCCGATGGAGGGCCCCCTCTCCACGAGCCAGACCTTCTTCCCGGCTCTGGCTATCTTCAGGGCCGCCTCGATCCCGGCTATTCCCCCGCCCACCACCAGGGCCTTCTGGTTTACCTCAACGTATCTCTCCTCCAACGGCGCGTGGAACCTCACCCTCTTCACGGCGGCGGCCACCAGCGCCCTGGCCTTGTGGGTGGCCAGCTCGCTCTCCTCCGTCACCCACGAACAGTGCTCTCTGATATTGGCCATCTCAAAGAGGTACCCGTTCAGCCCCGCCGACTCGAGCACCTGCCTGAAGGTGGCCTCGTGCATGCGCGGCGAGCACGACGCCACAACGACCCTGTTTATCCCCCGCTCCCGTATGTCACTGCGAAGGAGCTCCTGGCCGGGGTCAGCGCACATGTACTGGTAGTCGCGCGCCACCTCGACGCCGGGCAACCTCCGCGCGAACTCTCGAACCCCGGCGACGTCCACCTTGTCCGCGATATTGGTACCGCAGTGACAGACGTAGACGGCGATCCTCACCTCCGACATTCCAGCACCTCCCTATCTGTCAAAGTTTCCCGACTCCCCCGACGGGCACGAAACGCTGCCCGAGCCCGAGCTCTGATGCGCCGAACCCCAAGCTCAAGCCCAGGACCTGGGAGAAGTAGAGTACCGGGAGCCTCAGGCGAGTACCGAAGGCCGCGTTGACCTTGGCCTGGTAGGCGTCCAGGTTGAACTGACACATGGGGCAGGCTGTGACCACCGCCCGGGCTTCTCTGGCGGCCGCCTCGGAGAGGACCTCCCTGACGAGCTCTAGCGCCGCCTCCTCGTGGGTGGTTATGAGGGCACCGCCGCAGCACTTGCTCTTCCTGTCGAACCTCACCACCGTGGCGCCCGTGGCCTCGAGCAGGCGGTCCATGCTAAGCGGCTCCTCGGGGTCCTCGAAGTCGTTCCTCGGCCTGCCCAAGAGACAGCCGTAATAAGGAGCGAGGCGCAGGCCGGAGAGCGGTCGTCTGACCCTCTCTCGCAGTGCGTCGAGCCCCACGTCGCGGACCAACACCTCCAAGAGGTGCCTCACGCGCACTGTGCCGCTGTACCGCCTGCCGATACCGGCCAGGGCCTCGTCCACCTCGGCCCGCACCTCCCTTCGCCTCGCGTACTGCTCCTGTGCCCGGCGCAGGATAGCGTAGCAGGAGTTACAGGTGACTACCAGGTCAGCCCGGCCCCCGGCCTCCTCGGCCAAGGCCAGGTTGCGTGCGGACAGGACCACCGACAGGCGCGGCTCCACGGAGGTCATCGCCGTGGTCCCGCAACAGTTCCAGTCCTCGACCTCCACCAGGTCGAGCCCCAGGGCGGGGGAAATCAGGGCGACCGACCGCTGATAGTCCCTCGCGGAGGCGTGGCCAGAACAGCCGGGGTAGTACCAGTACCGCCTCATCGTCATCGCCTCACCAACCCCCTTGAGACCCGTTCCATGAGGGCTCGGACCTCGTCGACTGCACGCACGCGTTCCGGGAGCAGGGCCATCTTGCCCCGCCTGAGCATCCCGAGCCCGAGGGGGGCCAACCTGAACAGTCTACCGAACCCGCTCCGCAGGGCCACCCCGATCATGAGGCCCGGCTCATAGAGCCTGCCATACCGGCCCACGACCTCGAAGAAGGTCCTGTAGAAGGCCGGCGCGGGCGCCCCGGGCTCCGCGTATCCCCGGGCCAGGGCGAGCGACTTCAGCGCGTACAGGACCTCTGTGAGCTTTATGCCCCGCGGGCAGCGCACGGTGCAGTAATAGCAGGAGGCACAGTACCAGATGGCGCGGCTGGCCAGAACCTCACGGGCCAGGCCCTTCCTCACCATGTCCACGATCCTGCGCGGCGTGTAGTCCATCCAAGAGCTCAGCTGGCAGGACCCCGTGCAGGTGCCGCACTGGATGCAGCCCAACAGCCCGTCCTCGCCGGAGAGCTCCATCACCGTCACCACGAACTTACCGTCGAGGTCGGCCTCCCCGACGACCGGCAGGGGCCCCCTGCCGGGAACCTGCGACTGAACGGCCCTCATTCCCCTACCCCCTCCTTGTTAGCATTTCTGAAATTGGACCTCGCTTTGCTTCGTCTTTGATAACAAATGTTCAAAAAATTGAATTATGGATGAATATCTCGCCTCTGCTTTGATTTCTGGTGGTTTTGGCCCTTTCCTAGCCGATTGCCGAATCGCAAGTCTAATGCAAGCTCCCGAAAAGGTAGGCGGGGCCGAGGCCAGGAAGTTTTAAGGGGACCGTTATATCTCGGCAAGGATCCGCGGGGGCATGAGATTCAGAATATTGCGACTGTCTGGCCCTTAGGAGGAAAGGACCGGTAGGGGTAGAATGTTTAGGGATTTAAATAGGCGATGAAGGGGAGCAGTAGTCCCCATCCCCTATCGAAGAGAGCCGGGGAACGGTGCGAACCGGTATAGGGGTAGGGATGAACTCGCCCCGAAGCTGCCCACCGAGAGGGTCACATCCCGCGTAGGCTGGGCCGGCGGAGGCCGTTACACCTCACAAGAGGCCCGGACGGGCGAAATAGGGTGGTACCACGAGAGGATGGTCCTGTCGTCCCTATGTGACGGCAGGACCTGTTGCATATGGAGAGGAGGTTCGCAAGATGCGCCCGAAGGTCATGTTCTTCGACACCACGCTCCGCGACGGGGAGCAGAGCCCGGGGGTAAGCCTCAACCCGCGGGAGAAACTCGAGATCGCCCGGCAGCTCGCAGCCATGAAGGTCGACGTCATCGAGGCCGGGTTCCCCGTGGCCTCGGCCGGCGATTTCGAGGCCGTCTCGGTCATAGCCCGTGAGCTCAAGGGGATAACGGTGTGCGCCCTGGCCCGTACAGACCGCGACGACATCGAGACGGCGGCTCAAGCCCTAGCCGGGGCCGAGAACCCCAGGATCCACGTCTTCATCTCCACCTCACCCATCCACATGAAGCACATGCTGCGCATGACCGAGGAGGAGGTCCTGGAGCTCGCGGTGAGGTCGGTGAGGCAGGCCAGGAACCACTCTGCCGACGTCGAGTTCTCCGCTCAAGACGCCACCCGAAGCGACCCGGACTTCCTGGTACGGCTCTTCACCGCGGTCATAGAGGCGGGGGCCACGGTGGTCAACATCCCCGATACCGTCGGTTACACCACACCCGAGGAGATGGCCGCCCTGGTCCGCAAGGTGCGGCTGGAGACCCCGGGCATCGACAAGGCGGTGATCAGCGTACATTGCCACGACGACCTGGGCATGGCCGTGGCCAACTCCCTGGCCGCAGTGGCCGCCGGGGCACGCCAGGTGGAGGGCACTATCAACGGCATCGGGGAGAGGGCTGGGAACGCCGCCCTGGAGGAAGTGGTCATGGCCCTGCTCACCCGCCGCGATCACTACGGCCTCGACGTCACCGTCCAGCCGAGGGCCATCGGGGGCCTGAGCAGGATAGTGTCCAGGCTCACGGGAATGCCCGTACAGCCCAACAAGGCCATAGTGGGCCGGAACGCCTTCAGCCACGAGTCGGGCATCCACCAGGACGGCGTCCTGAAGGAGCGTCAGACCTACGAGATCATGTCGCCCACCGACATCGGGCTCGGGGAGAGCACGCTGGTCCTGGGCAAACACTCCGGCCGGCACGCCTTCCGCCAGAAGGTGGCGGAGCTGGGTTACGCGGAGCTGCCCGAGGAGGTCCTGGCCCGAGCCTTCCGGGCCTTCAAGGATCTCGCGGACCGCAAGAGGGAGGTCAGCGACGACGACGTCAGGGCCTTGGTTGAGGACGCAGTGTACGACGGCGTGCCCGAGGCGTACTCGCTCAAGAGCTTTCACGTCTCGGCCGGAAACGACGGCCAGCCCGTGGCCACCATCACCCTCAGCGGTCCAGAGGGCGAGGTCACGGAGGCCGCCTGCGGCGACGGTCCTATCGACGCCGTCTACAGGGCCATAGACCGCGCCACGGGCCACGGTTACACCCTGCTGGAGTTCTCCCTGAACGCCGTGACCAGCGGCAAGGACGCCCTCGGCGAGGCCAGCGTCCGTATCTCGGCCGGCGATAGGCCCTTCCTAGGGCGGGGGGTGAGCGTGGATATCATCGAGGCCAGCGTGAAGGCCTACCTGAACGCTATCAATAAGGCCGCGAGCGCCGGAGAGGGGGGCACCTGACATGTCCATGACGGCGGCGGAGAAGATCCTCTCCTCGCACGCCGGGGAAGAGGTCAGGGCGGGCAGCTTCGTGGAGGCCAGCGTCGACCTAGTCCTGGCCAACGACATCACCGGTCCCCTGGCCATCGAGATCTTCCGTGAGATGGGGGCAGAGCGCGTCTTCGACCCCGATAAGGTGGTCCTGGTCCCCGACCATTTCGTGCCCAATAAGGACGTGAGAGCGGCCGAGCAGGCCAAGCTCCTGCGCCAGTTCGCGCGGGAGCAAGCGATCACCCACTACTTCGAGGTCGGGGAGATGGGAATAGAGCACGTTCTCCTCCCCGAGAGGGGCCTGGTGATGCCCGGCCAGGTTATCGTGGGGGCCGACTCCCATACCTGTACATACGGGGCCCTGGGGGCCTTCGCCACCGGGGTGGGCAGCACGGACGTCGCCGCGGCCATGGCCCTGGGCAGGCTGTGGTTCCGCGTGCCCGAGACGCTCCGCCTCGAGTTTCGGGGCACCCCCTCTCCGGCCGCGGGCGCCAAGGACCTGATCCTCCACGCCATCGGCGAGATCGGGGTGGAGGGGGCCCGCTACATGGCCCTGGAGTTCTGCGGCCCGGCAGTGGAGAAGCTATCGGTGGAGGGCCGGCTGACCATGGCCAACATGGCGGTGGAGGCGGGCGCCAAGGTGGGCCTCTTCGCCGTGGACGCCAAGACACGGGAATACCTGGGCAAGGACGTGCGGGGCGTGGAGACGGACCCCGACGCCTCCTTCACCACCAAGGTCCTGGACGTCGCCGGCCTCCCGCCCCTCGTGGCCGCGCCCCACCTCCCCTCCAACGTGCGGCCGGCGGAGGAGCTGCGTCACGTCAGGGTGGACCAGGTGTACATCGGCTCCTGCACCAACGGCCGCCTGGAGGACCTGGAGGCCGCGGCGTCCATCCTCAAGGGGCACAGGGTGGCCCCCGGGGTGCGCGTCCTGGTGGTGCCCGGGAGCCAGGCGGTGTACCTGGCCGCGCTGCGCAGGGGCATCATCGAGGTCTTCCTGGAGGCCGGGGCCGCCGTGAGCACGCCCACCTGCGGGGCCTGTCTCGGCGGGCACATGGGCGTCCTGGCCGGCGGTGAACGTTGCCTTGCTACCACCAACAGGAACTTCGTGGGGCGGATGGGACATGAGTCCAGTGAGGTCTACCTGGCCGGGCCCGCCGTGGCGGCGGCCACCGCCCTCACCGGCTACATCACCGACCCGAGGGAGGTGGTGAGCTATGCTGCGGGGTAGGGCGTGGAAGTTCGGCGATAACGTGGACACCGATATCATCATCCCGGCCCGGTACCTCACCAGCACAGACCCGGCGGAGCTGGGGGCCTACTGCATGACGCCGGCGGACCCCGAGTTCCCCCACCGGGTCCGGAAGGGGGACTTCGTGGTGGCCGGCCAGAACTTCGGCTGCGGCAGCTCCCGCGAACACGCGCCCCTGGCCCTGCGCGGGGCCGGGGTGGCGGCGGTGATCGCCGTCTCCTTCGCCAGGATCTTCTTCCGCAACGCCATTAACATCGGCCTGCCGATAATGGAGTGTCCACAGGCGGATGCTATCCGGACGGGCGATGAGCTGGAGGTCGATCCCGCCGCCGGCCTCATCAGGAACCTGACCCGCGGCGAGGAGTACCGGGCGACGCCGCTCCCGCCCTTCCTGCGCGAGATCATCGAGGCGGGCGGCCTCGTCCCCTACGTGCGGCGGGAGGTGAGGCGATGAGGGTTATATGCATCCTGGAGGGGGACGGCATCGGGCCGGAGGTGACGGCCGAGGCGGTGAAGGTCCTAAGGGCCGTGGGGGACTTCCACTTCCGCCACGCTCTCGTGGGCGGAGCGGCCATCGAGGCCACCGGCAGCCCCCTGCCCGAGGAGACGATACAGGCCTCACGGATGTCGGACGCCGTACTGCTGGGAGCAGTGGGCGGCCCGAAGTGGGATGGCCTCCCCCCCGCCCGGCGGCCCGAGGCCGGCCTCCTCGAGCTCAGGAGGGCGCT
>DFND01000078.1 GCA_002375895.1 Firmicutes bacterium UBA3576
TAGCCGCCCCCTCCTACCCGATCCTGAGGAGGTAGGCGGACATGTACGTCAGCGGGCTCGTGTCCGGTATCGATTACGACTCGATAATCTCCCAGCTGATGGCGGTGGAGCGCCGCCCCATACTGCTGATGGAGAGGGACAAAAACGCCCTGGCCATGAAGCGCGACTTCTGGTCGGACATGAACTCCCGCCTCCTCGACCTGCGGGAGGCCCTCGGCGACCTGACCCTGTCCTCGACCTATGAGTCCAAGGACGCCACCTCCAGTGACGATTCGGTGCTGACGGCGTCGACCTCAGCGGAGGCCGTCGCGGCGACCTATGATGTGGTCGTAAACAACCTAGCCACGGCGCACAAGCTCGCCTCAGACAGGTTCGACGACCCCACTGCGGCGCTCGGCCTGACAGGGGATGTGACCATCAACGGCGTGACGGTCTCCATCTCGGAGGCTGATTCCCTGAACGATATCAGGGACGCCATCAATAACGTCGACGCCGGGGTGACGGCGTCTGTGGTGGACAACACCCTGGTGCTCACGGCGGAGGATACCGGCGCGGCCAACGCCATCCAGCTCGTGGACGACAACAACGTCCTGGCCATCCTGGGCTTCATCAACAACTACGCCCTGGCTGATGAGGGGGCCACGGTGGCCGCCAGCTCTGAGTACGACTCCCGCTTCTTGGCTCAGAACGCCATAGATGGCTACACCGACTCCGACCTCTGGGCGCAGGTGGGCGGCGGCTGGAACGACGCTACCGAGGGCTCCTTCTCCGACACGCTGACCGTGTCCTTCGGGCAGGTCAGAACCATCGACCGGGTGCTCATAAACACCCTGGACAGCGCTACCTACCCGGCCGATCAGTGGGGCATCAGGGACTTCGAGCTTCAGTACCGGGCATCCGACTCCGACCCGTGGACCACCCTGACGACTGTGAGCGGCAACACCGCGGGCGAGATCACCCTCGACTTCCAGGCGGTGAGCGCCGCCGAGATCCGGCTGGTGATCACCACGACCAACTCGCCGCCGGGCAGCGACTACTCCAGGGTGGTGGAGATCGGCGCCTTTGACACCCAGAACCCCTTCAAGCACGAGCTGCAGGCGGCCCAGGACGCGAGCCTGACCATCGACGGCCTCAGCGTAACGCGTCCGGAGAACACCATCACCGACGTCATCGCGGGGGTGACCCTGAACCTCAAGGGGGAGGGCTCTGCGACCCTCACCGTGAGCCAGGACGTGGACTCCGCCATCTCGGCTATCAAGGCCTTCGTTGAGGAGTATAATGAGATATACAAACACATGAACACCAGCCTGATGCAGGGCGGCCAGATGCAGGGCGACAGCACGCTCATGCGCGTACAGGGCCGCATCCGGGATTACGTGAGCCGAAGGGTGACCGATGACGACTCCTGGCAGTACAGGAGCCTCGCGGACATCGGCATAACCACCCAGGGCGGCATGTTGGAGGACAAGGAGGAGTACGGGCTGCTCACGGTGGACGAGGCCAAACTACGGGAGGCCCTGGAGACGGACCCCGCGGCCGTCAAAGCGCTGTTTGCCGCGGAGAGCGCCGACGAGGGCTTCGACGGGGTGGCCACCCGTCTCTACGACTACCTCTACTACCTCACCCGAACCGGCGGCATCGTGCCCACCCACGAGGCCTCCTACGATGACCAGATAGCGGCGCTGGACGACCGGATAGCCGCCGCCGAGGAGCGGCTTGAGATGTACGAGCAGAGGCTGGTTCGGCAGTTCGTGGAGCTGGAGAAGGCCCTTTCCCTTATGCAGTCGCAGAGCGCTTGGCTCCAGAATCAGCTCGTTGGGATGACCTTTATGATGGGGTGACCCGTATGAGGGTTTCCGGTGTTCAGATGGACGTTCAGCGGGGATGGGAACGGCTTAACTCGCCAGGGCGTACCGCCGAGGACAGGCCCGTCGCCGTCGGCCGACCAGCGGAAGCGCCAGAGGAGGAGATCACCCGCGAGGCCCTTCAGGAAGCTCTGCGCCGCATAAACCAGGGCGTCAGCGTCCTCGAGAAGCGACTTCATTTTATTGTCGACGAGCGGACCGAGAGGGTCGTGGTCCAGGTGATCGATCGGGAGTCAAAGGAGGTCATCAAGCAGATCCCCCCCCAGGAGGTCCTCGACGTATTGGTCAGGATAAGGCAGGTTGTCGGGATGCTCTTCGACGAGTGGCTGTAAGAGAGGTGTCTCTATGAAGGCCCTGAGGGACGTGTTGAGGCTACAGGCCGACCTGAGGGAGCGGTACGGGGAGCTCCGTGATCTAACGGCGGAGCTCCTGAAGGTGGAGCCGGAGGACACAGGCCAGCTCCTGAGGACCCTCGAGAGGAGGGGCGAGGTTATAGCGGAGATCGACGCCCTCCTGAGAGAGCTGGAGGCCCTACGGGGCCGCTGGCCGTCACAGAAGAACCCAACCCGATTAGGAGACATGATGTCTCTCGGGGAGGAGATCCTCGCCATGGACCGCGAGGTACGGCACAGGCTGGAATCGGCCCTGCAAGGCCTCAAGGAGAGGAGAAAGAGGCTTGGCCTGGGGCGCCGGGGGCTCGCGGCCCTGCGGGCGACCTTTCACCCCGCCGGGGCCAAGGTCCTGGACAGGCGCGTTTAGTCCTCCGCCTCAACCAGTTCCAGCCTGCAGGAGTAGATCTTGTCCTTGGGGCCTGACGCCACCAGGGCCTGCAGGGCGCCCAGCCGTTGGGCCAGGTTCTCGGCGCGGAACTCCCCGCGGATGGTCACCTCAAGCCCCTTGTGGTCGTCCTGAGCGGTGGCGTAGTCCACGGCCTTTATGCGGTCCTTGGCATTGCCCTGCGGCTTCTCTATGTACACGTTTCCGCCGCGGTCCTTCTTGACCCCAAGACGGTACCGCAGGTTTCTCACCTGCCACTGGCTGAGCCCGAAGCTCTCCCCGATCTCCTGGTCGGTCTTCCCCTGCCTTATGAGTTCTATGAGTACCTCGCGTTGATCACCGGGGGCCAGGGTCCTGAGATTAGCCTCTTCCTTCTTGGGCATGGCCTCTTCGGACATATAACCAACCTCCTCGTAACCGATGTTCTGGCCGCGGATCGACGACGGCAACTCGTCCAGCCAGTAAGTGATGACCGGGCCCGAGCGCCTCTTGGCTCGTGATTTTCCGGTCAGATCTGAGGGCATGATGATCTTCTTGGGTCTGATCTTGCCCGCTACTTCCCTCACCCTTTCACATTATCCGACGGTATAAGTCTATGCAAAAACAGGCAGTTCTAGTATGAAAACCGCCAGCTTCTTATACAAAAAGCCCCGGGGAGTCCCTCTCCCCGGGGATAAAGCCCAGTTCCTACCGCGGCCTCGCCTCAGCAGGGGTCCCTCTCGAGGCCTGTGAGGACCTCATGACCCTCCTCCGTTATGAGGACGGTGTCGGCCACCCGGATCCCCGTGTCCCCCACCACGGCCGCCACGCACCAGTAGAGCACCATTCCGGGCACCAGGACCTCGGCGCCGTCCAGGTCCGAGCGCGGCCGCTCCGCTGCCTCGAGCCCGATCCCGGTCAGGACGGGCAGGGGCGAGAGGATCCGCAGCGGGCCCTTCCTCAGGGGGTCAGTGGCCTCGGCCATGGTGAGCCCCGGCCTCAGCCCCGCCAGGGCCTCCTCATAGACGGCGGAGAACTCCTCGGCCGCGCGCCTGAACTCGTCGTCGGCCCCACCGGGGACCACCGTGCGACAGAGGCCTGCGTGATAGCCCTCCTTCTCCAGCACGAGCTCGACGTAGGCTGGCCTGCCCGGGCTGACCTCGCCGCCCAGACCGGGCGAGGCGGCGGCCGCGCGGCCGGCGTTGACCCGCACCAGGGCCCTGCCACCGGCCTTCAGGGCAAGCCCCCCGGCTACTTCTTCGGCCGATGTGCCATCCCGCAGGAGCTCTAGGGCACCCGCCAGGGCGCCGGTCGCCCCGTGGGCGGCCGCGCGCGCTGCCTCCACCTCCTCAGGCCCCTTCACTGCCCGCAGCCGGTCCAGGGCCTCGGATACGTCCCGGACCTTGGTCCAGGAGGGGGCGAGCCTCCTCGCCCAAGCCCTGTAGGTTTCATAGGGAAGATGCCGGGCCTCGAAGCCCACCGCCCCCCGCCCGGGACAGTGGCGCACGAGCTCCTCCCTGATCATCCCGAGACGTTCTTCCTCCGACGAGTAAGGGCGGATGGGCCACGCCAGCGATTCCTCGAGCAGCGGCGCGTCGGCGGCGGGCGCCAACAGGATGGGGCTCTTCTCGTAGGGGACGAAAAGCCCCGTGTGAGGCGAGCTCGCGCCCGACAGGTAGCGGACGTTGGCCGGGTGCTGTACGAAGGCGATGTCAACTCCTCTGCCGGCCATCATCTCCTTAAAGGCGTCGATCCGTCTGGAGAAAGCCGACCTGTCCATTGCATCTCCTCCCCTCTGGGTGGTCATCTCCCCCCAACCGTCCCCGGGGCATACTTCGTCGGGGGCCATTCTTTTCCTGCCAAAATGGATGACCCTGCCTCTTGGGCAGGAGATGGGCCGGGGGCGAAGAATACTGAAGGTGCCACTAAGGGGTGATAGCCTTGATCTCCGTTGTGATTTTCGTCTTCGGCCTTCTCTATCTGATGAGGAACCACGACCTCGACCGGCTGCTCGGCCTGAGGATCAAACTGTGGTGGCTGATCCTGCTGAGCGCCGCCCTTCAGGTCGCCACGGAGCACCTCTCTTCCCTCTCCCCCGCTCTGGCGGAGAGGGACGGTGCCCTGTACCTCCTCTCGCATATCCTCCTCCTCATCGGAGTCCTGGCCAACAGGCACATCGTGGGGTTCATGGTCATCGCCGCCGGGGTCTTCGCCAATGCGTTGGTGATGGCGCTAAACGGCGGCTTCATGCCGGTATCCCTCGAGGCCCTGGAGGAAGCCGGATTGGGGGACCGAGCTGCGCTTCTCGTGGCAGGGGGCTACCTCGAGCACGCGGCCCTGGACGCCTCTACTCGCCTCCCCTTTCTCGGGGATATCATACCCCTCGGGCCGCCTCTCTGGTTTCGGGCGGAGGTGGTAAGCGTCGGCGATGTCCTGGTGATCCTGGGTCTGGTCCTGACGGTATTCCTGGAGACCCGCCCTCGGCCGGCACGCGGCTGAGACTATCCAGGCGGCCCACGGGCCGCCGTTCTTGTGCGCCCGGCATGGGCG
>DFND01000051.1 GCA_002375895.1 Firmicutes bacterium UBA3576
AGCACGAACTTGGGGAACCGGAACCAGATCTCCGACGGCCCCACGTGCAGCTGGCCCGGCTGACGCTCGACCTTGTAGACCCAGATCAGGGCCAGGACGAAGGCCCAGATGCCGATGAACATATCGATCCAGATCTTGGTCATAATGGCCGAGGTCAGGATCCAGCCCTCCTGCCAGAAGATGCCCGACTGGGCGGCCTTGGCGCGCATCATCTCGTCCATGATGGCCCCGGCGGCGGCGTCAGCGCCGTCCGTCTTCACGGTCATGCCCATGGCCGCGCCGGCCACGATGGGCTCCTCGATCAGGAAGGCCGTGTACAGGCCGGGCAGGATGATGAGCTCGATCATGGCGAAGACCACGACCAGCATGGCCACCATGACCGGGATGATGGGCTTGGCGCGAATGGCACCGCCCGTGGCCACCGCGGCCGAGACGCCGCAGACGGAGATGCCCGAGGACAGGACAGCGGCCCACTGCCGCGGCAGCTTGAAGACCCGCCTGCCCAAGGTGTAGATGATGGGCCAGAAGAGCATGTAGGCCACGAAGGTGGCGGCCATACCCGCCGCGGCCAGCTCAAAGGTGTAGCTGGCGGCCTCCATGGACATCAGGCCCACCTTCACGCCCAGGTACACGATGGCGGTCTTGATGAACCACTCGGGCTTCGCCGCCTCGCTCAGGAACCCGGCGAACTTCTTCATGAAGTTGCCGATGAACAGGCCCACGGCCAGGGCCAGGATGTAGGAGAAGCCGCCGCCCAGGGAGAGGCCCCAGGTGATGCCGTACTTATCCCAGTCGTTGGGCGTGGCCTTGAAGTGAGCCTCGTGCCCGATGACCCAGCAGGCCCAGGTGATGAGGAAGATGATGGTGAACCCGATGAAGAACTTCTTGACGTTGAGCTTCATGAAGTAGGCGCCGATACAGGTCAGTGCGGTGAAGACCGCGTAGGTCACCAGGAAGGACGCCAAGGGGCTCATGTCCGCGTAGGCCTTCCCGGCGGCCGAGAGGCTGGTCGCGAACCCCTTCTCCGGGTGGCCCAGGACCCAGGTGTGGGTCTTGGCCATCCAGCCCACGAGGTCCACCCCGGTCAGGGACAAGAGACCGAGCAGGAACATGAACAAGCCGATCCACACTGCCCACCAGTCCTCGGTGGTGAGCATACCGGAGTACCACTTGCGGTTCACGTTATCCACTTTCTTACCCTCCCCGTGCGCTGTTTACACCTCTATGGAGACGTACCGGTTGAAATAGTGCGCGGCGTACTGCCGGATCCACGTGGGGATGGTGCTGTTGTCAAACCCCATCAAGACCAGGACCCGCGTGCCCCTGCGATACTTGCCGCTGGCCGCAAGGATGCGCTCAAGTTCCCGGTCCAGCTCCGACAGCGTGCGGCCCCGCGCCACTACGCTGCCGTTCCGCGCTATCCACTCCGTCCCGTCGTGGGCCAACACCAGCTCTAAATCCACCTTCACCGTCTCCCCCGCCTCTCACGACAAGAGATACCTGTTCACCAGGTAACCGCCGATCACCAACGCCGCGACCCCTATCACGATGCTGTACCAGACCAGCTTCGTCTCCCACGGCTCCCAAGGCTCAGCAGCCTCGATGCCCGTGCTCTCAAGACCAGCGCCAAGACCGCTCCGATGCTCCTCCTGGACCTTTACCTCCGCCATCTGCTACCCCCCTTTCTCCCCGTATGTCACCGCCGTCCAGCCTTCAGCCCCACGTCACGGGCGTCGCTTCACCAGGTTATTGCGGCAGGGCTCGGAAGGTACGGCCCAACGGGGTTGATTAGGCTAACCGCAGCCGTCGTCCCTGCGCTTTAGCTCGTGTCGCCGCTGACCACCCCCCCACCTTTCGGGCCTGATACCACGTTCCTGTCCCTCGTCGCCTATCAGGGCCGAGCCATAAGGCCCCGGCAATTGCCAATGTGCTTGTGATAACGTTCTCATAGATGCGCGTCAAGAGCCGCTGGCGAGGGGCACTCCTGGGGCCGCTGAGGCTGCCGCCACCAGGTTCAGAGCCCACTCCGGGTGGGCCGTGGCGTGGACGTGGCTGTAGGTGGCCAAGGCGCGACCCCACAGGATGCCATCGGCCTCGCCGTCCACCCCAGCACCCCTCTTGACCTTGAAGGCCAAGGTAACCTCCTCCCGCCCGAGGTTCACCACGCGCGAGTGGTGGAACTCGTGGCCCCTGACGGTAGAGCCCCGGGAGAAGAAGGGGTTTTCCGCTACCACTTCCAGCACCGTGTATCCGTGCCCCTGCCTTCTCTCCTCCATCACCACGTCGTAGGGCAGCGCCCCCACCATGGAGCGGGCGCTCCCCTGCCAGTAGATCCTCCTGCCGAGGTACATGAGCCCCCCACACTCGGCGTAGGTGACCAGGCCCGCCCTGATCCTCTCCCTGAGGAGGCGCCTGAGGGGCGCGTTGGCCTCGAGCTCCTCGGCCAGCACCTCCGGGAACCCCCCTCCTACGTAGAGGCCGTCGAGGTGGGGCAGGGCGCGGTCCGAGAGGGCGTCGATGAAGTGCAGCCTGGCACCCGCCCTCTCCAAGGCCTCGAGGTTCTCGGGGTAGTAGAAGCTGAAGGCCCGATCCCTGATCACGCCAATCGTCACCGCCCGGCCCGCTCTCCGCTCGAGGTCGGTGGCCAGGGGTAAGGGTCCTGCGGACCGGGCGATGGCCAATACTTCGTCGAGGTCGACGTTCTCCTCGACTGCGCGGGCTGCGGTGAGCACGCGGGTCAGGGCGTCGCGCCTCTCGGCCGGCGGCACCAAGCCGAGGTGCCTGTCGGGTATGGCCAGGTCTGGCGACCTCGGCACGCAGCCCAGCACGGGCAGCCCGGCGTATTCCTCCACGGCCTGCCGCAGCAGCCGTTGGTGCCGGGGCCCGCCCACTCGGTTCATGATGACGCCGGCGACCCGTACCCGAGGGTCGAAGGCGGCGAAGCCCCGTACCAAGGCCGCGGCGCTCCTGGTCATCCTGGTGGCGTCCACCACGAGGATCACCGGGGCCTCCAGCGTGCGGGCGACTTCGGCGGTGCTCGCGCTTCCCCGGACGTCGAGCCCGTCGAAGAGGCCCATGGCGCCCTCGATGACCGCGATATCGCCGCCGCCTCTGGCCACGGATTCCCGCACCTGTCTCCCGTCCATCCAGAACAGGTCCAGGTTTCGACAGGGCCGGCCCGCGGCCAGGCTGAGCCAGGCGGGGTCGATGTAGTCGGGGCCCTTCTTAAAGGGCTGCACCTCGTAGCCGAGGCCCTTCAGGGCCGCGATGAGGCCCAGGGTCACGGTGGTCTTTCCCGACCTGCCCCCCGCCGCCGCTATAACCACCCTCGGTAGGACCCGCATGATCACCAGTCCCTTCGTCCTGTCTCCAGGGCCTCGCCGGGTTAACGGCAAGGCCTCTCGAACCTCATTGACGGTCGCCCGGGAGGATGATGGCCTCAGCCACCACCTCGCAGAGGTTTAGTACCTTGATGCCGAGGTCGTAATGCTTGCTGAGCTCCGTGATCTGGTCCAGGCAGTTGTGGCAGGAGGTGGCCACGACCTTGGCGCCAGTGGCCCTTATCTGCTCGGCCTTGACCCTGCCGGCGGCAAGCCTGCCCTCGGCGAACTCGCCCATGGCCATCATGCCGCCGCCCCCGCCGCAGCAGAAGTTCTCACGACCGTGAGGATGCATCTCCCGAAAGTCCGCGACGGCGTGCTTTAGGATGTAGCGAGGCTCCTCCAGGATGCCGCCGTTCCTGGCCTGATTGCAGGGGTCGTGGTAGGTGACCGGCTCCGGATTCTGAGCGGGATCGAGCTTGATCCTCCCGGTGCGGATGTACTCGGCCACGAGCTCCACGAACCCGCGGACGGGCGCCGCGTAGCTCCTGCCCAGCCAGTTCTCGCCCTCCCAGCGGAAGGCCCGGAAGCCGTGGCCGCACTCGGCCATGACGACCTCCTCGACCCCCAGCTCGGCGGCCTCCTGTGCCAGCCAGCCGGCTATCTCACGGGCCGCCTCGTCGTCGCCGTTGAAGAGGGCGTAGTTGGTGACGTCCCAGGCCCTGGTGCTCAGGGTCCAACTCTCCCCGGCGGCGTAGAAGACCTTGGCCGCCGCCAGGATGGTGAGCGGGTAGTACTTGGCCTCCCTGGGATTGAGGGTGTACAGCACCCGGGCCCCGGCCTGGTTTACCGGTATCCTGGCCTCGGGGTCGTCCACCTCGTCCTGAAGCTGCTCCTCGAGCCACTCCAGGGTCTCCACGAAGTCCTCCTCGCTCACCGCCATGTTGTTCCCGCTCTCCAGGTGCACGTCCACCGTGTCCTGCAGGCCCTTGGGCACCCGACCGAGGGCGGCCAGCATGCCTCTCGCCGTCCTGACGATGAGGCCGTTATCCACGCCCATGGGGCAGTTGAGGACGCATCGCCGGCACATGGTGCAGGTCCCGTAGGCGCTCTTTATGAGCTCCTCTGCGAGCTCATCGTCAAGCTCCCGCGCACGCACCAACCCTGGGAAGAGCCTGCCCACGGGGTCGTGGTGCCTCCGGTAGATCCGCCTGAGCAGCTCGGCCCGGTAGGCCGGGACGTGCTCGGGCCTCGGGTCGGCGAGGTAATAGTGGCACGAGTCGGCGCAGATCCCGCACCTCACGCAGGTCTCGAGGGACGCCGCCAGCTGACGCGATAGTCTCCTCTCCAGTACCTCTAGGGCCTTGTCCATCAACGCGCCTCACCTCCACCGACCGCCGGCGGGAGAACTCCCCGGTGCCCGAAGTGCCGGCCGAAGAAGATCCTCGCCGGGAAGAAGAAGATGCAGTGGCGGATCTTCCCAAGGGGTATATACACCAGCATGGCTATGGCCAGGGCGTAGAACCACCCCACAGCCGCGGGGTCCCTGAGCCAGGCAAGGGCCGCCAGCAGCACCAGGTCCATAACCAGCACGGCGACGTAGTCGTCGGCCGTGCTGAGGGCCCTGAGGTCGGGCCTGGCCAGCCGCTCGAGGAGCCCGATGATCCCGGCGACGAGCCCGGCCCCCACCAGGACCTCGGCCAGGAGCAGCGAGCCGCCGACGGGCCGGGCCCCCGACAGCGCCGCCACCAGAGCCACGAGAGCGGCGAAGATGCCCAGGTGGAAGACTACGCCGCGGATGTAGGAGAGGGCGTGCTTACGGGTGCTCTCCTTGGCCCAGGGCATCATGCCCAGGGTCAGGGCGTAGCGAGCTCCGCGCCGGGCGCTTCCCCTGGCCCGGGAGAGGTCCCGGGCCAGGGGGAGGGAGAGAAAATGCCTCAGGCGAAGCCACAGGCCCACGAGGCAGACGCCCGCGGCCAGGATCACCCCCAGGCGCAGGGCCTCCACCTTACACGCACCCCGTGGGCTTGGGTAGCCCGGCGATCTTGCACGCGCCCTTGGCCGGACCGCTGGGGAACAGCTCGTAGATGTACTTGAGCTTGAAGCCCGTCTCCTTGCACAGCTTCCTGATCATAGGCGCGATACCGTATTCGTGGTAGTATTCGTTGAGGAACCTGATGACCTTCCAGTGATCCTCGGTGAGCTCCTCGATGCCCTCGGTCTTGGCCAGGTACTCGGCCAGCTCCTCGTTCCACAGGGACGGATCCTGAATGAAGCCGTCCTCGTCGACCTCTATCTTCTGACCCTTGTATTCGATCTCAGGCATTTATCCACACCTCCGAGATAAGGGTTATGAAGTCTATCAGTGCTTGGCCCCCTCCGGGTCGGCGTCAGGGGGACATTCCTCCTCAAAGCTCCTGGACGGTTATGGCTTCGGCCGGACACAGGGTGACGCAGCTCTCACACCCGAGGCACTCGGAAGGGTCGCCGGTCACCTCGCACAGCTCGCCCTCGAGAGCGAGGATCTGTGCGGGACAGGCCTCACAGCATTCGCCGCAACCGGTGCACTTGCTATCGTCTACGGTCACCAGGTACATCCTCTCCACTCCCTCCGAGATTGATGAAGCGCCCGGGTGTAGGAGGCGGCGCCGCAGCGGGCGACCACCTCCTACGGCCCTTATTCCTTACCTGCCAGCTTCACGTAGGAGGTGCCGATGTACAGGAACTCCACGACACCCTCCCTCGCCAGCTGGTTCACGACCTTGTCGACCTCGGACTTCTTGGCGCCGATGGCCACGGCGATGTCCTTGTTCTTGGCCTTGTCGACCTTGCCGAGGTACTCGAGCACCTTCTGCCTGAGCTCTTCGTTCATGCCGTCCACCGCCTAGCTCTTGAACTGGGTGGTCGACCGGAAGGTCGGCACCGAGAAGATGTAGTCGTCGATGTGCTTCTCGGTGAAGGGAATGCCGGTCTTCTCGAAGAACCGCTCCCAGCCGATCCGCTCGATCCACTCGCCGACCCGCTCGCCCTCGCGGGCGTCCCGGATCCAGGTGTCGACGATGTTGCGCACTGCCTCGACCACCTCGGGCCACCGCGGCGGGTTATTGGGCAGGAAGGGGATGGCCAATCTGGAGAACATGGGCGCGGTACGGGCGTTGGAGACCTTGCCGCCCACCATGATGGCCACCCCGTCGTTCTCGGGGTCCATGATCTGCATGGCCGGGCACATGGTGTAGCAGTTGCCGCAGTACATGCACTTCTCCTCGTTGACCTTGACGCTCTTCCGCTTCGGGTCGGGCCTGATGGCCCCCGTGGGGCAGCTGGCGACGACGGTCGGGATCTCGCACACCTGGTGGAGCCGCTCGTGGTCGATCTTCGGGACCGTCCGGTGGATGCCCAGGATGGCGATGTCGGAGCAGTGCACGGCGCCGCACATGTTCAGACAGCAGGCCACGGCCACCTTGAGCTTGGCCGGCAGCTTCATGTCCACAAAGTACTCGTAGAGGTCGTCCATGATGGCCTTCACGATGCCCGAAGCGTCGGTGGCCGCGGTGTGGCAGTGGAGCCACCCCTGGGTGTGGATGATGTTGCTGGCCGAGTGGCCCGTGCCTCCCACGGGGAGCCCCATCTTCTCCAGGTCCGCGATGAGGGGCTCGATCTTGCTCTCGTCCGTGAGGAGGAACTCGATGTTGTGCCGGCTGGTAAACCTCAGGTAGCCGTCGCAGTACTTGTCCGCGAGGTCGCAGATCTCCCGGACCATGAGGATGCTCATGAGCCGCGGGGAGCCGACGCGGACGGTGTAGAGCTTATCGCCGTTCTCAGAGACGTGCACCAGCACGCCGGGCGTCAGGATCTCGTGATAGGCCCACTTGCCGTAGTTCTCCTTCACGATGGGCGGCAGCATGTTACTGTAGTGGGGAGGGCCGATGTCCGTCTTGGCGACAACCTTAGCCATTCTTGCCCACCTCCTCCGGCCACCAGAAGATGTAGGGGTTGGCGCGCGGACGGAAGACCATCTGCGGCACCGGCTTAAGGCCGACGGCCTTCAGGAAGTTCCTCATGCCGAGCCTGTAGATGAGCTCTCCGACACGCTCTCTGACCTTGCCGTTCTCGTCCCACCACTCCCAGATGCGCCTGAGCAGGTCCTTGAGCTCATCGTAGGGAGGCTTCATCTCCATCCAGGGCACTATGACCCAGCTCAGGAAGGCGCTCTGCAGGATGGTGGCCTTGCCGCCGATGAGCAGGGCAGCGCCTTTCTCGTCCCCGGGCCGGAGCGCCTTGGGCATCTTGTTGATGCAGTGCATACACTTGGTGCAGTCCTCGGGGACGAGCTCAAGCCTCCCGCCCTCGTACTTCAGGGCCTTTGTGGGGCACTTATCTACGACCAGGCCCTGGATGTCGAAGCCGGCCTCGGCGTACTCCTTGACCGCGTCCTGGTCGATCTTCAGCGCGTCCTTCCAGGTGCCGATGATCGAGAAGTCGGACCTGGCTATGGCGGCGACGCAGTCGTTGGGGCAGCCCGCGATCTTGATCTTGAACTTGTAGGGCCACATGGGCCTGTGGATCTCGTCCTGGAACTCCATGGTGAGGTCGTGACAGAGGTCCAGGGTGTCGATACAGGCGTACTCGCACCTGGCCGGCCCGACACAGGCGCTGGGGGTCCTGAGGTCGGACCCGGATCCGCCCAGGTCGAAGCCGTTTTCACTCAAGGCGTTAAAACAGGCTTGTAGATTTTCCGTCGGAGCTCCCAACAGGATAACATCACCAGTGGAGCCGTGGAAGTTGGTCATGCCGCTCCCGTAGGTCTCCCAGACGTCACACAGCTTGCGCAGGGCCTCGGTGGTGTAGAACCAGCCGCTCGGTTGGTTGACCCTGAAGGTGTGAAACTCCCTGACGTGGGGGAACTCCTCCGGCATGTCGGAGTACCTGCCGATGACTCCTCCTCCGTACCCCTGGACTCCGACGATACCGCCGTGTTTCCAGTGGACCAGCTTGTCTTCGTAGGACTTCTCGAGGAGCCTCAGGTGGTCCCGCGCAGCGGGGTTCTTCTCCCCCATCCGCTTCATGTCCTTGACGAAGCTGGGCCAGGGGCCCTTCTCCAGTTCGTCGAGAAGGGGGGTCTCTTTGTCCGCCACTACTTTACACCTCCTCAATTGATGAAAGTCCGGCCCTTTGTGAACTGTTTCCCATGCTGGGGCTTTTAGAAGACCCACCGGTCGTGGGCCTGGCCTCAGCGGGCTCTAGTGGCAGATGTTTACTTGCGGTGTAATCCTCTGTTTATGGGATTTCTCTATTACTTACGAAAGTCCTGCCGGGGAGATGAAAATTTTTTATCTACTGGGGAGGGAAAATATCGCAGAGGTGGGATGCGTCACCCTTGATTTGCCGCGTCCGCAGGGGCTTCGGTGGTACTGAGGCCGCAGCAAGACGGCGTCGCGGTGGATACAGTACGGCCGCATCAAGACGTACAGATGCGGCCGTCTCGGCTGTCCTATCGTCTCTTCAGGACCAACCGTTGCTCATCATCTGACCCAGGGCGTCGGCGGCCAACATGGCGTCCAGCACCATTGCAGGCTCCACCTCGAAGGGCATGTTGTGGATGGTTTCGCCCGGGGCACAGGCCGCCTCCGCCACGCGAAGGAGGTCTTCGCGAGAGACGTTTCCGATGCCCAGCTCCTCAAGGGTTACGGGCAGGCCGACCGAGATGCAGAAGTCGACGACCTCCTCCACCTCGTCCATCGAACGGTCCTCCAGCAGGAGCTGGGATATCGTGCCGAAGGCCACCTTTTCGCCGTGATAGAAGTGGTGCGTGGCCTCGAGCACCGTCAGGCCGTTGTGGATGGAGTGGGCCGCTGCCAACCCGCCGCTCTCAAAGCCCAGGCCGCTCAACAAGGTGTTGGCCTCAATGACCCTGTCCACCGCGGGCGTCAGCGCCTGCCTCTCCACCGCCAGCTTGGCGGCCAGTCCGTAGTCTATCAAGGTCTCGTAACATAACCTGGCGAGCTGCAGGGCGGTCATGGTGGGCAAACCTCCGGAAATGGCCGGCTTGTGCGCTCGCGAGGACGCGTCCGCCTCAAACCAGGTCGCCAAGGCGTCGCCCATGCCCGCCACCAGGAAACGGGCCGGGGCCCTGGCGATGACCTCCGTATCAACCAGGACCAGGTCCGGGTTCCTATCGAAGAACTGATATTCCTCGAAGACCCCGTCTTCGGTGTAGATCACGGACAGCGAGCTGGTGGGGGCGTCGGTGGCAGCGATGGTCGGTATTATCACCACCGCCTTTCCCAGGGGACGACCTACCGCCTTGGCCACGTCTATCACCTTGCCGCCCCCCACCCCCATCACCACATCTGCCTGTTCAGCGCGCGCGATGTCGGTTATGCGGGCGATCTCCTTCTCGGAGCATTCGCCGCCGAAGTCCACCGCCACCGGTTTCAAGCCGGTCCGGCTGAAGCTACCGTCGAGCACTCCGCCCACCAGCTTCGCCACCACGCTGTCACGGATGAACAGCACCTTCTCGCCCAGCGGCTTGATCAGCTCGCCGGCCTCCGCCATCACCCCTCTACCCTGCACATACTTGGCGGGGGCTATCAGAGAACTGTACTTCGCCATGGCTCTCGCCTCCCTGTGACATAATGATCTGTCGTTTCGATCCAGCGAAATTTACGACTTGCTCTTGGGCTGCACACCCCCTACGAATCTTGAGGCCTTTCCTGCCTGCACGTAGTCTGCCCCTTTGGGAAGGATTTCGTTCCGCACTAGCTCGGTTTTTTCAAGAGGGTGTCTTCCCGCTAGTCCACCAAGGCTCTAGCTTAACGGTGAGAAAGCTGGTTTGACAGAGGTAGGTGGGATTGGATGGCGCAATCCACGCAAGAGGAGCTAGAAGGTCGATAGTGGCTGCGCTTCATGAAGCTAAGGTTATGGGTTAAAGCAGTTTCTGAAGCACGCGGAAGAATCTCGCCAGAGAACTCGTGTAGACAGGTGGTAGGAGGAGGGGCCTGACTACCACCCCCGGGCGCAGACACCAGGGAAGAGAACTCCATCAAGGCTCAGCCGATTAAAGATACGATGGAATTAGGCTTTACGTCAGGAGTCTGACACCATGACACGAGAGGCGTTACTTAATTACTTGCTGAATTCTCTCTTTCTAACTCCTCAATCACTTCCTTCGCTATCCTCTCCTTCTCCTCTTCGGTTAAATCCCTGCCGAGCCTTTTCCTCTCCTGATAAAGCCTGTTCAAGTACATCTCAAAGTCGCGTGTCTCATATAATACCTTTTCCTTGTCTGCCATTTCAATCACCCCCGTGTATTTCAGCACATACCCCTCATGTCCGGAGCTCTTGTATCATAAACCTTGCCTACATAATCCGCCCCCAAGTAAGCGCCATAGAGGCTTTTGTCTCCTCCGGGACTAACGGGATGGGGCCGGAAGCCAAGTCTAGGCAACTGGCTATAAAACCGGCCCTGTCTTATCACTACGTCATCGAGCTATGTGGTTTCCATTTCCTCAGGTTCGCTATCCCTCAAGGACGATGGTTCCCAAGGGCCCTATTTTCACCCCGTTAGTGTCGGTGTGGTCTTCGACCTGAGGTCACGAAGATCAATAAAGCTCTCGGTGATTCCTGAGTACCTGCCGGGATGACATGTGAGAAGAATCAATTGAACTCTTTCGGACACCTCCTGGAGAATGAACCGGAGCTCATCGAGCCGTCCCGGGTCTGTATTTACCAGGCGGTCGTCGAGAACTACTACCTGGGGTTCATGTTGAGAGATGACCCACCCGATGGCCAGGCGAACGAGAACATTTAACTGCTCTCGTGTCCCGTATGAGAGCTCTCCCAAGGGCGCCTGTATATCCCACCGATGAACTCTTACTCCCACCGGGATCAGTTCGTCTGAGAACTCTAGCCCTGCGTATGTGGGGCCGGTAACACGGGTCAGCCAGGCATCTACCTTACCTTTGACCGGAGCTACCAAAGATTGCAGTTGTTCTCTCTTGTGGTCGGTTACCAGGCTGTCCAGCAGCTTCCATGCTTGCGCGTCACGGTCAAGCCGTTCGACTTTTTGCTCCAGGCTATTCAGTCTCGCTTCTAGATCCCCTTCCTTCTGATGTATATCGAGACCCCCTGCGTCTACCAGGGCTCCTTGAATCCTCGCTGCTTCTAACTTCGCATCGTGAAGCTGCTTTTGGAGGGACTCAACCCGTTTGGACAGGGCAGCATGGCGCTTCTTCGGTTGGTCCTCCCTCTCTTCTTTCTCCCCCTCGAGGACCTCGTAGGCTCTTCTCTTTTCCTCGAGCTTCGCCGCCAGTTGGGACAGGGCCTCGTCCCGCGCCTCATCCGAGTCATAATCGTCCTCGTCCCTGAGCTTATCAAGGTAACCCTGCTTCTCCTCGATGGTTTGGTCCAAACGAGCTATTTTAGTCTCCACAGACCTGAGCTCTTCGCTCAGCTTGTCTAATTTGTCCGTCGAGATCTTCGCCTCAAGGCCCGCTATTTCGCCGTCCAGGCCTTCAAGCTGTTCTTGGAGCTCTTCTAGGGTTTCCTGCAAATGTGCTGAGCTCAGACCTTTCCACTCTGGCCTCGGCTGACCCTGTTGCAAGCGTTCCTCCACGACGGAGAGCTCTTTCTCCACCCGGCGTATTTCTCTCCGCAACTTTTCAGTATCTCCCTCTAGCCGCAGATGTCCTAAACGTTCTCGTAGACCGTTGAGTCGGCTTTCATATTCCTCGCGCTCTCTCTGCCTTTCCTCCAGCTCATCCAGGCCGGCAACATCGAATTGAGCCAGCAGATCCCGGAGTGCTTCTCGATTCCGCTCCAAATCCTCCAGCACTTTCCGCGCCTGGTCGCTGCCGCTCGTCACTGTAAAGCTGAGCAGCTCAGGAATTTCCACCAGTATCTTCGTGCCGGCGTGGAGCTCCCGTGAACCGCCCGGGTCCAGGATGATGGTTTCCAGCGCATGGTCGTCGAGAGCGACCTGGGCAGTTACTTGTTGCTTACCGGAGATTTGCAGGGTGAGCCCCTGAGCTAGCAGGGCTGCTTCTCCGTCGCGGACTTTTCTGTCGAGTTCGCGTGCTTTTTTCACGTCGGCGTCTGAAGGGAAAAGGGAAGCAGCCATCGCCCCCTCAATCTCTCTGAGCTCCTTAAGCGTTTCTTCTGCTGCGCGGAGGACGTTGCGGAAATCATCCATCTTACTTATGCTTGAGGTCACGAGCATGTAACAGGTCGCGAAGAGTGCTGACCTCTGACTCAATTCGGCCTCTTTCTTTCCGCTTCGCGCCCAACTCTTCTGTTAACTTCTTCTGAACGGCCTTTTCGTGACTGATATCCGACTTAAGCTGCTCTCTATTTGTCTCAAGAACGCCCTTTGTCTCTCGAGCTGTCTTGATAGCTTTTTGGGTATCCTGAATGGCCGTCAAGCGTTTAGATAGGATATCATAATCATTCTGGAGCTGTTTCACCTGATCTTTCATGCTCAGGCGCAGATCCCTGTGCTCTTCGGCTTTCTTGACCTGTTCTTCAATGTCTTCCAGGCGTTGCTTTGCTTCGCGGTAGTCCTCTTCAATTTGCCTTATTTCCTTTTGATATTCTTTTAGGCGGCCAAATTTCTCTTCCAGGGCTATGCGCTGCCGGACTATTTCATCGTAATTCCTCTTTACGTCCCGCAGCTCTTCCATGGCCCTGGCCAGTTCGCTGTTTTTCCTGGGTTTTCCCTGAGATCGCGTCAATCGCTGGAGGTGTTCGTCCCGGATCTGCTGCTCAAGGGCATTGGTCTCCGCCGTCTCGGTCGCAGTTTCGATAGCAGCTTCGAGTGCGTCGGTGACCTCCGCATTCCAGGCGCTCGGGAATTCAGTGCTGCCCTGTGGGACCCACAGGGCTTGGACGATACCATGGTGCTTGGATTCGCTCAAGCCAGAGCGCGGCATCGCTCCACCGACCAGCTCAAGAACTGTTCGATCGGCCGCATCGCCTTCCGCAATTAGTTCCCACTTTCCTCCTATCCACCGCGAAAGCTCACTCATCGGCTGGTCAAGAAACCGTTTCTTGATCTGGTAGCGTTCGCCGCCGACTCTGAAAGTGACCACAACTTCCGGGGCCAAAAGGCTTCCCCAAGGCCTCAGAGATTCAACTCCCCGGCCCCTCGCCGTGTGCCTGTCGAACAACCCGCGGACGGCGGCCTCGATCAGGGTTGATTTTCCGCACTCGTTGGGGCCTGAAATCACCGTGATGCGGTCATCGAATTCTATGTTAACTTCCTTTCTGAAACTACGCCATTTCTTGACGCTGAGCTGCGTGAGCTTCAAGCCGACCCCTCCTTAACAAGCCCGTAGAGTAGCTGCAGCGCCCGCTGTACCACAGACGGGTCGACATTCGCATACTTTTGGGCTATCTCGTTGCGGATCTTGCCCTGAGAAAGAGCCAGAAGATCCTGCGCCGCTTCCCCCACGGGGCCGGCAGGTATGAGGGCTTCTAGCTGCTCAGGTGAAACTGCCGGCTTGAGCCCCTTTGAGTCCAGGTCAAGGAAGTATAGGCGTTCCTTAAGCAGAGCTTCGATTTCACCGATGATAGAAATGGCATCCAGATCGGCGACGCCTTTGAGCTTTACCCGCCAGAGGGTCCTTTCTGGGGCTTTCAATTCATCGGCCCGACGCAGAAGCTCTTCCAGATCATCTTTGCCGGCCACGTCGTACTCCTGCTGCTCCCATGTGAGCGCGGCCACATCGTGCCGGGTAACCTTCGGTATTTGTCCCGGCCCGCCAATCTCTACCTCGAGGACTTTCCCGGCTCCCTTCTCCTCAAATCCAGTTGGTTCAGGTGTTCCGCTATAGTAAGTCCGGTCTCGGTGGGAGAAATAAGAATGCCAGTCGCCCAATGCCAGGTAGTCCAACTCTGACACGACAGCACGGTCTGGAGGAATGGGGAAGTTGACATCTTTATTCCATATATTCAGGGAGCCGTGGGCGACTCCAATGCGAATGGCATCTTGCGTTTGTTGGTCCCTTTTCGGAATCCAGGCGGTGGGATCAAGATTGCTGGCTTTCTGCTCTAAGGGACAGGGATAAAGTAGCACGTCTTCTCTTGCGATCACCGGAATAGGCTCCCGTTTGTCCAGGAAATGAATGTTACTTGGCCTATCGTTCCAGTTTGCCCTGTCCCAGATCCCACCCGGGACCAGGGGGTCGTGATTTCCGGGCAAGACGAAGACGGGTAGGGTGGGGTCGTGAAAAAGTGAAACTACTTCTCTAATTACGCTTGAGCCAACTGAGTGGTCCTCAAAGAGGTCGCCGGCGATGACTACAAAGTCAACGTCCAGCTCCTTGGCCAATTTCATAACCCGACGTACCGTTTCCAGCCGTGTCTCCCTGGCATCCTCGGCCTTCTCTTTCAAGAAGGCCAGTTTAGCCCCTAACTGCCAGTCGGCGGTATGCAAGAACCGCACCATATTTGCCACCCCTCCGAAGGAAGCAAGTCAAAACGCAGGCGCAACACCCGAGACTTGAGGTGACTACGGTTAGCAAACTATAGCCATTCCGGCTGATTCGATGCATTCTTCTGTAAATTGCAGCCTTCTTCCTGCATAGTCCTGTCGCTTTTTGCCAAGTGCCGTCCGTACCGATGGCTATGAGGATGGTGGAGCCATACCGTACTCGAAAAAATGCCGGACTATACTTACCGGTCTTGAACACCCTGCTCCCGGGCCCCCTCCAGACGACCCCGAATCACCGTCAGCGCGAGGAGTGGCAGGAAGCACCACCGTTCCCCCAACAGGGAGTCTCGCTCTTCGCCCCGTTTCGATGACCCGTGCCAGCCGGCCCTGCTGCAGCGCAAAGGGCTAGATCCTCTGGCGGTTGCTGAAGGCAGCCTGAGAGGAGCTGCCCTCGGAGGCAGTAGCTGTTCCCCCTGAAATTTGTTACCGGCCATATTAAAATGACCATAAATGGACAACTAAAGTGTTCACTTCCGGACAGATAAAGTAGCCACTTTTGGCCAATAAGGAAGGCCC
>DFND01000005.1 GCA_002375895.1 Firmicutes bacterium UBA3576
GTCGGCGGTACGGCTCGGGCCCGTCGTGAAGGCGCAGAAGGGCGGCGGGCCCCCGGCCAGTCGTCCCAGCACCTCGCCCAGGGTCGCGACTACCCGGTCACGCCTCAACAGGACCACGTGCCGGGGAGGCAGGGTAGAGGCCAAGCGGCCCTCCACGGCAGTGGAGTCGCTGAAGAGGGTGCCCGTAGCGGCCACTGCCGCGTCGGCCTCGGTGATGCCCACCGCCGCGGTGGCGACCGCCGCGGGGTCCCCGGCGTCGACGGACTCCACGCCGGCCCTCTCCAGGGCTTCCGCCAGGCCGAGCTCCCCGGCCAGGGCCGAGGGGGCCAGGGCCACGGGCCCCCTTCCCACCGAATCGAGTGCCAGGGCAAGCGCCCTCCGTCGGTCGGCGGCGACCTTGACCACCGCTCCGGCGGCGGTCGCCCTCTCTATGAACAGATTCAAGTCAGACATCCTGCCGATTCTCCCTCCAGGGTCAGTAAGTCGGCCAGGTGCAGGACCTCGAGCGGTGCCCCGGCCAGGTGCACACAGTCAGTGAGGTGCATGACGCAGGCCGGACACTCGGTCACCAGGGCCCGTGCCCCGGCCTTGAGGGCGGCGCTGACCTTCCGGGCCCCGATTCGCCTGGCCAGCCCGTAATATTCCAGGGAGAAGGTCCCCCCTCCCCCACAGCAGCTGTCGGCGTCGGCCGACGCCACATACTGCGCTCCCCCGAGCCCCTCCAAGAGGGCGACGGGCTCCTCCGATACCCCCTGTCCCCGGATCAGGTGACAGGGATGGTGGTAGGTTACCGCGCCGCGAAAGCCGGTGGACAACCTCCCATCGGCGATGAGCATGGCGAAGTCACACGCAATTTCCGCCAGGGCCCGGGCCTCCTCCGCACCCGTGAGGTCCGAAAACCCGTGCCTGAGGGCGCCGCCGCAGCTCGCACAGGCCGTCACCACCAGGTCGGCCCGAACCTCAGAGAACAAGGTTACATTGTACCTGGCGAGTTCGCGGGCCGCGCCGGTCTTGCCGGCCGCGAGCAGGGGCGTCCCGCAGCAGTGCTGCCCTCGCGGGACCACCACTTCAAAGCCCAGGCCCACGAGCACCTGAACCACCGCTCGCCCGGTCCGGGCGTAGACGTAGTTGAGCATACACCCGGTGAAGAAGGCCACCCTGGCTCGGGGCCTGCCGGCGGGCCGGTAGACCTCCGGCCCAGCCGTCAGGGGCCGGGGGGCCACCTGGGGGATTATGCGGCGGAAGAAGAGCCCAAGGGGAAGCCGGGGCCGTAAGTGGTCCCGGCCTAAGGTGGCGAAGGCGGCCCTCTGAACCAGACGGGCGGCCTTCAGGGCGCGGGCGGTATCTCCCGGGCCCCCCTGCAGCACCCTACAGACCAGGCCCTTGAACAGGGGCGTCCTGTCCGCCAGGGCCTCCCGGGCCCCCAGGAAGGCCGTCTGGGTCCTCACCCCCGAGGGGCAATGGGCCTCACAGGCCATGCACAGGGTACACTTGAATACTCGCTTGTACAGGGCGTCGTCGGGCTCAAGCTCCCCAGCCTGCAATCGCCTGATGGCCGCCAGCCGCCCCCTGGCCACGCCCGACTCAAGCCGCTCCTCCCGGTACACGGGACAGACGGCCTGGCAGTTGCCGCACCGCATGCAGCGCTCAGCCTGGGCCGTGGCCCCGGGGCCCGCGTACCTCAACCCCGCCACCTCCCGGGGAACTTCCCGGGGTTCAGGATGTTGAGGGGGTCGAGGGCCCTCTTGATGGTCGAGGTCAGGGCCACCCCCTCGCGGCCCAGCTCCTCGACCAGGAAGGGCGCCTTAGCCATGCCGATGCCGTGCTCGCCCGAAAGGGTGCCCCCTAGGGCCAGGGCGCGGCCCACCAGCGCCCTGACGGCGGCCTCGACCCGGTCGTCGATCTCGTCCACCAGGATGGTGGGATGGAGGTTACCGTCCCCGGCGTGGCCGAAGGTCCCTATCTCGAGGCCGTATCGCGCAGCGATCTCCCTGATGAAGGTCAGCATCTCGGCCACCTTGCTGCGCGGCACCGTGATGTCCTCCAGGATGGTGACCGGCCTCCTGCGGGCCAGGGCCGGCAGGGCGGCCCGTCGCGCGGCCCAGAGGCGGTCCCTCTCGGCCCGGTCACGGGCCCGCTGCACCGACCGGGCGCCGGCACGGGCGCACACCTCCTCTACCGTCGCGGCCTCTATCTCCACCGTCTCCCTCGGGCCGTCCACCTCGATGAGGAGCAGGGCGGCGGCGTCGGTGGGGAGGCCCAGCGCCGCGTGCTCCTCTACGCAGGCGAGGGTGTAATCGTCCATTATCTCCAGGGTGGCGGGCAACACCCCCGCCCCCACTATGTCGGCCACGGCACGGCCGGCCCGACCCAGGTCGTCGAAGGTTGCCAGGAAGGTGGCAGAGGCCTCGGGGGCGGGGATGAGCCTCACGGTGATCTCGGTAATCACCCCCAGGGTCCCCTCCGAGCCCACGAACAGCCTCACTAGGTCGTAGCCGGTGACGTTCTTGATGGTCCTGCCCCCCACCCTGACCACCCGACCGTCGGCCAGGACCACCTCGAGGCCCAGGACGTAGTCCCGCGTCACCCCGTACTTCAACCCCCTCAGGCCGCCCGAACCCTCGGCCACGCTGCCGCCCATGGTGGCCGTGGCCACCGAGCCCGGGTCCGGGGGGTAGAGGAGGCCGTGCTCGCCGGCCCGTCGGTTCAGGTCCTCTATGACCACCCCGGGCTCGACCACCGCGTACATGTCCACGGGGTCGAGGCGCCTGATCCGGTCCATCCTCACGGTGCAGAGGACAATGCCCCCCTCCAGGGGCACCACGCCGCCGCTGAGGTTGGTACCGGCGCCCCGCGGGTACACGGGCACCCTGTGTGCAGAGGCCAGGGTGAGTATGCGGGAGATCTGTTCGGTTTGGGTGGGCAGCACGACGACGTCGGGCAGCACCTCGGGCAGTCCGCCCGCCGCGTCGCCGGCGTAACCCACGAGGTCGGCGGGGTCTGAGAGCAGCCCGTCCGAGCCTAGGATATCCTTGAGTTGCCTGAGCAGCTGTCTTGATACCATGTCCATCCCCTCACTAGGGAGGGCATTGCTCACCTTAGAGGGGCCCTCCTCTCCCCCGGGGCTCCCAGGTTCTGCCTATCCATCCTAAGTCCTGTCCAGAAGCTCCCTGAACTTCTCCAGCTCGCCTTCCTTCATAGCGTAGCAGTGCTCGGGGCCCGGGAAGCGCCCAGCGAATACGTCGTCTATGTACCGCCCAATGGCCTCCGTGATGATCACGTTCATATCGGCGTACTTCTTCACGAACTTCGGGGTGAACTTATCGAAGAACCCTAGCATGTCGTGAACTATGAGCAGTTGACCGTCGCAATGGGGTCCCGCGCCTATCCCTATGATGGGAACCGAACATCTCTCGGTTATGGCCTGGCCCACCTCCGGCGGGATGCCCTCGAGGAGTATCATACAAGCCCCTGCGCTCTCCAGGGCTAAGGCGTCGTCCAGCAACGCCTTGGCGGCCTTCGCGTCCCTCCCCTGGGCCCTGAAGCCGCCGAGCTGGGACATGGACTGAGGGGTCAGGCCGATGTGCCCCATCACGGGTATCGTGGCCTTGGTGAGGGCCTCCACCGTCTCCGCCATCTCGACTCCGCCCTCGAGCTTGACGCAATCCACCCCGGCCTCCTGCATCAGCCTGCCGGCATTGATGATGGCGTCGCGCTTGCCGGTCTGGTAGCTCATGTAGGGCATGTCGCCCACCACGAACGCTCTCTTCACAGCCCGCGTAACCGCCCGGCTCATGGTGACCATGATGTCCATGGTGACGGGGAGGGTCGATTCCATCCCCAGCACCGTCATCCCTAGCGAGTCGCCCACCAGGATTATGTCTACCCCGGCCCGGTCCTCCAGCAGGGCGGTGGGGTAGTCGTACCCCGTGAGCATGGTGATGGGCTCGCCCCTGCGTTTCTTCTCCTGAAGGTCAAGAATCGTGAGCTTCCTCGCCATGATCTGGAACTCACCTCCCATTATGTCTCGAGACTCCGTCACCACGAAGCCCCGGCAACCCCTTCAAGGCTCTGGCCCCGCCCTCATGCGAGGGGCTCCCCAGCCGCAGGATCCTCTGATGGAAGGTGTATCTTGGGAAGTTATCTCGGCTCCTCATGGCGTGTGATGTAGGCGCTGGAGAGCAGGTAGCAGGAGGGCGTCGTCTGGTAGCGCTGAGTCCTCGATCAGTAAGGGTCGGAGGGCGGGTATCAAGATGCCGAGGCCATGGCTACACGGTCTTCCCGTAAAGCGCCAACAGCCTCTCGCGCCCGATCCCCGGCATTAACCCGCCGTCGGTCCCGAAGATGTAACGTCCTCCCCGTCCCAGGTCGGCCTCGAGAGCACGAGCGGCCGAGGATATCTCCTGGGGCTCTGCTCGCAGGAGGAAGTCCAGGTCGAACCCGCCCCACAGGATCAGGCCATACCTTTCCTGCAGCCCGCGCGGGTCCGACAGGCAGTCCAGCCCCACGAGGCCGCAAAAACCGGCCTCCACCACGTCCCCGATGACGGCGCTGATGTCCCCGTCGGAGTGGAACAGGGTGGCCTCACTAGCGAGGAGGCTGGTGGTCAGGCGACATAACCTCGGGAAGAGCTGTTCGCCAAGCCAGCGCGGGTTAACGTAGGTGCCACGGGAGTAGGCGATGTCGTCGGCCACGACGATGCCGTGGGCTCCGGCCTCAAGGAAGGCGCGGGCCCTCTCGCGGGCCAGATACGTCCCTTCCTCGAGGAGGCCCGTACACCTATCCAGGCCGAGCATGAGACCCTCGAAGCCCAGGGTTCGGAGCGCGTGGGAGAAGGGCCCGTCAACCAGACCGAAGAGGAAGAAGCCGGCGTCAAGCCAGGCCTCTACCTCCTCGAGGTCGGGGGTGACGGCGGCATCGAGGTCGAGGGCCGCGGCGAAGGCCACCCTATCCGCCACGGTCACCTCTTCCACCTTCAGAAAGCCCCCCACCACTTCGTCACTGATCACCAGCTCACCCCGCGGCACCCGGTCCACGGGACGACCCGAGAGGGCCCTGCGAACCCTGTCGACCCTACGCACTCCCCCCGCCCCCCGGTGGAAAGGCGATGTTGGCCACGAAGGACTGCTGAAAACGGGGATGAGCTGAGAGCTCCACGTGCTCCACCGCGCGGGCGATACCCCTCGCCTCTGAGCGCAGGCGCCGAGACATCAGGGCCATAACGGCGCCGCGGTGTGCTGCGTTTCCGATGGGACGCACC
>DFND01000062.1 GCA_002375895.1 Firmicutes bacterium UBA3576
GGCAGTTTTCCCTCTCCCCCTACGGGGGAGAGGCCCCTCCCTCACAGAGGGTGCGGTACATGAAAGAAAGGTCAGAGAAGAACAGGCGGGGGTGGCTACTTTTCTTGTCCGAAAGTGGACATTCCTAAGTGGCCGTTGACATGCGGAGGCGTTTATGCTATTAGGAGAAGAAGATATCCTAGATCGTCGGCTGGCACGAAGGCTCGCTCAAATGGCGAGGTTCCGCAATCTCTTGCTTCACGGTTACGGCGAAGTTGACGATCGTAGAATGTTGAGAAGCATGCGGGAGGACCTATCGGATGTGGAGGCCTTTGTAGGTGAAATCCGCAAAATTTTAAGGGAAGCTGAGGAGAAAGAGAATGATTGAAGATTCTCTGCGCCCCATTACCCTCACTCCTGAGGAGAAGGAAGGGATTGCCGCAAAAATAGCAGGAGAGCTAGATGAAATCAAAGCCATAAGGTTTGCCTTTCTGCACGGCTCTTTTGCCCACGACCATTCCTTTCACGACATAGACGTGGCCGTATACTTTGAGGACAAGACACCTCAGGATGTCAGGCTAGATATCTGCGTTGAGTTAAGCACAAGACTCACCGGCATTCTAAATATCCCCGTGGATATCCACCAATTGAACTCCGCTACGCTGAGTTTTAGTTACTACGCCTCCCAGGGCAGGATACTATTCTGCAGGGACAGAGAAGAACTATATCAATACAGAGAAAAGACCTGGATTACGTACATGGACTTCTATCCCTTTCTCAAGGAAAACTTACAGGATTTGATGGACGTTTAATCCTCTGATTTGGCGCTCCGCTACCGTGAGCTCAACCGGGTCCAGGCCCGGCTCGGGATTAAAGTGAAGCCGCCGAAGCTTCAAGCTCCTGTAGCTCCAGTCGTGTGGACGCACCCGCTTAGTATGGGCTCAACGCCGGCCCTTACGGGCCAGAATCTCGCCCACACGGGAGTCGGCCCCCAAGGCAGCTACTCCCTCGAGAAGCTCCGTCTCCGTCAGGGTCCCGAGGGAGCGCATGTCCCGATCCACCACCTCCACGATGTGGTAGCGTCGGGGCGCGATGCGCTCCAGCAACACCCTGGTACGGGTGGACTCCACGGCCAGGAGGGTGGTCACGGGCACGAGGCCCTCTTCGAGAACCCTCTGCTTCTTGCGCAGGAGAAACCTCATCTGGCTCATCACCCCCTTGGCGCGCTCCCGCCCCGCAGCCCACCACAGGAACAGGGCCAGGATGTAGGCGTTAATGTACAGGTACCCAAACAGCACGGCGATGGTCGCCACGAAGGTCAGGACAAGGGATGCCGCCCGCGCGGCGGCCACTAGACGGCGAGTGGCCCGGGCGTAATCGATCCTGCCCAGGAGGTGGGCTCTGACGATGCGCCCGCCGTCAAGGGGCAGCACCGGCAGGAGGTTGAAACAGGCGATGATGAGGTTTGTCTGGTAGAAATACAGGACGAGGTCGTGGCGCCAGCCAGTGGTGTCCATGAGCACTGAGGCCAGGGCGGCCAACAGGAAGTTGTTGAGCGGGCCCGCCATCGCCACCACGGCCTCACGGGCTCCGGGCCTGTAAGGAAGGTAGGTGAGCTGCGCCTGGCCGCCGAAGGGAAAGAGCTCCACCCGTTCTACCGGGTAATCGTAGCTGACCGCTACCAAGAGGTGGGCCAGTTCATGGGTCACGATGGCACAGAGGAGGAGTAGGGCGTGGGCGAAGTAGCCTGTTGCTCCCAAGAAGGTCAACAGGGCCAGGAAGAGGAGGTTTATCCTCACTTGTACTCCGAACAGGGTTCCCACTAACATGAGACGCCTCCGGAGAGCTCGTCCAATTCACCGGCCGGAAAAGTCATTCATTGGCGGGAGCGAACAGCGATGCGGGGTTTATGGCCAGGCCGTTTTGACGGACTTCGAAGTGTAGGTGCGGGGCCGTCACGTTGCCGGTCATCCCCACCTCTCCGATGACATCGCCCTGCTTGACCTCCTGATCGGCCAGGACGAAGACCTCCCGCAGGTGGGCGTAGATGGAGATCAGCCCGCCCCCGTGGTCGATCTCGATCACCTTACCGTACTCCTCGTCCTTCCTGACCACCCGGACGACGCCCCCGGCCGCGGCCAAGACGGGCGTGCCCTCCGGCGCTGAAATGTCGAGTCCCTCGTGCAGCTCCCGCTGGCCGGTGATGGGATGGTCCCGCCACCCGAAGGCAGATGTGATCTCGCCGTTGACCGGCATCAAGAGCTCGCCGACGGAAGAGCCTTGCACGGTCTCGTCGGCCGAGCTCGACTGGTTGAGAAAGGGCACGTTCAGGCCATATCTGTCCGCCAGGTCAGCCCATACCTCCACATCGGTGGCTCGCCGCAGGGTCCCGGCGAAGTCATAGGGCGTATTAATGGCCTTCCAGATAAGTTGGTCGAGGGCCCTGAAGGGGGCCAGGGGTATGGCGTGGATGGTAAAGACCAGGAGGAATATCGCCGCCGAGACCACGATTTGCCGAGCAAGCCGGGAATTATAAAGCCGTTCCACGATGCGGGCGCGCCAACCGGCCCGCAAGCGTCTAAAACTGCTGGGCGTCCGCCGCCTGACCACGGGCTCTCCCCCCTCGCTCATAAGATTATATTTTGTCCAAGAGGAGAATATTCCCATCGGGGGATGAAGTCCCTATCTACCAGGCTGCGGTTCACCAAGAAGGACGCGGCTCGGGGGCCGCGCGGGTCCTCATGGGGACACGTTCAGGCTCAGGAGCCGGAGGCGCCCCGCCGCGTATTCCATGAGAGTGAGCGAACCGTGGGAGAGGGCGAAGCAGTGCCGCCTCTTCCCGGGAAGCCCAAGGCTGAGACGTACGCCGCTGCGTATCACCTGCCCGTGAGTGACCACTACCGTGGCTACGTCACCGCGGCCCATCAACTCCCGGAGGTGAGACTGGACGCGGTCATCCACCTCGGCGAAGGATTCGCCGCCGGGGAAGGTGAGCGAGTAGGGATCCTCCTGCCACCTCCGGCGAAAACCCGGGATCATAGCCTCTAGTTCCCCCCGGGTGAGGCCCTCCAGGGACCCAAAGCACATCTCCTGGAGGTCGGGGTGCACTTCGGGAGTGAGCCCAAAGGCCATCCCCAGAACCTGAGCCGTCTGCCTCGCCCTAAGGAGCGGGCTGGTGAAGACACGGTCGATACGGCGACCGGCCAGATAACGGGCCAACCTCGCCGCCTCCTCCAGCCCCAGGGAGTTCAGGGGGATATCGGTTCTCCCCTGTAATCTTCCCGCCAGGGTCCAGTCCGTCGTGCCGTGCCGCACGAGGTAAATAAGGCCCATGCCGCAGGTCCCCCTAGGACCCCGCCGCGGCGCCAGCCCTCTCCACTACCAACCGGAAGGTATCGGAGCGGAGACCGGTGCGCATGGACTCCAGTGTGATGACGTCGTTGGGCTGGATGTTGCCGAGGTTGACGTTACCGCCGAAGAGAGCTATCAGGTGTCGCTGCTGTTTGGGTTGGGGCGCCTCCCAGATCAGGTAGTCGGCGTCGTCGACGGCCGAGAGGACCTTCTCGAGTTCCTCCTGCCGTATCTCGCCCCTCTCATCGTATATCCCCACGCCGCGCCCGGAATCGCGTCCCTCAATGATCACCCGGAAGGCCCCAGCGTCCAGGTCACGCTGGATCTGTTCCCGTATCTTGGCCGTGGTGAGGCGAAAGCCCGGGTCCTTCTTCCCCACCTCGGTGAGCACCCTGAACCCCCGCTTCAGGGCCGCGGCGATCAGCGATTGCCGGGTGCGCGGCATAACGTCCAGGGTGCCCTCGGAGACCTCGATCAAGGTGAAGCCGAGGTCGACGCAGCGGTCGAGGAATTCCGCCACTCGGTTCTGAAAGAGAGCTATCTCCAGTAGGGTCCCACCCGGGTACACGTCAAGGCCGAAGGACTTGATGAGCTCGATCTTCCCGCGCAGGACCTGCTGTGAATAGAGCACCGAGGTCCCAAAGGCGAACTTGATCATGTCGATGTAGCTGGAGGCCTTGAGCAGAAGCTCCCGAGTCTCACCCAGTCCCAAACCCTTATCGATGACCATCGTAATTCCCCTGACACGGGGCTTGACCTCCCGTCCCGGCAGCGGCTGCGTTAAGACGTCGTGAAAGGCGCTCCTGTCCATGCTCAGTTCCCCCTCCGCATCCTGATTCTGCGTTCAGGATATTCACATCCCGCCGGACTTGGGACGGAGGTCACACACCCAAAACCTGTATATCCCCAACTTGGCGGGGGGACATTTTGTTCAGAGGGAGGTAGAAGAATTGAAGCCGGCCATGAAGCTGCCCTTCGCCGTTCTCTCCTCGGTTCCTTTCGTCATGGTGCTCTCGAACTCCATGCTCATCCCCGTCCTCCCCGCCATCCAGAGGGCCCTGGATATGACCCCCTTCCGCGTAGGGCTCGTAATCACCGCCTTTTCCGTGGCCGCCGGCCTCGCGATTCCGGTAGGCGGATACCTGTCGGACAGGGTAGGGCGCAAAGCGGTGATGGTGCCTGGCTTGGTGCTCTTCGGGCTCGGCGGAGGGATCGCGGGCATCGCCCCGGCCCTCCTGCCTGACCCCTACCTTCCCATACTGCTCGGCCGGGTGGTGCAGGGCATCGGCGCAGGAGGGACTTATCAAATAGCCCTGGCCCTGGCAGGGGACATCTTCCAGAGCGAGGAGCGCAGCAAGGCCATGGGCCTACTAGAGGCGGCAAATGGGCTCGGGAAGGTCGTCAGTCCCGTTATCGGTTCAGCCGCTGCCCTCATCACCTGGTTTGCCCCCTTCTTCGTCTATCCCCTCCTAGCGTGGCCCTCTGCGCTAGGCGTGGCCCTCCTCGTGCCCGAGCCGGGGAGGAAGAAGAGGGGCGGTTACGGCTCCGGCCTGATGGAGGTCCTCAAGAGAAAGGGGCCATCGCTGGCGGCCAGCTTCCTCGCCGCGCTGGTGGTCCTCTTTCTCCTCTTCGGGGTGCTGAGTTACTTCTCCGATATCCTGGAGACGAGGTACGGAATCAAGGGCTTCGTCAAGGGATTTGTTATCGCCATCCCGGTCCTCGTCATGGCCGTGACCTCCTGGCTCTCAGGCACCGTCATGCAGAAGCGGGAGGCCGCCTGGCTTAGGGCGCTGGTAGTGGGGGGACTGGTGATCATGGGGGCAGCTGTAATAGGTGTGTACCTCCTGAGGGACGTCGTGCTGCTGACTGGCGCCACGGCGGTCATGGGGCTCGGCAACGGGCTCATCCTGCCCGCCCTGAACACCTTCATAACCAGCGCGGCGGGCAGCAGTGGACGGGGAGCGGTGACGGCCCTGTACGGCACCGTACGATTCCTCGGCGCGGCCACCGGCCCACCCGTCTTCGGGCTGGCCTTCGAGGCAGGCGCCCTGCCGATCTTCGCTGCGGGCCTCGTCCTCGTCGCCATAGCCGCAATATTAGCCGGCCTGTTCATGAACCAGCGGGGCGACGTGCCCTCGACCAAGTGACGGGCCAGCTAGAACCGGATCTTGTGCCGCCGCAGATAGATGTTCAACAGGAGGCCGATACCGATGGCGTTAGTGAGGAGGGAGCTCCCACCGTAACTTACGAAGGGCAGGGGAAGTCCGGTGATGGGCATTATGCCGACGGTCATGCCCACGTTTACGAAGACCTGGAAGGCGATCATCGTCACCACCCCGGCGGCTACCAGCATACCGTACCTATCTTTGGCCGAGGCTGCTATGACCATGCCCCGCCAGAGGATAAGTAGATACACCAGCAGTATGGCACAGGCGCCCACGAAGCCCAGCTCCTCGCCCACCACCGAGAAGATGAAGTCGGTGTGTTGCTCGGGGAGAAAGTTTAGGTTGTTCTGAGTGCCCTGGAAGAGCCCCTTGCCCAGGGCGCCTCCGGACCCGATGGCGATCTTGGACTGCCGTAGATGATAGCCGGTGGTAAGCGGGTTCACGCCTTCGGGGTCGATGAACACGAGGAGACGGTCAATCTGGTAGTCCTTCAGGGGGAGCCACAGGCCGAACCTCAGGTGCGCCCAGATGCTGCCAACGGCCAGGGCCAGGCCGCCGAAGACGAGCAGGGCGAGGCGCCGCAGGGGGAAGCCGGCTATGAACAGCATCCCCATCAGGATCCCCAGGAGAACCATGGCGGTGCCCAGGTCCGGCTGTCTCAGTATGAGGAGCATGGGAAGGGACACGTGGATAAAGGCCGGAACCAGATCAAACCAGCTTTTTAGCTCCCGTTTACGGGCAAGATGGGCGGCGAGAGTGAGGATAACGAAGATCTTGGCTATTTCCGACGGTTGGATCCTCACCGGCCCGAAGACCAACCAGCGCTGTGATCCCTGAATGGGCTCGCTGATTAATAGAACCGCGAGGAGCATCAACAAGTTGAGGACATACAGCAAGTAGGAGAGACGATAAAACTCAGTGTAGTCGATAGTCAGCACAATGAGGATGGCCGACAGCCCGAGCAGGATCCATATTCCCTGCATGGTGATGTAATGGGTATTGCCCTTCTGTGCCTGGGTGGCGCTGCCGATGATCACCAGCCCGACGACCATGATCAGGACCACAAGCCCCAGCAGGGTGAAATCTATGTTCCTCACAAGGCGTTTCCGCGTCCACATCGTATAACTCGCCCCGGGTTCATTATACCTTACGGGGCATGAGCCTGCATCTTGCAGAGATTTCCGGGGGAGCAGTCTCGACGAGCCTTCAGCCGATCCCCATCATCCTACGGAGGGCGCCCAGGACCCCGCGGCCCTCCTCGACGGGCAGCATCGGTACCTCCTCCCCCAGCATACGCCGCGCTATGTCTCGGAAGGCGTGGGCCACCTCCCCGCCGTACAACACCACCGGCTCGCCGAGGTTCATAGAGGCCACCACCCGTTCGTCCTCGGGGATTACGCCGAGAAGCCCCACGGCCAGGATGTCCACTACCTCTTGTACCCTGAGGGACTGATTACGCCTAACGAGCCGGGGTCGCACCCGGTTGATGATCAGGTAAGGGTTCCTATGGCCGGCGGCCTCCAGCAGGCCTATGACCCTGTCGGCATCGCGAACCGCGTTCAGCTCTGGGGTGGTCACCACTATGGCCTCATCCGCCCCGGCCACCGACACTGTGAAGCCGTGTTCGATCCCGGCCGGGCAATCGAGGAGCACGAAATCGAACCGGTCCTTGAGCTCTGCGCAGAGCTCGCGCATCTGTCGGCTGGTTATCGAGCTCTTGTCCCGAGTCTGCGCCGCGGGAAGCAAATACAGGTTATCGAAGCGTTTGTCCATGATCAGGGCCTGCTGCAGTTTGCACTGTCCGTCGATTACGTCGTTGAGGTCGTAGACGATGCGGTTTTCAAGGCCCATTATGATGTCCAGGTTCCTGAGGCCCACGTCCATGTCCACCATAGCCACCAGCTTCCCGAGCTCAGCAAGCGCTACTCCTAGGTTGGCCGTAACCATCGTCTTGCCCACTCCGCCCTTACCGGAGGTCACCACGAGCGCCGTACCCACCTGTCTACCTCCTCCTCACGTCGCTCCTGTATTCTTCGACGACGATCCTCCCGTCCTGCACCCAGGCCATCTCAGGCCCTCCCTCCTCCGTCGGCCCGTCCTCGGGCCGACGCGAGAAGTGCCTGCCGATACGCAGCTGCACTGGATCGAGACGCAGGGCTACCACGATGGCGGCGGAATTTCCCCGTGCGCCAGCGTGGATTAGCCCTCGAACCGTTCCCACCACCACCACGTCGCCGCCGGCAATGACCTCCGCTCCCGGGTTAACGTCGCCCAGGATGACCACGTTGCCGCCGTACTTGATCATCTGCCCGGCCCTGAGAACACCCTTGTGGAGCAGCGTCCGCTCGAAGTCCTCCGAAGGCCTCTGGGACTCCTCCTCTACCACCTCACGGTGACGGCTCCCCGACGAACCCACTATCCGCAGGGTCGAGCCGCCCTTCCTGCTGGGGGATTCCGTAACTCGTAGTAGCCTTGAACCGTGTCTGGAGATGGCCTCCTCTAGACGAAGCAGTTCCCGGGTCGAGAGCTTTCGGGTGCCGATGTCCACCACGACATCCATAGGATCGGCTCCCGATAGCTGCCTGTCCAGCGCCTCAAGGGCGCGGGAGAAATCCTGACCGTCCGGCAGGTGCAGCAGGATCTCCCGCGGTGAATCTCCTGGCCGCCCGGGATCTCTCATAGACCCACCCCCAACGGTAACAACTATTCAGTTCTTGCAGGGCCATGGAAATTCCTTCCTGTAGGTGAAAAAAGAGGCTTAGGGTGCCGGCAGCATCTGGTCGGGAAGGCGGGGCGGGAAGGTGGGTTCCGGCAGCCTCGAGCGGAAATAATACTCGAAGATCTCGCGCGCCACCGGGGCCGCGGCGGCCGCCCCTCCGCCGCCGTGTTCCACTATCACGGCCACCGCTATCTCGGGCTCAACAGGGATCGCGTCGAAGGGATCGGGGTCCGCCGGGGCGTAGCCTACGAACCAGCCGTGGTCCTCGAGGTCCTCCGAGCCCAGCTGCACCGTGCCGGTCTTCCCGGCGACCGCGATGCCCGCAGCCTCCAGGTTCTCGAAGATCCCGAAGGCGGTGCCGTATCCCTCGTCAGTCTCGAGGACGGTGGTGAGATACATGCCGAGCTGCAGGGCCTTGAGAGTGCGCTGGGAGACCTCCAGACGCGAGACCACCTCGGGCTCCTTTCGTGTTAAGACCTCACCACTGGGTGATCGAATCTCCTTGATGAGGTAAGGCCGGTAGATGGTGCCCCCGTTGGCTATAGCCGCGACGTATCGCGCCATCTGCAGCGGCGTGTACTGCATGAACCCCTGTCCGATGGCGAGGTTCAAGTAGTCACCGAGGTACATGTTAGCGTCACCTACGACCGCGACCTTGTTAGCCGAATCGGGCAGCCTTCCCACCGCCTCCCCCGGCAAGGACTCCAGGCCGGTCGCCTCCCCGAGCCCGAACATCCTGGCGTACCGGGCGAGCACCTCCGAATTTGTCCTGCTTCGGACTTCGAAAAGCCTCTTCCCCAGTTCATAGAAGGCTATGTTACAGGACTTGGCGAGGGCCTCGGGGATATCGACGATGCCGTGGCCGCCGTAAGGCTGGTACCAGCATTTTCTAACCTCCTGCGCGGTAACCCGATAGACACCGCCCCGGGCGTCGAAGGTCTCCCCGGGGAAGGTCACGTCCTCCTCCAGGGCGGCCGCGGCGGTGACCATCTTGAAGGTGGAGGCCGGAGGATAGGAGCTCTTGATGGCCCTGTTCACCATCGGCGAGGCCGGGTCGGTGTTCAACTCCTGCCACTTGGCGAGGGGGATGCCGGTGGCGAAATCATTAGGGTTGAAGTCCGGCTCGCTGACCATGGCCAGGATCTCACCGGTGCGCACGTCCAGCACCACGGCCGCCCCGGCCCGGGCGTCCTCAAAGCCCGCCGCCTGCCTGCGGAAGAGGGTGGCCTGCAGAGCGTATTCGGCCCGCTGCTGCAGGGCGGCGTCGATGGTGAGGATCGCATCGTTGCCCGGCACAGGTTCAACCACCCCAAGCTCCCTCACCAGGCGCCCTAGGGCGTCTATCTCCACCTGCCTGCCGCCGGCCCTGCCGTGAAGCTCCTGCTCTAAGTACCGCTCGAGGCCGGATTGACCGATGAAATCACCGATTCTGTAGCCCTGGTCGCTCATCGCCTGGAGCTGTCGCTCGTTGATCTCCCCCATGTAGCCCAGCACGTGGGCGGCGATATCGCCCAACGGGTAGGCCCGCAGGGACTGGACCTCGAGCACCACGCCCGGCATCTCAGACCGCCTCTCCTCTATAGCGGTGTATTGTTCCGGGGTGATATCGGACTTGATCTTTACGGGGAGGTACAGGAGGTCCCGCTGTCTCTCTATCCTCTCCCAGATCTCCTCCTCCGTCATGTCCAGGATCTCCGCGAGCTGCGTTACCGTCCTCGCAGTCTCCTCAGCTGACATGGGCAGGATAGAGACGGCAAACCCAGGCCTGTTGGTGGCCATGGGACGATAATGCCTGTCCATAATGACCCCGCGGCGAGCCGTGATGGGTATGATGCGCAGGTAGTTCTCGCGGGCCTGGAGGTCATACCGCGCGCCCTCGACTATCTGAAGATAGCCGAGCCTCATCACCAGGATGGAGAACAGGCCGACCAGGAGCAGAATAAAGTGGGTCGCCCGTCGTCGCATCAGTTCAAGTTCCTCTTCCCTGCGGCTCATGAGCTAGCCCTCCGAGGAGAGATTGCGCAACCAGAAGTCGGTGGCAAAGAGCTGACTGTACAGGAGAGGGGCGAGTGCACCGTTGTACAACGCCGCCGGGAAGGACACCTCGAGGAAGACCCTTCCCACGGCGAACTCGACCCCGAAGACGGCCAAAAAGAACATGCTCATACCGTCCCGAAGGAGCGAGCCGATTATGGAGGATAGGACGGGTACGGCGACGTTCTCACGGAAGATCTTCTGTTGAACCAGGCCCATGAGGAAGGCGACGGTCCCGATGGTCAGGGCGTTGAGGCCCAGAAAGGTTCCCGTCGTCAGGTCCTGTAGGAGGCCGGCGGCCACCCCCACCGCCAGCCCGCTCCTGGGGCCCTGCCTCAGGGCGAACATGAGGGCGAACAGGAGCATGAGGTCGGGGAGGGCTCCGCCCACACTCAGGTAATGGAACACCGTCATCTGCGCGGCGAGAGCCAGCAGGAGCAGGAGGCCGAGGAGGAGCGCCCTCTGCCACATCAGCGGGCCTCCTCTCCACGGGGCCAGGCCAAGATCACCAGGACCTCCTCAAGGCGGTCGAAATCCACCGCCGGCCGGACCGTCGCCTGGGTCACCAGGCCGAACTCACCCTGGAAGACCTCGACCACCGTGCCTATCTTCAGCCCCTCGGGGAAGATCTGGCTCAGCCCAGAGGTCACCACGGTATCCCCGGGGGAAACGTCAGCCTTGGTGGAGAACATCTTGAGCAGGAGCAGGGGATCGCTTCCCAGCTGCCCCGTGGCCACGCCAGCGTCGCGGGACCGCCTGATCATGGCTCCCACGCCGCTCTTGGGGTCCGTGATGAGCATCACGGTGGAGGTTCGCGGCGTAACCCGTACGATCCGGCCCACCAGGCCGCCCGCGGTCACCACCGGCAGGTCGACCACCACGCCGTTTCGGCTGCCCTTATCTATCGTCAAGATGCTGAACCAGTTCCCGGGGCTTCTGGCGATAACCTCAGCGGCCAGGGTATCGTAGGGATAACGGCTGGCGAACCCCAACAGGTCCCGAAGTCGTTCATTCTCCCGCCTCAGCTCCTCCAAATCATCCAAGAGATGGCTGAGACGGGCTACCTCTTCCTCCAGACGCCTGTTCTCCTCCCTCAGGGTGCGCACCTCGGCGATGGAGTCGCTGACAGACACGACGCTGGAGGTGACGAACTCCAGGGCACCCTGCAGCGGAGCCACGATTTCCAGGAGGACGACCTCCAGGTAGGTGATGCGTTCCCGCTCCCGGGCGGTCAATCCCATGACAGCGATGGTAACCGCGACCACCAGAGCCGCGGAAATGGTCTGCTTATGCCGTCTGAGAAAGCTCACGGGAGCGCGTCGCCTCCCTCCTCACCCGAGCTTCTTGGGAGTCACCAGGATCCGCCTCAGGGTCTCTATTTCTTCCAGCACCTTGCCAGTTCCTCTAACCACACAGAGGAGGGGCTCTTCGGAGAGGTGCACTGGCATCCCCGTCTCCCTGCTCACCAGGACGTCGAAGCCCCTGAGCAGGGACCCCCCGCCCGTCATGACGATGCCGCGGTCCATGATATCGGCGGCCAGTTCGGGCGGAGTGCGCTCCAGGGTCACCTTTATGGCCTCGAGGATGTTGGCCACCGGCTCGGCGAGGGCCTCGCGCACCTCCTCGGCGCTTATCTCCAGGGTGCGAGGCAGGCCCGTGACCAGGTCGCGCCCCCGCACCTCCATGGTCTCCTTTTCGCCGACCTCCGCGGCCGACCCTATGGTGGTCTTGATCTCCTCGGCGGTCCTCTCGCCGATCATGAGGCTGTAGGTGCGTTTGATATAACTGGCAATGGCCTCGTCCATCTCATCGCCGGCGACCCGAATAGAACGGCTGGTGACGATGCCGCCCAGGGAGATGATGGCCACCTCCGTCGTCCCACCGCCGACGTCCACTATCATGTTACCGGTGGGCTCGTGAACGGGCAGGCCGGCACCGATGGCGGCGGCCATGGGCTCCTCGATGAGATAGGCCTCCCGGGCCCCGGCTTGCAGCGTAGCGTCTATCACCGCCCTCTTCTCGACCTCGGTGACCCCCGAGGGCACGGCGACCACTACCCTGGGCCTTACGAGGGCACGTCTGGAGTGGGCCTTGTCTATGAAATATCGTAGCATGATCTGGGTGACGTCGAAATCGGCGATCACCCCGTCCTTCATGGGCCTGATGGCCACTATGTTGCCGGGGGTCCGGCCGATCATCCGTTTGGCCTCCTCCCCCACGGCCAGGATGTTGCGGTTCTCCCGCTGCATAGCCACCACAGACGGCTCCTGCAGCACTATCCCCCTGCCCTTGACGAGGACCAGGGTGTTAGCCGTACCGAGGTCAATGCCCATGTCTCTGGATAGGTAGTTGTACAGAAATCTCATGTCCGTCACGTATCCCCCTCTGGCCGCTATTTCAGAGCACTCCCTGCTCGCGAAGGCTCACATATTCGTTATCGCCGATTATGATGTGGTCTAGTACGTCGATGCCTAAGATCTCCCCCGCCCGCCTGAGCCTGCGGGTCACCGCTATGTCCTCCGCGCTGGGCGTGGGGTCGCCGCTGGGATGATTGTGGGCTAGGATAACAGCGGCGGCTACCCTGCGGATGGCCTCCTTGAATATCTCACGCGGGTGAACGATGGAGGAGTTGAGGCTCCCCACGGATATGGTCTCCACCCCTATCACGTGATTCTTGGTATTCAGCAGGACGGCCTTGAAATGCTCCTTCTCGAGGTACCTCATCTCGGGCATCAGGAGCCGGGCAACCTCCTCTGGATTACTGGCCGTAACCCGGGTACCGTTATCCCCCTGGGCGAACCTCCTGGCTAGCTCTGCGACCGCCTTGATCTGAGCCACCTTAGCGGCACCAAGCCCGGGGACGGCCATGAGCTCGTCCGCGCTTACCGTAGCGAGATAACCCAGCCCGGAGATCCCGTTCGCCTCTCTGGCCTCATCGGCCTTTAACCTTAGGACGCGCCTAGCGAGCTCTACGGCGCTTTCGCCCTTCGTGCCGGTCCGTAAGATAACGGCTAAGAGTTCAGCGGTCGAGAGCACCTTCGCGCCGTGAGTGAGTAGCCGTTCTCTGGGCCGCTCGTCCACGGGTAGATCCTTCATCCTTCTCCGCGCGCCTTCGGGCATCCAAAACCACCTCTGTCAGCAGTTTTGGCCACCCTCGCACCGGGGAAGTGATGCACGCCGTTCTGCCCGTCTAGTTACGCTTCTCCGGCGGGATGGCGCCTCCCCCCAACACCTCGATGCCAAATCGGCGAAGGGCTAGCACGGTCTTGGTCAGCGGCAGGCCGACTACGTTGTAGTAGTCCCCCTCTATCCTGGCGACCAGTACCGCGCCCAGTCCTTGGATGGCGTAGGCTCCGGCCTTATCCATCGGCTCGCCGGAGGCGACGTACTCCCGGATCTCCTCCTCGTCGAGCTCTCTGAACCAGACTGTGGTAACCTCGTGGTCGACGTACTCCGCTTGCCCGTCCATCACGGCCACCCCGGTGATGACCTGGTGGGCGGAGCCGCTGAGGCGCCTCAGCATGGACTCGGCTTCGGCGTGGTCGCGCGGCTTCCCAAGGACCACGCCGTCCTTGACCACCACGGTATCGGCACCTATCACCACCGCCCCCGGCCTCCTAGCCTGAACAGCCTTCGCCTTGGCCTTGGCCAGGCTCCGGGCGGCCAACGCCGGCACGTGGCCGGTGAAGTCCTCCTTAATGGCGCTGGGCTCGACCTCGAACTCCAGGCCCACCTGGGCGAGCAAGCGACGTCGTCGCGGGGAAGCCGAGGCCAGGATCAGGTGCCTCATCTTCAGCCCTCCAGGAAATAGTAGAGGATGACTCCCAACAAGGCGCCTAGAATAGCCCCGAAGTTCAGCTCCAGAGTAAAACCGAAGGTCAGCTGGGCCACCCCCACGTCCAGCTGGAAGGGCGGGCTGACCCCCAGGGTAACGAGCTGCCCCAAGAAGGGCAGGGTGGACACTAGCGCCTGCCCACCTACGAAGCCGCCCAGGGCACCGAGGAGCAACAAAAAAACCAGCCAAAACCGGCTACGACGCCTCCTGTGGTTCAAAACGCCCCGCTCCTTTCCCGTGTTTAGCCTGTCCTTAACTTTGACAAAATATTCCTGTACCCCTGCCCGGGTCACAAGTTTAGTTTATCATTACATAGATTATGTTGACAACTGGGCCGAGGGGGTGTCAGTAACTGCCAGGGCTTGTCCCGCTGAAGGGGCTACCGCCTGCTCCTCAGCAGGCGGCCGCCGGCCTATGTGCGCCCGGCTAGCTCATTGTACAGCAGCCTGTATTCGTCGGTTAGCTGCATGAAATAGGACATCGCCTGGGCGTAGGTCGAAGCATCGCCTGAGTTGGCGAAGGCCTTCACCTCGTATATATTCGTTATCGCCAGAGACAGCATATCCAGCAGCCTCACATGCAGATCCTGCCACCCTGCGGGCGGCGTGGCCTCCTGGAGGTCCTTGTGCACGGCTCGGATGTCCTCCTCGACCCGCTCAAGGCCCTCGACGAGCACCTGGCCGTCCTTCTGCTTGGCGTACGCGTCCCAGGCCATCCCCTGCTCCATCATCAGCGCCGTGAGAGCGGCGAAAGCCTTCTGGGCGAGGTTGTAATAGGGGTCTCCGGCCCCCAGCACTACCGGCGGACTGTTAAGCTCCCACTTGCCAACGTAGACCGGGTAACCACGGGACTCCAGGTCGGCGGCCACCTCCACCGCGACCTCTTTGGTGGCGTACAGGCCCGCCTCCACCCGGTGGAGGTCGCCCCCTACTACGTGAGCCGGCAGAGACCTGTTCCTTAGCTCGAGCGCTAGATTCTGGGCGTTCTCGACGGAGGAGAAAGCACCGACCTGTACTCTGTACAGGGTCAGCACGGGCAGGTTGACCATCACCTCTTCCACCTGGGCGGTCCCGCCGGCGGCGGGCTCGGTCGACGAGTCCTCAGACGGCTCAGTGTCGGCGACATCGCCCATCACAGCTCGGATCATGTAGTTGCCGAAGCCGTAACCCACTATGACGGCCAGGATCCCGAGGACTATGAAGCCTAGTACCAGCGTGTAGCCGCTACCATCTCCTCGCCTCTTCCTCCTATCCACCCTCTTCACCTCCCGTTCGTGGGGGTTCCACGATCCTTCGCCCCCACTCGGCCCCGTCTTGGCCCTTGAAGATAAACACCCAAGGCCTCTTCGTCGGCAGTTGGCCCCGAGGCACCAGGACCGCGTCTACGGGAGAGGTCATGGCCATGGTTACGCTCTCCCGGGAGCGCGGGTCACGATAGCGGATGACCACCCACACCGCGTCAGGCTGATGGACCACGCTCTCTATCCTGACCTGGTAGCCACCGGTGGGACAAGTCCCCCTGGCCACCAGGATGAGTGCGTAGCGGTCGAGGTCGGGAACCTCCTCCTGGGCACCGGTGAGGTCCCGAAACTCCTCGGCGGAGGTCACCACCTCGAAGGTGGGCTCTCGAAACAGCTTGGGCCAGCGTTCCGCCTTCAGCCTGATGAGCGGTAAGGCCTTCCCGCTCACCGAAGGGGAAACCCCCGCCGCCTGAGATAGGTGCGAGCCAATCCGACGAGATAAAAGGAACCCGTAACCACCACGAGATGCTCTGGGCCTGCCAACGCAAGGGCACGCTCCACCGCCGCCTCGATGTCGTCCTCGGCCACGGCCTCTATGCCCCGCCGGCCCAGGGCCATCGCCAGGCTCGCGGCATTGAGGGCCCGAGGGCTTCGTGGCGTGGTGGTCACCGCTTTGTGGACCAACGGGGCCAGGGGAGCGATCATGCCGTCCAGCTCCTTGTCGGCCAGCACGCCTACTACTAATACTATGGGGGTGGCCGGGAAAATATTTTGCAAAGAACGGGCGAGGCTGTCCGCCCCGTTGGGGTTATGGGCCACATCGAGGAGAACACGTCGGTTCCCGGCCTCCGCGTACTCCATCCTGGCCGGCCACACGACGTTAGCCAGACCCTCGGCCACGGCAGACCGGCCTACTCCCCAGTTGAGGGCCTGGACGGCGGTCACCGCCGTGGCCACGTTCTCCAGCTGATGGTCGCCTATGAGGGAGAGGAACAGCTCACCGTAATCTAGGTTGCCCACCTTGAGGCGGACGGTCTGACCGCGAGGCGAGACGGAAGTACGCACTGCCGGCTCAGACCTCAGCACCCTCACCTCGAGGGCCCGGGCTTCGTCGAGCAGAACCGCCAAGGCCTCCGGGAAATTGGGGCCGATAACCGCCCTACAACCCGGCTTGAGGATCCCGGCCTTCTCCCGAGCTATCTGCGCGAGCGTGTTCCCCAGTCGGTCCATGTGGTCCATGGCCACCCTGGTGATTACAGCGACCAGCGGCGCCTCGATGACGTTGGTAGCGTCGTGCCTACCGCCGAGGCCGACCTCCACCACCGCGACGTCCACCTGTTGGCGGGCGAAGTGGGCGAACATCATGGCCGTGACGACCTCGAACTCGGTGGGGTGCTCGCCCGTAAGCCGGGCGGCCTCAGCAACCGGTCCTTGGAGCTCCGCCGCCAACTCGGCCAGCTCTTCCTCCCCTATCTTGGCCCCGTTTATCTGGATCCGTTCCCTGAAATCCTCGACGTAGGGGGAGATGTACAGCCCGGTCCGGTACCCCGCCGCGGTCAGGATGGAGGAGATCATGGCCGCGGTGGAGCCCTTGCCGTTGGTGCCCGCGATGTGGACCGCCGGGACCTGCCTGTGGGGGTGCCCCAGTAACTCCATGAGGGCCTTCATTCTCTCAAGCCCGAGCTTGCTGCCGAACCGCCCTAACCCGTGGATCCAGTCCAGTGCCTCTGCGTAGTTCATGTGTGCAACTCCCTCCCGGTGACGATACCATTCTCGCTGCGAAAGGAGAACTCCTCCTAAGCTTCGAGGTACGGCCGCCCATGAAAAAGGGGCACGCAGCACGTGCCCCGCAGGCCTAACCGCTTATCTGCCTCAAGCGTTCTTCGATGCCGGAGATCTTCTCCCGATACTCCGCCAGCTTCTCCCTCTCCCTGGCCACTATCTCCGGCGGGGCCTTCTTCACGAAATTGCGATCCTCGAGCTTTCGCTTGGAACGCTCGAATTCGTCCCTGGCCTTTGCGAGGTCCCTCCCAAGCCGCGCTATCTCCCTGTCGATGTCCACCAGCCCCCGCAGGGGCAAGTAGACCTCGGCGCCGGGGATGATCGAGGCCAGCGCCTGAGAGGGGGGCTCGCCGTCGGTGTTGATCTCGAGCGGCGTGGCCCGGGCCAGCTCGGATATCAGCTCGAGGTGGTCCCGCAGCAGGTCAGCGGTGCGCGAGGCGGTCGCCTTGACGACCACGCGGCTCCGCGTGCTCGGCGACAGCTTGACCTCGGCTCGCAGGTTGCGGATGGCCTTTACGGTCTCCATGAGGATGGCCACCGCTTCCTCGGCCTCCTCATCGGTCAGGATCTCCGGCAGGACCGGCCAGTCGGCGACCATGAGGCTCTTTCCGGTGCCGGGCAGGCGCTGCCAAATCTCCTCGGTGATGAAGGGCATGAAGGGGTGCAGCAACCTGAGCACGTTATCCAGCACGTACCAGAGGGTGAACTGGGCCATCCTCTTGGACTGGACGTCCTTCCCGTAGAGCCTGGGCTTTACCAGCTCGATGTACCAGTCGCAGTACTCGCTCCAGATGAAATCGTAGAGCAGCCGCGCCGCTTCGCCGAGCTCGTACCTCTCCAGGTTCTGGGTCACCTCAGCGGCAACGGCCCGTAGTCGACTCAGGATCCACCTGTCCACCAGCGGTAGTTCGGACACGTTGCCGGCCAGGGACATCTCCGGGTCAAAGCCCTCCAGGTTCATAAGCACGAATCGAGACGCGTTCCAGATCTTATTACAGAAGTTTCGGCTGCCCTCCACCCGCTCCCAGTAAAAACGCATATCGTTCCCCGGCGCGTTGCCGGTGACGAGGGTAAAGCGCAGAGTGTCGGCGCCGTATTTATCAATGACCTCCAGGGGGTCAATGCCGTTCCCCAGCGACTTGCTCATCTTGCGACCCTGCTCGTCCCTGACGATACCGTGAATGAGCACGTCCCTGAAGGGAACCTGGCCGGTGTGCTCGAGCGCCGAGAAGATCATCCTCGCCACCCAGAAGAAGATAATATCGTAGCCGGTGACCAGGACCGAGGTGGGGTAGAAGTACCGGAGCTCCGGGGTATCCTCGGGCCATCCCATGGTGGAGAAGGGCCAGAGGGCCGAGCTAAACCAGGTATCCAGCACGTCGGGATCTTGAATCAGCTCGCTGGAGGCACATTTCGGACACCTGTCGGGCTCCTCCGCGGCCGCGATGGTCTCGCCGCAGTCCTGGCAGTACCAGACCGGGATCCGGTGCCCCCACCAGATTTGCCGTGAGATGCACCAGTCGTGCACTTTCTCCATCCAGTTGAGGTATATCCTCTTAAACCTCTCGGGCACGAAGCGGACCCTGCCCTCCTTTACGGCCTCTATGGCTGGGCGGGCCAGGGGCTTCATCTTCACGAACCACTGCTTGGAGACGAGGGGTTCCACCACCGTCTGACAACGCTGACACCGTCCCACGGCGTGCTCGTGGTCGTCGACCTTGACGAGGTAACCTCCCTCCTCCAGATCTTTGAGGAGGGCTTCGCGGCACTGGTACCTTTCCATCCCCGCGTATTTCCCCGCCGCGTCCGTCATAATCCCGTCCTCATCGATGACGGTCACGCTCTCCAGGCCGTGCCGGGCCCCGATCTCGAAGTCGTTGGGGTCGTGGGCCGGCGTAACCTTCACCGCGCCGCTCCCGAACTCGGGGTCAACGTATTCGTCGGCCACGATGGGTATCACCCTGCCGAGCACGGGCAGGACCACCCTCTTGCCGACGACTTCTCTGTAACGTTCATCGTCAGGGTGAACGGCAACCGCGGTATCACCCAGGATGGTCTCGGGCCGGGTCGTGGCCACGGTGATATGACCGCTGCCGTCCTCAAGGGGATAGCGCACATGGTACAACTTCCCAGCGGTGGGCTGGTGTTCGACCTCCAGGTCGCTCAGAGCCGTCTTGCAGCGCGGGCACCAGTTTATGATATAGTCGCCGCGGTAGATGAGCCCCTTCTCGTAAAGCCTCAGAAAGACGGTCTTCACGGCCTCCGAGAGGCCCTCATCCATGGTGAACCTCTGCCGTTCCCAGTCGCAGGACGCGCCCAGCCTCTTGAGCTGGTTGATGATCTGTCCCCCGTATTTCTCCTTCCACTCCCATACTCTGTCTATGAAGGCCTCGCGCCCCAGGTCGTGCCGGGAAAGCCCCTCCTTCGCCAGCTGCTCCTCCACCTTGATCTGGGTCGCGATGCCGGCGTGATCCATTCCCGGCAGCCACAGGGCCTCATAACCCTGCATGCGCTTCCATCTGATGAGGATATCCTGCAGGGTGTTGTCCAGGGCGTGCCCCATGTGCAGGGACCCAGTCACGTTGGGCGGCGGGATGACGATGCAGAAGGGCTCCTTTCCCGTCTCCACTTCGGCGTGAAACAGGTTCTCCTTCATCCAGAAGTCGTAGATACGGTCCTCTACATCAGCGGGGTTGTAATTCTTGGGCAGTCTTTCACGGGACAACGTTTTCCACCTCCTCCTACCGAATGAAAAAGCCCTTCGCCCGAGGACGAAAGGCCAAACTTCCGCGGTACCACCTGGGTTCCGGGGTGAACCCGGCACTCTTCTCTGATAACGGCAGCGGCCGGCCGGCCCTACTGCACTTCAGGCCGACGGTTCACGGGCGACCTTCGGCAGGCTCTCTGTCCGGGGAGCCTTCCAGCCGCGAGCTCCCCTCTCTGGGAACGGCACCTCCCTACTCCTCCCGCTCATCACCTTTTGGACATATGGCATTAGTTGCTTAATATTATACATGACTTCCGGTTCAAGTCAACCGGTCGCCTTCGCCAGCTCCCTCTGACCTCTCCACCGTCTCCGGTCCAGGATCATCAGTAAGAGGTCTCCGTTGCCGCGTGAGGAAAACCGCACTCGCCCCTTCTTCTCAAAGCCACACTTCTCATAGCAACGTATGGCCCTCAGGTTATCGGCGTAAACCCTGAGGTAGAGCACCTCGAGGCCGAGCTCTTCGAAAGCGTACCTTATCAAGATCTGCAGGGCCTCGGTACCGTAACCCCGACCCCAGTACTCCTTGTCGGCAATACAGATGCGCACCTCTGCCGATCGCTTGCGCCAGCTGATCTCCTGCAGGCCCACATCGCCGATGAATTGGCCGTCCAAAGTCTCTATGGCGAGGCCGCGTTGCCGGTTGTCCTTGAGGAGGTTCGAATACCATTCCAGCGGCGTCTCGTAGGGGGCGAACTTCTTCCCTATGTACTTCTCGATCTCTGCGTCATCATCCCAGGCTGCCATCTCCTCCACGTCGGTCTTGGTGAGCATGCGGAGTCTGACTCTCGTGCCTATTAACAAGCAAACCACCCCTCCCAGGACTGTACAGGGCATGATTTCGAGGAAGGGTGGCCTAAACCTTTATGTAAATCTAGGTATCGTTCAGTGCGGCTTGAGCACCTCCTTTTTATACACCGTCAGCAGGCGCACGAGCTCGGCGGCCGGCTTGCGGTGGTCGTCCACGCGCAGGTCGACAAGTGGTCCCGCACCGCCGTCCGGGGGCACCACCAGAATCGCTCCCGACCTGACCCCGCGGCCGTCGGACCCGCGGGCCTCCGCCACCTCGAGGGCGGCGCCGATCCTCTCGGCGAGGTCGCCGGAGGCATCATCGTAGGCGCGTACCACCTCGTCCAGGACCTCGAGGGCATCGAGGTGATTCCCGGCTACGGCGCAATCCCGCCTCAGGATATGTCCCTTGGCGGCGTCGGTCTCCTCGCCGGTGTAGGCCGCGGCATCGCCGGCGGGGCCGACCACCAGGATCTGCCGCACCTCGCTCCGGGCGTCGTCGGCCAAGACCGCCTGGAGGGCTTCTTCAGCCTGCTTGCCGCGACGGAGGAGCTCGATCAGCTCCCGGCCGAGGCTGGGGTTGACCCAACCCTGCATGGCCACGGCACCAACGCCCGCCTCCGCCCAGGGGACGAGGGCGCCAGCTGCCGGCGTGGCGGAGAGCGTCCCCACACCCAGCTGGCCCGTCTTATCGCATCTCGCTACCAGCGAAAGAGAGCTACACCTCAACCTCATCACCTCACGGTGTTATACTATCCCATAGCGAACAGCCGTATAACCCATGGAGACTCGGCTCCGCCGGGCACAGACAATCGAGTAGGAGGGGGCGGCT
>DFND01000037.1 GCA_002375895.1 Firmicutes bacterium UBA3576
GGTTCTGCAATCCCTAGACCCGCCGGGGGTTGGGGCCAGGGATTTGGCCGAGTGCCTCGCTCTCCAGCTTGAGCGAAGGGGGGCGGCAGGGGCTGACAGGGCCCTCGTTCGCAGCATCGTCTCCGGCTATCTCGCGGAGTTAGCGGCGGGGAGGTACTCCTATGTGGCGCAGTCGCTGGGGGTCGAGCAGGAGGACGTGCGGCGGGCGGCGGAGATCATCCGCACCCTCGACCCGAAGCCCGGCCGCTGCTTCGGGGGTGGCCCGGTGGCTTACGTCGTACCGGAGGCCACGGTGTTCCTCATCGACGACGAACCGGTAGTGGTCATGAACGAGGACGTCCTGCCGACCGTGAGACTAAACCGTTATTACAGGCAGCTCTTGGCCGCGGGAGACCTGGAACGGGGGACTAGGGAGTACCTGAGACGACAGCTCAAGTCCGCGCTGTGGTTCATGAGGTGCATCCAGCAGAGAGGCGAGACCCTACGCAGAGTGATCGAGCTCATCATGCTGAGGCAGAAGCCCTTTTTGAAGGTGGGGGTCTCCGGGCTCAAACCGTTGACGCTGAAGGACGTGGCTTATGAGCTCGAGGTGCATGAGTCCACGGTCAGCAGGGCTACGGCGGGGAAGTACGTGCAGACGCCCTGTGGGACCTTTCCCCTGAGCTATTTCTTCTCGCCGGGCCTGTCCACCGACGGGGGTTCCGCGATCGCCGCTACTGCGGTCAAGAGACTCATCCGGGAGATCGTCGGACGAGAAGATAAGGCCTCGCCGTTGAGCGACAGCGAGATCAGCGAAGCTCTGGCGAGGATGGGCATCAGGGTGGCCCGCCGGACGGTGGCCAAGTACCGGAACCAGTTGGGCATCCCCTCCGCGGCGCTGAGGTGCGCCCGGGAGCCGGCAGGTAAGGCGAAGTCCTCTAGGGGCAAGGGGGTCGTGAGAAATTGATGAGCCGCAAGGTGTTGTACGTGGTGCTGGGGTTGCTCATAGCGGCCCTGGTGGCGGGGTGTGGGGAGAAGGAGCCTGAACAGGGGTCTCTGGCGGCGATCAAGGAGAAGGGCGTGATGGTGGTGGGCACGTCGGCCGACTACCCGCCCTTCGAGTACATCGATGAGAACGGCGAGTACGCCGGCTTCGATATCGAGCTCATCCATGAGATCGGCGATCGCATGGGCGTAGAGATCCAGATTGAGGACATGGACTTCGGCATCCTCATCGGGGCCCTCAAACAGGGCAAGGTAGACGCCATCATCGCCTGCATGACGGCCACGCCGGAGCGGGAGGAGGAGGTGGACTTCACCATACCCTACTACGAGTCGGGGGACGCTCTGGTGGTTAAAGCCGGCTCGGGGCTTACCTTCAACGCTCCTGAGGAAGTGGCGGGCCTGAAGATCGGGGTTCAGACGGGGACCATCTATGAGGAGTGGGTCATGGAGAATCTGGTTGACACGGGCGAGATCGACGAGAAGGACCTTTCGCATTATCCGTGGCCCGAACAGGGCATCAGGGACCTCGAGAGCGGGCGTATAGACGTGATGATCATGGACCTGCTGACCGCCGAGCAACTTGCCGCCGAGAGGGACGTGGAGATCGCCCTGGAGGTGAACCTCAGCGGTGGCGCCCCGGCGATGGCGGTCAGGGAGGGCTCCAAGGAGCTGCAGGAGGAGCTCAACCGCATCATCACAGAGCTCCGCGAAGAGGGCTTCATAGACCAGCTGGAGGAGAAATACCTACGCGGACAATAAGCTGCAGGCGGGCTCCGGCCCGCCTGCTCGTTTTTCAACTCCAGCCGGCCTGTCGAGGAAACTCTCCCAAGCGACGCTCTTTCCACTGGCCTCTCCGGCCCTTCGAGCTGACCGCGCCCATCGTATGGTCATCGCATCGCCGGTCGCCCTGTTCTTTCCGGTGGAGGTTAGAGTCCGCCTTCCTAGGGCAGGATTTTCCGGGGGAAAATAGAACGCTTTACTAGCTCATTTCCAGCCAGCGACCAGCGGTGCGGGCTAGCTTGGCCTTCACCATGTGCTGCAGCCCTCATATTCCCTGCTAGGGCGCGGGGATTTTCGGGACGTGATTGGCATAATAAGACTGAGTATGGAAGGAGGAGTGGGGTATGGTCAAGGTAGGTATTAACGGTTTCGGCAGCATCGGCAGGAGGTTCTTCCGCCTGAGCCGCGGGCGACGGTTCCAGATCGTGGCGGTGAACGACCTCACCGACGCCAAGACCCTGGCTCATCTGTTGAAATACGATTCCAACTACGGTGTGATGGACGCCGAGGTATCGGCCGGTCCCGACTACATAACCGTTGACGGCCAGGAGGTGAAGGTGCTCTCAGAGAAGGACCCCGCCTCGCTGCCCTGGCGGGAGCTCGGCGTGGACGTGGTCATCGAGTCCACCGGCGTGTTCCGCAAGGGGGAGCAAGCGAGACAGCACATCGACGGGGGCGGCGCCAAGAAGGTGATCATCTCCGCGCCGGCCAAGGGGGAGGATTGGACCGTGGTCCTCGGGGTCAACGAGGGCGATTACGACCCCGCCCGACACCACGTGATCTCCAATGCCTCCTGTACCACCAACTGCCTGGCCCCGGTGGCCAAGGTCCTCGATGACTCCTTCGGGATCGAGAAGGGGCTCATGACGACGGTCCACGCTTACACCAACGACCAGAGGATCCTGGACCTGCCGCACAAGGACCTCAGGAGGGCGCGTGCGGCAGCCCTGAACATCATCCCGACCACTACTGGGGCCGCTGTGGCCGTGAGCCGGGTGCTGCCCCAGCTGGAGGGGAAGCTGAACGGCTTCGCCCTCAGGGTCCCCACGCCCACCGTGTCCATCGTGGACCTGGTGGTGACTCTGCGCAAACCCGCTACCGTAGAGGAGGTCAACGGCGCGCTGCGGCAGGCCGCCGCGGGCCCCATGCGGGGGATACTGGAGGTAAGCGATGAGCCACTAGTTTCCATGGACTATAAGGGCAGTACAGCCTCGGCCGTGGTGGATGCCCTCTCGACCATGGCCATCGGAGACGACATGGTCAAGGTCGTGGCCTGGTACGACAACGAATGGGGTTACTCGGCCAGGCTCGTCGACCTGGTGGAGTTCCTGGTCGACAAGGGACTTTAGACCTTCATCTAACCTAATCAGGCGGGGCGGGTCTAGGCCCCGCCCCCCTTTTGGCGGTGATCTAATGAGGGATATCACTCAAGCCGAAGTACAGGACAAGCGAGTTCTGGTTCGGGTTGATTTCAACGTGCCCCTCGCGGGAGGGAAGGTGGCGGATGATACCCGTATCGTGGCCGCTCTGCCGACCCTGAGGCACCTCTTGGACAGGGGCGCCGCCTTGGTCCTGGTATCCCACCTCGGGCGTCCCAAGGGGAAGAGGGATGAGGCCCTGAGCCTGGCGCCGGTAGCGGAGAGGCTCTCCGAGCTCCTCGACCGGCCGGTCCGCATGGCGCCGGATGTGGTGGGCCCGGCGGTGGAGGAGATGGCCGGGGAGCTCAAGCCCGGTGAGGTGTTGTTGCTGGAGAACGTGCGCTTTCACCCCGGTGAGAAGGCCAACGACGCCGAGTTCGCGCGAAGGCTGGCCTCCCTCGCCGACCTTTTCGTGAACGACGCCTTCGGCGCCGCGCACCGGGCTCACGCGTCCACCGTGGGGGTCTGCGACTACCTGACCGGCTACGCCGGGTTCCTCCTCAAAAAGGAGGTCGAGACCCTGCGGGGGGTGGTTGAGGCCCCCGCGCGCCCCTTCATAGTCATCCTGGGCGGCGCCAAGGTGTCGGACAAGATAGGGGTCATCGAGAACCTGCTGGGCAAAGCCGACGCCTTGATCCTGGGCGGGGGCATGGCCAATACCTTCCTGGCCGCCAAGGGGGCCTCCATGGGCGCGAGCCTCGTAGACGACGAGGGCCTTGAGGCCTCACGTCGTTTCCTGCGCATGGCCGAGGAGAGGGGCGTTGAGATACACCTCCCCGTCGATTTGGTGGTCGCCGACGAGTTCTCGGAGGAGGCCCGCACCCAGGTGGTCGCGGCCGACGCGGTTCCCGACGGGTGGCGGGCGTTGGATATCGGGCCGGAGAGCGCCAAGGCCTTTGCCGGGGTCCTGGCGAGGGCGAAGGCCATCGTCTGGAACGGGCCCATGGGGGTCTTCGAGATGGAGCCCTTCTCCCGCGGCACCGAGGCCGTGGCACGGGCGGTAGCCCAGGCGACCCAGGCGGGCGCCACGTCCGTGGTGGGCGGAGGCGACTCGGTGGCCGCCTTGAACCGGCTCGGGTTGGCCGACGGTGTGAGCCATTTGTCCACCGGCGGAGGGGCCAGCCTGATGGTCCTCGAGGGCAAGAGCCTCCCCGCGGTGGCGGCCCTTGAGGGGGAGGGAAGCTAGTTTGCGAGTGCCGATAATAGCCGGTAACTGGAAGATGCACAAGACCGGGCGTGAGGCAGCGGAGCTCGCCCGCCAGATCGTCGAGAGGATCGGCGACAGAAGAGGGGTTGAGGTCGTCCTCTGCCCGCCCTTTACGGCCCTTGCCGCCGTGGCCGCGGCGATCGAGGGCTCGGATGTGAAACTCGGGGCGCAGAACGTGCACTGGGAACACGAGGGCGCCTTTACCGGGGAGATCTCCCCCAGGATGCTGCTGGAGACGGGATGTGCTTATGTCATCGTCGGCCACTCAGAGCGTCGTACGCACTTTGGTGAATCGGACCAGATGGTGAATTGGCGAGCGAGGGCGGCGCTGGCCAACGGCCTGAACCCCATAATCTGCGTCGGCGAGACCTTGGAACAGCGACGGGCCGGGACGACCGTAGAGGTGGTCACCGGGCAGGTGAGGAAGGCCCTAGAGGGGATCTCCCGTGATGAAATTGAGCGGGTGGTACTGGCCTACGAACCCCTTTGGGCCATCGGCTCGGGCCTGCCGGCCACCCCTGCCGACGCCGACGAGGTCGCCAGGTTCATAAGGAAGGTCGTGTCGGACCTCTACGACGCCGCGGCGGGTGACCGGATACGGATCCAGTACGGCGGCAGCGTTAAGCCGGACAATATCGGTGGTTTCATGCAGGCCGAGAACATCGACGGTGCCCTGGTGGGCGGCGCCAGCCTCGATGCCGAGTCCTTCGCCGCCATTGTGCGATACGAACCATGAATAGAAAGCCCTTCGCTCTAATAGTCTTAGACGGCTGGGGCCTGGCGCCGCCGGGCCCCGGCAACGCAGTTAGCCTGGCCAAGACGCCGACCATGGATAGACTCAGGGACAGTTACCCCCACACCACTCTGGTGGCACACGGCGAGGAAGTGGGGCTGAGGGCCGGCCTGATGGGGAACTCCAACGTAGGCCACCTGAATCTCGGAGCCGGGCGGGTGGTCTATCAGGACATGGTCCGGATCGACCGGGCCATTGATTCTGGCGAGTTCTTCCGAAACCCGGCCTTCCTGGAGCTCATCGAGGCCACCCGGGGCAAGGTGCATCTGCTGGGCCTGCTCTCCGACGGTGGTGTACACAGTGATATCCGGCACACGGAGGCGCTGATCCGCCTGTGTGAGGAGCGCGGCCGGCACGTCGTCGTCCACGCCTTCCTCGATGGCCGGGACGTCCCCCCGCGAAGCGCTGAGCGGTACATCCGGCGGCTCGAGGATTTCATGGCCGACATAGGTGCAGGTCGCATCGCGACGGTGTCCGGCCGATACTACGCCATGGACCGGGACAAGAGGTGGGACCGCACCGAGAGGGCCTTCCGGGCCATCGTGTCCGCGGAGGGGCTTGGGGTGAAGAGGGCCCTGGAGGCGGTGGAAGGGGCCTACGAACGCGGTGAGAGCGATGAGTTCGTCACCCCCTCAGTGGTGGAGGGCTACGAGGGGGTCGAGGATGGAGACGGTTTCATCTTCTTTAACTTCCGGGCCGACAGGGCCAGGCAGCTCACGCGGGCCCTGATCGAGGAGGACTTCGCCGAGTTCGAGCGCCCCCGTAAGACGGCCGGGCTCCCGCTGGTCACCATGACCAGGTACGACGAGGACTTCAGGGTCCCCGTGGCCTTCGGCCCGGTGGAGCCGCGTAATACCCTCGGTGAGGTCATAGCTCAGGCCGGGCTTCGCCAGCTGCGGATCGCCGAGACGGAGAAATACGCTCACGTGACCTTCTTCTTCAACGGGGGTAGGGAGGAAGTCTTCCCGGGTGAGCAGCGCATCCTAGTGCCCTCGCCCAAGGTAGCCACCTACGATCAGCAGCCGGAGATGAGCGCTCACGAGGTCACCGAACGGGTCTTGGAGGTTTTTGACGAGTTCGACTTCATCCTCTTGAACTACGCCAACCCGGACATGGTGGGGCATACCGGGGACCTAGAGGCGGCGATACAGGCCATAGAAACGGTGGACCGGTGTCTTGGCCGCGTGGTGGACGCCGTCGAGCGGCGCGGGGCGATGGCGCTGGTGGTGGCAGACCACGGGAACGCGGAGAAGATGATCGATGAGGAGACGGGAGGTCCCCATACCGCTCATACGACCAACCCGGTCCCCTGCGTGCTGCTGGGGACGGACGTGACGGCCCTCAGAGGGGGCAACCTGGCCTCGGTGGCCCCTACTGTACTGAGACTTCTCGACCTGCCCGTGCCGCGCGAAATGACGGGCGAGCCGCTTCTATAGGAGGGAAAGGGGATATGACGAACATAATCAGGGTGCTCGCCAGGGAGATACTGGATTCCCGTGGCAACCCGACGGTGGAGGTAGACGTGGTCTTGGCCGACGGTACGGTGGGGCGGGCCGCCGTGCCGTCAGGGGCATCCACGGGAGCTCACGAAGCGCTGGAGCTCCGGGACGGGGAGCCCAACCGCTACGGCGGCAAGGGCGTCCAGAAGGCGGTCTGCAACGTGGAGGAGGTCATCGGGCCCGCCATCAAGGGCATGGACGCCTTCGACCAGGCCGCCGTGGATCGAAGGTTACTGGAGCTCGATGGAACCCCCAACAAGAGCAAACTGGGGGCCAATGCGCTGCTCGGAGTCTCGTTGGCCGTGGCCAAAGCCGCTGCGGCCGCCGTCGGAATCCCGCTCTATCGTCACCTGGGCGGCGTGGCGGCGGACCTGATGCCGGTTCCCATGTTGAACGTCCTCAACGGGGGAAAGCACGCGGATAACAACGTCGATATCCAGGAGTTCATGATCGTGCCGGCGGGCGCCGGATCCTTCAAAGAGGCCCTGCGCATGGGGGCCGAGACCTTCCACGCCCTCAAGAAGGTTTTGAAAGAGCGAGGCCTCGCGACGGCCGTGGGCGACGAGGGCGGCTTCGCCCCGGACCTCGGGGGCAACGAAGAGGCCCTGGAGCTGCTTCTCGAGGGCATATCCCGGGCGGGCTATGAGCCGGGCCGGGACGTGTACATCGCCCTTGACGCCGCGGCGACCGAGTTCTACCAGGACGGGGCCTATGTCCTCGCCGCCGAGGGGCGCCGCTTGACCGCCGAGGAGATGATCGGCCTTTACTCCGGCTGGCTCGAGCGCTACCCCATCCTGTCCATTGAAGACGGCCTGGCCGAGGACGATTGGAAGGGCTGGGAGCTCCTCACCAGGCGTCTGGGAGGACGGGTTCAGCTGGTGGGCGACGACCTCTTCGTCACCAATCCAGAGAGGCTCAAGAGCGGGATCGAGCGCGGCTGCGCCAATTCGGTGCTGATCAAGCTGAACCAGATAGGCACCCTCAGTGAGACCCTGGCCTGTATGAGCCTGGCTAGAGATAACGGCTACACTTCCGTGATCTCCCATCGCTCGGGCGAGACCGAGGACACCACCATCGCCGACCTGGCCGTGGCCACGGGCGCGGGTCAGATCAAGACCGGGGCTCCCTCGCGCACCGACAGGGTGGCCAAGTACAACCGGCTGCTCAGGATAGAGGAGGAGCTGTCGAACCCCCGTTTCGCCGGCCTCGCAGCCTTCGCCGGGCGAGGGTAAGAGGGCCCGTGGCAGTTGTGCTCAGTAGTGGTATGTGCTAAAATGGTTGTGTTATCGAGGCTTGGCGCCCGATAGCGGGGTCAGACAGCCCAGGAAAGGAGTGAAAGGGGTGGAGGTACTGACCGCCATCCTCACCGTACTGCTTGTAATTGCGTCCATCGGGCTCATAGCAGTGGTGCTGCTACAGTCGGGGCGCAGCGCGGGTCTCTCAGGGGCGATCGCGGGAGGAGCGGAGGCCCTGTTCGGGAAGAAGAGGGGCCTGGACGAGTTTCTGGCTAGACTCACGGCGGTATTTGCCGCTTCCTTCATGGTGCTTGCGGTCCTGGTGACCCTTTTGACCTCTTAGGCCGTACCTCGGCATGGGACGGCTTCGGCATTACCGCCGGGCCGTTCGTTGTGTTTTAGCAAATATAGGGAGGGATCGATTTGGACAACCTCGTAATCCTAGCGCCTCTGGCGGGCCTACTTTCCCTGGTCGCTGCTTGGGTACACGCCAACCGGGTGTCTCGAGCCGAACCCGGCACGGAGAGGATGCGCGAGATCGCAGCCGCCATCCAGGAGGGCGCCATGGCCTTCCTGCGGCGGGAGTACCAGAGCTTATTTGTGTTCGTGGTGTTCCTGGCCGTGGTTATCGCGTTGGCGGGCTCCTTCACCGAGGGCATGCGGCCCCAAACGGCCATCGCCTTCGTGCTGGGCGCGCTCGCCTCGGTGACCGCCGGCTATGTAGGCATGCGGATCGCGACCTTGGGCAACGTGCGTACTACCAACGCCGCCCGTCAGGGCCAGAGGAGCGCCTTGGCCATAGCCTTTTCCGGCGGAGCGGTCATGGGACTGTCCGTGGCGGGCCTGGGCCTTCTCGGTTTGAGCGTCATTTACTTCCTCTTCGGCGATCCAACGGACCCCGGTTCCTTCGGTGTGGTCAACGGGTTTGCCCTGGGAGCCAGCTCCATAGCCCTCTTCGCCAGGGTCGGCGGCGGCATCTACACCAAGGCTGCTGACGTGGGGGCTGACCTCGTGGGCAAGGTGGAGGCCGGGATACCTGAGGACGACCCCCGGAACCCGGCTGTTATAGCCGATAACGTCGGCGACAACGTCGGCGACGTGGCCGGCATGGGAGCGGACTTATTCGAGTCATACGTGGGCTCCTTAGTGGCGGGCATGGCCATCGGTGCGGTCGCCGTCGGCTTCGAGGGGGTTCTCGTTCCCTTCTTGATCGCCGCGCTCGGCGTGGTGGCCGCCGTAATCGGCACCTTCTTTGTGAGAGGGGGCCAGGGTACTAACCCCGCCACTGCGCTGCGCTACGGCACCTTTACCAGCGCCGGGCTGGTAGCCCTGGGGACCCTGGGGATCTCCCTGTGGATGACCGGTGACCTGGCCGTGTTCTGGGCCACGGTATCGGGCCTGGTGGCCGGCGTGGCCATCGGACTGGTAACCGAGTACTACACGTCGGGCGACAACGCGCCGGTGCGGGGTATAGCCGAGCAGTCCCAGACCGGGGCCGCCACGAATATCATCGCGGGCTTCGCGGTGGGCATGCAGAGCACCGCCCTCCCCATCATCATCATCGCCGCGGCCATCCTGATCGCCTATCACTTCGCGGGGCTTTGGGGGATCGCCCTCGCCGCCATCGGCATGCTGTCCACGGTGGGGATGACCGTAGCGGTGGACGCCTACGGCCCCATAGCCGATAACGCCGGCGGTATCGCCGAGATGGCGGAGCTGGGCAAGGACGTGCGCAAGGTTACCGATAACCTTGATGCGGTCGGCAATACGACGGCGGCCATAGGTAAGGGGTTCGCCATCGGGTCGGCGGCGTTAACTGCACTGGCGCTGTTCTCCGCTTACGCCACGGCCACGGGGCTGGAGATGATCAACATCCTGACCCCGCAGGTCATCGTAGGGCTGTTCATAGGCGGTATGCTGCCCTATCTCTTCTCCTCCATCACCATGCGGGCGGTGGGCAAGGCCGCCTTTGAGGTCATAAGCGAGGTCAGGAGGCAGTTCAGAGAGATCGAGGGATTGATGGAGGGCAAGGCCAGAGCCGACTACGCTAGGGCGGTGGACATCGTCACCACGGCGGCCCTGAAGCAGATGATCTTGCCCGGCCTCCTGGCCGTGATCAGCCCAGTGGCCATGGGCTTGATCCTGGGCAAGGAGGCGCTGGGAGGTTTGCTGGCTGGGACGCTGGTGACGGGCGTCTTGGTGGCTATCCAGATGGCCAATGCCGGAGGGGCCTGGGATAACGCGAAGAAATACATTGAGGAGGGCAACTTAGGGGGCAAGGGCACGGAGACCCATGCCGCCGCCGTGGTGGGGGACACCGTGGGCGACCCCTTCAAGGACACCTCAGGCCCGTCCTTGAACATCCTCATTAAGCTCATGACCATCGTGTCCCTGGTCTTCGCGCCCCTGTTCAGCTGAGCGGAGTTCTGGGCCGGATGGGTTTTGCGACCACATCCGGCCTTTCTATTATTCACGGGGTTGGGTATAATTTGAAAGTACGGGAGGAGATAACAATGACGCGTGATGAAGCGCTAGCTTTGGTGAAAAAGCATATTAAGAACAGGAACTTGGTGAAGCACACGCTGGCCGTGGAGGCCGTGATGCGCAAGCTCGCCGAACACTTCGGGGAGGACGTGGATAAGTGGGGTCTCGCCGGCCTCCTTCACGACATCGATTACAGCGAGACCCAGGACGACCCGTCCAAGCACAGCCTCGTGGGGGGCGAGATGCTGGCCGAGATGGGGGTCGAGGAGGACATAGTCAAGGCCGTCAAGGCGCATAATGAATACCACGGCCTTCCGAGGGAGACGAGGATGGCGAAGGCCCTTTACGCCAGCGACCCCCTGACGGGCCTCATCGTGGCCGCGGCGCTGATCCATCCGGACAAGAAGCTCAGTTCCATCGACGTCGACTTCGTCATGAACCGGTACGGTGAGAAGTCCTTCGCCAGGGGGGCCAACCGCGAGATCATCGCCAGCTGCGCAGAGCTGGGGCTGGACCTGCGTGAGTTCGTGGCCCTCAGCCTCGAGGCGATGCAGGGCATCGCCGACGATCTTGGGTTATAGGGGATCTGATAGGAGAGTGGAGGCACTTAAGGACCGAGTCCTTCAATTCATGTCTGAAAAGGCCTATAAACCCCTCACCTTGGGGGAACTCGCCAGGAGCCTCGGGCTAAGGGGGGCCGGACGCAAGGAGCTCAGACGTCTCCTCGAACGGATGGAGAGGGAGGGCCTGGTGGTGAAGACCCGGGCTAAGCGGTACGGCATCCCCTCCCGCATGAACCTGGTGGTAGGGCACCTTGAGGCCAACGCCCGGGGTTTCGGGTTCGTGATCCCGGATGATGACGACTTCGACGACGTGTTCATCGGGCCGGACGGCATGGGAGGGGCCATGCACCGCGACCGTGTCATCGCCCGAATTAACCGAAAGGCCTTCCGTGACGCCAGGGCCGAGGGCGAGATCATCCGAGTGCTGGAACGGGCCCATCGGCGGGTCGTGGGGAGCTTTGACAAGTACCGGAACTACGGGTTCGTGGTCCCCGCGGACCGACGGCTGTTCCAGGACATCTTCGTGCCGCCGGGAGAGGACGCCGGCGCGGCCGACGGCGAGGTCGTGGTGGTGGAGATAACCAGCTGGCCCGCGGGGAGGCGCGGGGCTCAGGGCAGGGTAGTTGAGCGTATCGGCAAGGGGGGCGACCCCGGCGTCGACATAGAGATCATCATTCGCAAGCACGGCCTGCCGCTGGAGTTCCCCGAAGAAGTTATGGCCTGGTGCCAGAGGGTCCCGGGAGAGGTTGGCCCCGAGGACCTGGAGGGTCGGCTGGACCTCCGGGATACGCCCACGATCACCATCGACCCGGAAGAGGCCAAGGACCTCGACGACGCCGTGTCCCTCGAGAGGCTGGGGGACAGATGGCGACTTGGGGTACACATCGCCGATGTGAGCCATTACGTCCCGGAGGGTTCAGCGCTGGATAAGGAGGCGCGGGAGAGGGGGACCAGCGTTTACTTGGTCGACAGGGTGATCCCGATGCTCCCGCCCCGGCTGTCCAACGGGATATGCAGCCTGAACCCTGGCGTCGATCGCCTGGCCCTCTCGGTCTTCATGGAGTTCGATGACAGGGGCCGCCGCTTGAATTACTCTTTCCGCGAATCGGTGATCAGGAGCGACCACCGTATGACCTACGCGCAGGTGGCCAAGTTGTTGGAGGAGCCTGAGGGTGAGCTGGCCAGACGTTACAGCGACGTAGTGCCCATGATCCGGGCGATGCGGCAACTCATGCTCCTTCTGCGGGAGCGCAGATGGCAGCGCGGGAGCATCGATTTCGACTTGCCCGAGGCCAAGGTGATCCTGGACGAACGGGGTAGGCCGGTGGACGTCTTCCCATACCCCCGTACCGACGCCAACCAGATAATCGAGGAGTTCATGATAGCCTGTAACGAGACGGTGGCCGAACATTTTCATCATCTGGGCGTCCCCTTCTTGTACCGAGTTCATGAGCGACCCGACGAGGAGAAGATGGAGGAGCTGGCCGCCTTCGTGGCCCACTTCGGCTATACGCTGAAGGGGGCACGAAAGCTTCACCCCAAGATCCTGCAAGAGCTATTGGGGAAGGTAGAGGGCAGGCCGGAGGAGAATATCATCAGGACGGTCATGTTGCGCTCCATGAAGCAGGCCAGGTATTGCGCCGAGAACCTCGGGCACTTCGGGCTGGCGAGCGAACACTACGCCCACTTCACCTCTCCCATCCGCCGTTATCCAGACCTGGTTATCCACCGGGTGGTCAAAGAGGTCTTGCGGGAGGGGGCGCTGCCGCAGCGCCGGCTGGAGACCCTCGAGGCCCGTCTGCCGGAGTGGGCGGTGCATTGCTCAAAGCGGGAGCGGGTGGCCGTGGAGGCCGAGCGCGAGTCGCTGGACCTCAAGAAGGCCGAGTTCATGGCCGACAAACTGGGCGAGGTCTACGACGGCATAATCTCGGGCGTAACCTCCTTCGGTTTCTTCGTCGCCCTGCCCAACACCGTGGAGGGCATAGTTCACGTCAGCAACATCGTCGATGACTACTATCATTATGATGAGAAACTCCACGCCCTGGTGGGTGAGAGGACGCGGAGGAGGTTCTCCATCGGCGACCACGTGAGGGTTCAAGTGTGGAAGGTGGACCTCGCTTCGAGGAGCGTCGAATTCGGCCTGCTGGATTAGACCTTTCGATTAGCCTGGATGAGGCGGGGAGAGCCTATGAAGCGCGATGAGATTAAAGTCATTGCCGAGAACAGAAAGGCCAGGCACGATTATCACATAGAGGACACCCTGGAGGCCGGCCTGGTGCTCACGGGGACTGAGGTCAAGTCCCTGCGCGGGGGCAGGTGCAGCATACGCGAGAGCTACGCCGCCATCGAGGCCGGCGAGGCGTGGTTGTATAACATGCACATACCGCCGTATCAACACGCTGATGCCCGCTTCAACCACGATCCGAGGAGGAGGCGTAAGCTGCTCTTGCATAAACGCGAGATCGCCAGCTTGGCCGGACTCACCGCCCAAAAGGGCCTGACTCTGGTTCCCCTGAGGGTGTACTTCCGAGGCAGCTGGGCCAAAGTGGAGCTGGCCGTAGCGCGCGGGAAGAGGAAGTATGACAAGAGACGCGACATCGCGGAGCGAGAGGCCAAACGTCGCATCGCTCAGGCCATGAAGCAGTTTAAATGACCTTGATAATCTGTCAGCATGTGTTATATAATTAAGATCACCCTGATGGGGGCGAGTTAGATTCGATGGGGGCAGATACGGGTCGGAGTAGCGAGCCGAGGCCCCGTACCTCGTCAAAAACGGGAACCGTCATAACTGCCAACGAAGAGTACGCTCTAGCTGCGTAAGACAGCTACGTCCCTCCTCGCCTTTCCTGCGGGCGTGGAGAGGGCGCCAAACTAGCAGGATACCTCCTCACGTAGCCCGGCCGCGGGGAGGGAAATTCACGGGCTAGTCTCTCAGGCATCCTGCCTGTGGGAGGCGTGAGAGGCGAAGGGAAAACGCAGGCTACGCTCGTAGAGACTCCGATCGGTATGCTTCCAGACGCGGCGGGCAGCTCGCCGCCGCCTCCACCAAAAGAGATACCCTCCGCCGAGGCGGAGGGTTTTTCGCTTGAGGGCAAGCCACGTTACTCCACAGCTGGAAGCTCATCTGCCCCTCTCTCGTGTATCTCGGCCTCGATGCCCTTCTCGGCCAAGGCGCTCTTGAGAGCTTGGGCCGACTCCAGGTCCCGGAAGACCCCGGCCTCGACCACGTAGGTGGTCAGGTCGTCGGCGAGGATGACCGTGGCCTCAAATCCGGCCGATTCCAGCTCCTGTTGGGCAGAGACTACCTCCTCCGCCGACGAGGTAGCCGTTACCCTGACCGCGTACACGGTGAACGGCTGCCTCTCGTAAGGTTTGATATCGATATCGAGGGCGGTGGGAGAGCGCCTCTCGACGGCCCGGAACATCGCCGGTCCCCTGAGGTATACGACCAGGTAGTACACTCCCTGGTCCAGGCCTCCCCTCACGGCGCGGATCTCGTCCGGGAAGGCCGCTCCGCTGATACCGGCCTCTTGCACCCCCCGGACGGAGATATAGAGTCGCGGCGGGTAGTCCTGCAAGGCGGCCACGTAGGCCGGCACCGGATTACTGGTCTCCCCTTCCCTGTTGAAGACCAGCGACGCGCGAATGTAGCCGTCCATCTTCGAGAAGGTGAGATCCGAGAGGACGTAGCCCTCTGCCTCTTCGCCCCCGAAGATCGCGCCCCCGCTCAGGAACTCCGAGGAGCCGGAGGCGGGGAACTGGGGGCTGCTTCTGAGCGCGACGATAGGATCGTAGCTGTAAAGCCCTATGAGTCCGAGGGCCACGAATAGCACTATAAACCACGCAACGCCCTTGCTCAGTCTCCGTATTCTATGCATGTTCATTCTTCTTTCAGACCCCTTTCATATCTCAAGAACCCTCTATTGTATTGTACAGAACCCTCAGCCACGGGACAAGCAGCAGGGATTGGCTAATCGGCAAACGAAAAGAGTAAACTCAGGCAAAGGAGGCACAGCATGGCTACGACAACTTTCAAAGTAATCGACTTTCACGTTCACTTCCCGTGGGGTTGGAGGATGTTTAACAGCGAGGGGCCCCTGGCCGAATACGCGCGGGAGCGTCGGAGACGGCATCGACTGGAATGGGGTGTCCCCGAGCCCGAGTACGACGACCTGGAGACGGAGGAGGGTAAGCGGGAATTCGCCAGGAGATGGCGCCTGGAGGCGGAGAAGAACGACCTCGAACGCGTGGTATTCGTCACCGGCGGCGGCAACGATAACCTGGCTGACGTCGTCAATGCCTGGCCGGAGGTCTTTATCGGCTTCGCCCACCACAGCCCGTCCCAGAAGGAGGCCCACCAGGAGCTTAGGCGGGCGGTGGACGAGCTCGGCTTTCGCGGCTACAAGATCATCGCCCCGGTAATGGACATCCCCTTCGATCACCCCGACCTGGACCCCCTGTGGCGCTTTATCGCCGACAGGGGCCTGCCGGTGTTGATCCATTTCGGGCTCCTCGGGACCGGTGGCGGCGTGGTGTACCACCCCAACATAAACCCCCTGGTACTGGCCACCACTGCCCACCGTTACCCCGACATCCCCTTCGTGATCGCCCACTTCGGCTGTGGCTATTGGGGCGAGCTCCTACAGCTTTGCTGGGGCTACCCCAACATCTATATCGACACCTCGGGCTCAAACCAGTGGATGCGCTGGATGCCCTACCCCTTGACCCTCGAAGACCTCTTCCGCAAGGCTTATGAGACGGTCGGCCCTGAGCGGATCGTCTTCGGGACCGATTCCAGCTGGTTCCCCAGGGGCTTCGCCCGCCATTACCTGGAGGAGCAACTGCGCGTCTGCCGGCAGCTGCGGATGAAGGAAGACGAGATCGAGCTGATCTTCGCCGGCAACGCCAGAAGGCTGTTGGGGTTGGATGGGCCTTGATGTAAGAGGTCCCCGCCTTGGCCTCCACACCCCGCCTCACTCCTGAATTTGCCATCGGCAGCCGGGCATTCCAGAGGAGGAAAGGTCCGGCGGGGAAGAGAAAAATGCATTGTATGTCAAATAGGGACAACTCTCGACACGGAGAGGGCCCGACGCCCATGGGCGAGGGCCCCTATGGATGGGGTGGGGAAAGCGGAGGCGTGAACTATGGGTAGTCCTAGGGTGATCATACTGACTTTGGTCCTGGTCCTGGCCGTGCTCCTCGGCGGGGCCCCCGCGCAGGCTGCGGACATTAAGCTGGTGATCAACGGCCAGCCCGTCCAGAGCGACGTTCCACCGATAATAGTCGACTCGAGGACCTTGGTGCCGGTAAGGGTCGTCTCGGAGAACCTGGGTGCGCTGGTGAGCTACGATCACGAGACCAGGACCGTCTCGGTGGATATGGGTGGCACGTCCATCCAGCTCAGGTTGGGCTCCAGGGAGGCGGTGGTGAACGGCCGCGTCGTGTTGCTGGATGTGCCGGCCCAGATCATCGGCTCGAGGACGATGGTGCCCTTGCGGTTCATAGGCGAGAGCCTCGGCGCCCAGGTGGGATGGGACCAGGCCACCAGGACGGTCACGGTTAACAGCTATCGGATCGTCGACATTCAGTGGGAGAAGGGCGTCGGACGGGCCAGGATAACGGTGAAGCTCACGGGCCCAGCCCAGTATTCGGTCAAAGCCCTGGACAGGACGGCGACTACCCCCTACAGGCTCATTCTGGACCTGACCCCGGCCGAGGTGGCCCTGAGTAGGCCGGTCATCGCCATCAGAGAGGCGGGCGTCACCTACGTGCGCGCGGGCAGCCTTGGGGTAAACCCCCGGCGCGCCCGGGTGGTAGTGGACCTGGTAGAGCCCGTGAAATACTACGTCTCGAATTCCCCGGACGGGCGGGAGATATATATCGATATTCAGTATAAGGTGGAGAGGGTCTCCTTCGACGTGTTAGCTGACGGCGCGGCCATCTTCGTCCGGACCTCGGGCCCTGTGGAATACGAGACGATGGTCCTCGAGGAGCCCGCGCGGCTGGTCCTGGACGTCAAGGGCGTCTCCCTCGGGGTGAACCTGCCGGAGGTCGTCCCCGTTGGCAATGGGGTTATCGACCGGATTCGCGTTGGGCAGTTTAAGGTGGACCCTGACGTCGTGAGGATCGTGGCGGACCTCAAGCGGCCCGTGCAGTATAGGGTGGAGACACGGGAGCACGGTATCTACGTCTTCATACAACCCCGTCTGGTTGACGTCCGATTACAGGAAAGTGACGGCGTCATTCGCCTGACGGTGACCGCAGATCTCCCGGTGACCTACGAGGTCAGCCGTCTGAAGGCCCCTGACCGCCTGGTGGTAGACCTGCCCGGTGTCGCCTTAGGTATGCCCGCCGGTGAGTTGCCCGTCTCGAGCGGGGTGGTCCAGAGGCTGGCCGTGGGTCAACTGCAGGTGGACCCGGACGTGGCCAGGGTGGTGGTGGAGCTCCCCCATTACATGAGCCACACCGTGTTATCTTCGCCCGGCTCGGCCGAGGTGGTGGTGGACATCTCGACGTCGCCCGTTCGCGGGGTCAAGATCGCCATCGACGCTGGCCACGGCGGTAAGGACCCCGGCGCCATCGGCCCGGCCGGCACCTACGAGAAGGAGGTTAACCTGGCCGTCGCCAAGCTGGTCAGGGACCTGCTGGCGGGGGCAGGGGCACAGGTGCTGATGATACGGGAAGGCGACGAGACCGTGCCCCTGTTCGAGAGGCCATCGAGGGCCAACAGCTGGGACGCCGACCTCTACGTGTCCATCCACTGTAACTCGTACCGCACCCAGGTCAAAACGGGCACCGAAGTGTATTATTACCGTAACCACCCCTCCAGCGCGGACCTGGCTCAGGCCTTGCAAGAGGAGCTTATCCGGGCCCTGGGCTTGGTGGACCGGGGGGTCAGGACTGAACGCTTCGTCGTGCTGCGCGAGACGAGGATGCCGTCGGCCCTCTTGGAGCTGGCCTTTATCTCTAGCCCCTTGGAGGAGAAGCTGCTGGTGGACCCGGGCTTTCAGCGGCGAGCAGCGCAGGCCATCTTCCAGGGTATAGTGCGGTATCTGCGGGAGTCCAGGTGAGAACGGGATCGGCAGGAATTAGCTACCTGAGAGAAGAAAAATATAATGAAGGGCATCATTGGAAATAGGAGTTGAGGATACATCCCTGCCGGTTTGCTGGAAATTAAAGATGTCATCGGGGCGGCCTTAGCCTCGCCCTTCGTCGGTTACCTATTGATCTTTCTGGCCAGGGTCGTGGATGTGACTCTGGCCACGTTGCGCCTGTTGCTCCTTGTGAGGGCGAAGAGGTTGCGGGCGGCGGCCATTGGGTTCGTGGAGATCCTGATCTTCATCACCGTTCTGGGGACGGTCCTGAACAACCTGAACGAGTGGCCTAACCTGCTGGCCTACGCCCTGGGCTTCGCCACCGGCAACTTCACCGGCGGGCTCTTGGAGGAAAAGCTGGCGCTCGGCTTGCTCACGGTTCAGGTGATACCCCGGCGCCCGGTGGGTGAGGAGATGGCCCGGAGCCTGCGGGACGAGGGTTTCGGGGTTACCCTGGTGCCCGCCGAGGGAAAGGAGGGCACCAAGACGGTGCTGTTCATATCCATCCGCCGGAGAGTGCTGCCCAAGCTGATTGATCTCGTGGAGGGGCAGGACCCGGATGCCTTCATCAACGTTTTTGAGACCAAACGCGCCCTGGGAGGAGTCTTCACTTATCGCAAGGGAAAGTAAGGCGGATCATAAGGACGTACTCCCGGTTGCAAGAGGGCGTACGTCCCTTTTCTTTGCGGGGGGTGGGCGAGATGGCTCGTGCCTTGCTCATAGACTTCGGCAGCACCTATACCAAGGTCACCGCGGTGGATATCGAGGCCGGGGAGATCCTCGCCCAAGCCAAGGCGGTGACTACGGTGGAGACGGATATCACCCTGGGTCTGAGGGAGGCCGTCTCAGACCTGGGTGAATATCGTGACCTCGATGACTATGAACATAAGCTGGCCTGTAGCAGCGCGGCCGGGGGGCTGAAGATGGTGGCCGTGGGGCTCGTTCCCGAGCTCACCGCCGAGGCCGCCAAGCGGGCGGCGCTGGGCGCCGGCGCGCGGGTGATGAAGGTCTTCGCTTATGAGCTTACGCGCGCAGAGGTCCACGAGATCGAGGATTGTCGGCCGGACATAATCCTGCTGGCTGGTGGAACCGATGGCGGTAACGCTGAAGCCATAATCCATAACGCCGGCATGCTGGCCTCCTCCAGCCTTGACGTCCCCATAATCATAGCCGGCAACAAAGTGGTCGCTCCCACCGTCGCCGAGATCCTCTGCGGGGCGGGCAAGGACTGTCGAGTTACTGAGAACGTCATGCCGCGGCTGCGCGAGCTGAACGTCGAGCCGGCCAGGCTGGTTATAAGAGAGCTGTTTATGGAGAAGATAGTCGAGGCGAAGGGGCTGGGCAAAGCCCGAGAGATAGTCGAGGGCATCCTCATGCCCACGCCGGCGGCGGTCCTCAAGGCCGCGCGGCTGTTGGCCGAAGGAACCTATCTGGAGAACGGCCTCGGCGAGGTCCTGGTGGTGGATATAGGCGGCGCCACCACCGACGTACACTCGGTGGCCGACGGCGAGCCCACGAAGCCGGGCATAGTGGCGAAGGGCCTGTCCGAGCCCTTCGCCAAGCGGACGGTGGAGGGTGACCTGGGAGTGCGGGTCAGCGCCTACTCCCTATACGAGTCCGCGGGCCCGCGCCGCATTCAGAAGAACCTCCGGAACGGCGAGGTGACGGTGGACATCGAAGCCATGGCTAGGGAGTTCTCGCGCAGGATCGATCTCCTGCCCCGGGACGAGGCGGAGTATGATTTCGAACAGGCCATGGCCAGGACTGCCATTGAGATCGCAGTTGAGAGGCACGTGGGGCGTCTGGAGACTTTGCCGACGCCCTTTGGGGTCACGCATTTTCAATACGGAAAGGACCTCACCGACGTAAAGTTTGTCATTGGGACCGGCGGGGTTGTGGTGAACTCAAGGGATCCGCAGTATCTTCTCTCGGCCGCCGAATTCGATCCCACAGACCCGACCATATTGAGACCCGTGACCCCCGAATACCTGGTGGACAGCAGATACATTCTGGCGGCAACGGGCCTGTTAGCCAATATCAGGCCTAACGTGGCCCTTCGGATGTTGAAGAAGTACTTGGAACCGCTCTAGAGAAGGTGGTAGCCTTGCCCAGATCGGATAGAGCCGCGGACGAGCTTCGCCCCTTTTCCATCACCCGAGGTTTCACCAAATGGGCGGAGGGATCAGTTCTCGTCACCGCCGGAGACACCAAGGTGATCTGTACGGCGAGCGTAGAGGACAAGGTACCTGCTTTCCTCGCGGGCACGGGCCGGGGTTGGGTTACGGCCGAGTACTCGCTGTTGCCGCGGGCGACTAAATCCCGTACCGCGCGGGAGGCGAGCAAGGGGAAGGTCAGCGGCAGGACGTCGGAGATCCAGAGGCTCATAGGCAGGGCCTTGCGATCGGTCACCGACCTGGACCGGCTCGGCGAGAGGACCATCTGGCTGGACTGCGACGTTATCCAGGCTGACGGAGGCACCCGCACTGCAGCCATCAGCGGCGCCTTTGTCGCCCTCGCCGAAGCCCTGAACCGGCTCAGGCAGGCTGAGGGGTGGGAGGACCTCCCCCTGTCAGAACACGTGGCCGCCGTCAGCGTGGGGCTGGTCGATGGCGAGAGGCTCCTGGACCTCGATTACGAGGAGGACTCCAGGGCTCAGGTAGACATGAACGTGGTGATGACGGGGTCCGGCAAGCTGGTGGAGATACAGGGCACGGCCGAGCAAGCTCCCTTCAGCCGTGAGGACATGCTAGAGCTGCTCGACCTCGCCTCCTCCGGCATCCAGCGTATAATCGCCCTTCAACGCGATGTGTTAGGTGAGATAGCCGATTTCATAGGAGGACTGCCATGCGGCTCCTGATAGCCACCGGTAACGAGGGGAAGAAGAGGGAATGTGCGGCCATCCTCGGTGACCTCCCTGTGGAGCTCGTCAGCCTCCGCGACGTCGGGGTCACGGCCGGCGTCGAGGAGACGGGGTCGAGCTTCGAAGAGAACGCCGCCCTCAAGGCCAGGCATTACAGCCGAATCACCGGCCTGCCCGCTCTCGCGGACGACTCGGGCCTGGAAGTCCAGGCCCTGGGCGGTGAGCCGGGCATCTACTCCGCCCGCTACGGCGGGCTGGATAGCGACGAGGAGAGAATCGCCCTGCTGTTGGACCGCATGAAGGCTGTGCCCGGGCCGGAGAGGACCGCCCGTTTCGTGTGTGCGGTGTGCCTCGTCTGGCCTGGAGGGCCCGAGTGGACGTCCCTGGGAACCTGTGAGGGCCTTATAACCCGTTATCCCGTCGGTACCGCCGGCTTCGGCTATGACCCGGTGTTCCTGGTCAGGTCAGAGGGCAGGACCTTCGCGCAGATGAGCCCGCATCACAAGAACTCCGTCAGCCATCGGGCGAGGGCGTTGCGAGAGATGAAAGTGAGAGTGAAAAAATGGCTTCAGGGCCAAATTGACCGCAGCGGCGAATTGTAATATACTGAAATACGCGGTCTTGGACCTTGGACGGGGCGTAGCGCAGTTTGGTCAGCGCGCCTGCTTTGGGAGCAGGAGGCCCCCGGTTCGAATCCGGGCGCCCCGACAACGATTTTGACATCACTCACGTCCTATGCTATACTATTTACCACCATTGGGTTAAACGCGGGTGTCGCCTAGTGGTAGGGCAATGGCCTTCCAAGCCATCTGGGTGGGTTCGATTCCCATCACCCGCTCCAACCACGGAGAGAACCGGCCTTTCGACCACCAGAAAGGCCGTTTGTCTTAATGAGAGGGCGCTCTGGGCCTCGTTAAGCGGTGTTGCATCGCCGATGTGTCTGTGGTATCATTGATTCTGCAGTCGGGGCGGTAAGCTATAGCCGTAACGGTGAACGCGCGCCCGTAGCTCAGCCCGGATAGAGCATCGGACTTCTAATCCGGTTGTCGCAGGTTCGAATCCTGCCGGGCGCACAGTCTTATGGTGGGCGTAGCTCAGGTGGTTAGAGCGTCAGGTTGTGGCCCTGAAGGTCGCGGGTTCAAGTCCCGTCGCTCACCCACGGGAGAATTGGGGCGTAGCCAAGCGGTAAGGCCCACGGCTTTGGACCGTGTATGCGCAGGTTCGAATCCTGCCGCCCCAGCACTTTGACGGCCTCACGATTGAGGCCCTTTTTCTTTTAGGACTCGACTCCCTCACCATGAGCTCCCTTCGACAAAATTCCCGCAAGTGCTCTTTGGCAACTGGACGCTAGGATACATAAGCTATAGCAGTCGCTATTCCACCCTCCGCAGGTGTTCAAGAGGCCGTAGTGTCCGGTAACGAAGTCGAGGGGGTAACCTTATGGGCCTTGTAGTAATTGACCCCGGTCACGGCGGGGAGGAGAGGGGAGCCACGGGTGCTCACGGCCTGCTGGAGAAGGACGTGAACCTCAACATCGCCCTCAAGGTCGAGCAGTATCTCTTACGCCTAGGCATCGAGACAGCGCTGACTCGCACAGAAGATCAACAGGTCTCTCTGGCTGAGAGAGTCAGTTTGTCGTCGGACCTTGAGGCAGATGCCTTTGTCTCCATTCACTGCAACTCAGTTAGCGACCCTACCGTCCATGGCGCTGAGACCTGGGTGCCCAACACCGCTAACCCCAGGAGGTACGGTCCGTCGCAGGCCCTCGGCTATATCGTCCACCAACATCTACTGGTGACCTGTAACGCCAGGAACCGCGGGCTTAAGTACAAGGAGCAAGAAGGCGAGGAGTTCTACGTTCTCAGGTACACGTTAGTGCCCGCCTGTCTGGTAGAGGTGGAATTCCTCTCCCATCCCGAAGGCGAGGTCCGCCTGGGGTCGGAGTGGTTTCGGGAGAAAGCGGCCCTCGGGATAGCAGAGGGCATCAGGAGGTTCTTGGAGATCCCAGCTTGGAAGGGAGGAGGCTGAATGGAAAAGGTCAATGAACTCTACGGCGTGGCAGTAGTGCCGTTGATCATCGCCATGGTACAGGTCGCCAAGAGCCTGGGGTTGCCGAGAAAGTATGCTGCTCTGGTTGCGTGGGGTTTGGGGCTTGCCGTTGGCTTTGGCGTGTTCAAGACCGCCTACCTCGAAGCGATCATCGTAGGATCAGCCCTTGGTTTGTCTGCCGCAGGGCTCTACAGCGTCGGTCGGATTCCGAACAAATCTAGCTGATGTTATACCCACCTACCTTTGTCCCCGGCCCTTCGGCTGGGGCATTTTTTTTCATCCCGGCCAGGGCGAATGAGACCGGGCCCTTCGCCAAGGCGAGCAGAACTGAACGGAGGTCGTCCGAGCCTACGAGGTCTCTAACGGGAGGCATTGGGACAGGTAGTAGTCCTACCGTCGGCCAAGTGCCCCATAGGGACAACTTCAGCCCGCAGTGGGCTGTGGGTCTTCGAAACCCAAAGGGGCAGAGGACCACAGGCATCCCTACCGGTCTGCCGGGACCCTTTCCCGGTCGGCCTCAGAGCAAGTACGTGTTACGCGAACTTTCTCGGGCTGCACAGCGAGTTCATGAGTCTCGGGGGTTTACCTACTTTCTCTTTACACGGACCCTTACGTACAGCAACTTGCACAGTGCAAGCGCGTGTGGTAAGATAATTCTGCGCCAGGGATATGAAAGGATCCTACAAGACGAATCAACAGAATCTCGTCAAAAACCAGGGTAATGTACGCGGCTGGGATGTAGCTTGAGAGATAACCTTATCAAGGGGTTTTGCCCCAACACGCGGGCCGTTAGCTCAGTTGGTAGAGCACCTGACTTTTAATCAGGGTGTCGAAGGTTCGATCCCTTCACGGCCCACCAAAGGCGGGCGTGGCGGAACTGGCAGACGCGCATGACTTAGGATCATGTGGGCAAATCCCTTGGGAGTTCGAGTCTCCCCGCCCGCACAAGAAGAGCCGTAGAGGGCGGCTCTTTTTGCTGTATACATAACCTCATTGCCCTGAGGGGGGCTGAATGCTATAATATTGTGGCAGCTCGGCAGGAGACGATTTACATAACAGGGCATATACTCTAATAGCATGAAGGGAGAGCATAGATGAGGGTTAGCTTGGAGAAGTTAGAAAAAAATAAGGTAACCTTGGAGATCTTGGTCGAGGCGGAAAAGGTCGAGGAAGCCCTGGAGAGGGCATACCGTAAACTGGTCAAACGGGTGAACATCCCGGGGTTTCGCAAGGGCAAGGCCCCGCGGGTCATCCTGGAGAGGTACATCGGAAAGGGAGCGCTCTACGATGAGGCCTTGGACGACATCTTGGCTGAGAGCTACCAGGCCTCGGTAGAGGAGACGGGTATAAGGCCTATCGGTCAGCCCGATATCGAGCTTCTGGAGCTAGAAGAGGATAAGCCCCTGAAGTTCAAGGCCACGGTCGAGGTAATGCCGGAGGTCGAGCTGGGAGACTATATGAAGGTCAAGGAGTCCATCGACCGCGAGGAGGTCACCGTCTCTGAGGAGGAGGTGGATGAGGGGCTCGAGAGGCTTCGGGAAGGCCGCGCCACCCTCGTGCCGGACGAGGGTGGAGAGGTCAACCAGGATAGCTTCGTGATGGTGGACTTCGAAGGCGAGTGCGACGGTGAGCCCTTCCCTCCTGAACCGATAAAGGGGTATTTGCTGCAGGTCAGCGAGGGCGGGTTTCTCCCGGGCTTCAGCGAACAGCTCATCGGAGCCTCCGTCGGTGATGAGGTTGAGGTTAAGGTGACCGTACCGGAGGACTACCCGGAGGAGGAGAAGAGGGGGAAGGAAGTCCATCTTAAGGTCCAGATAAAGGAGCTTAAGAGGAAAGAGCTTCCCGACCTCAACGATGAGTTTGCCAAAGAGGCCACCGAAGGCCGTTTCGAGACACTGCAGGAATTGAGGGAGAACCTCACGAATAATCTTAGAGCAACGAAGCAGCGCAAGGCTGATGACGAGTACGAACGAAAAGTCCTGGAAGAGGTCGTAAAGGCGGCACAGGTGGATGTTCCCGAGGTGCTGGTAGGCCGGCAGCTGGATGCCATGCTTGACGACCTCAGGGCGACCCTCGAGCGCCAGAACCTCTCTCTCGACGCCTACATTGAGTTCCACGAGGAATTCGAGTCCGTAGAACAGCTTCGGGAGTCGCTGCGACCCCGGGCCGATGAGGCCGTCAAGAGAGAGCTGGTGCTCGACACTATCACCCGCAAGGAGGGCGTCGAAGCTCTGCCGGAGGATCTGGAGTTAGAGGCCCAGAAGATCGCCCTGGCCTACGCCCAGCCGGTAGATACCATGAAGTCCTTCTTGTTGACCGGTGACAACAAGCGCAGGCTTGAGGACGGCATCGTTAGACGTAAGACCGTGGAGCTCCTCTGCTACACGGCGGAGGAAGTAGTCAAGAGGCGTGAGGAAGAGGCCGAAGAGGTCCGGAAGCGGCTCGAGGAACTGGAGAAGGCCAGGTCTTCCCGTGAGGGTGCCCGAGAATGACAGCCGCATAGGCTGAGAGGAGGAGGAGATAACTAACCATGAGTTACTTGGTGCCGATGGTCATAGAGCAGACGAGCCGCGGCGAGCGGGCTTACGATATATATTCCCGCTTGCTGAAGGATAGGATAATCTTCATCGGTACGCCGATAGACGACAGCGTCGCGAACTTGGTGATAGCGCAGCTGCTGTACCTGGAAAACGAGGATCCTGACAGGGACGTTCATATATATATCAACACGCCGGGCGGACAGGTGGATGCGGGGATGGGGATATATGATACCATGCAGTACATCAAGCCCGACGTCTCCACGATCTGCGTTGGGCTGGCGGCCAGCATGGGCGCTATCCTCCTCGCGGGAGGGGCGTCGGGCAAGAGGTACGCCCTGCCCAACTCGAGGATAATGATCCACCAGCCCGCCGGTCAGGCTGGGGGCAAGGCTACGGATGTAAAGATCTACGCCGACCAGATCCTCAAGCTGAGGGAGCTGGCCAACCGCATACTCGCCAAGCACACCGGTCAGCCCATCGAGAAGATCGCCAAGGATACGGAACGTGACTTCTTCATGAACGCCCAAGAGGCCAAGGAATATGGCCTGGTGGATGAGATCCTGGTACCCCGAGCGGCAGCCGATAAGAAGTAGCCGATAAGAAGGGGTGGAATGATGTTCAAGTTCACCGATGACAAGGGGCAGCTCAAATGCTCCTTCTGTGGTAAGTTCCAGGACCAGGTAAAGCGCCTGGTAGCTGGTCCCGGGGTATACATCTGCGACGAGTGCGTTGAGCTCTGCAACGAGATCATAGAGGAAGAGCTCAACGAGGAGATGGACTTTGAGTTCAAGGACATTCCGAAGCCCCGGGAGATCAAGGAGATCCTGGACCAGTACGTCATCGGTCAGGAGAAGGCCAAGAGGACGCTCTCCGTCGCCGTCTACAACCACTACAAACGGGTCAACATGGGCGGGAAGATCGACGACGTTGAGATCCAGAAGTCCAACATCATCATGATCGGCCCGACCGGTTGCGGCAAGACCCTGCTGGCCCAGACGCTGGCGAGGATCCTCAACGTCCCCTTTGCCATCGCTGATGCCACATCTCTGACGGAAGCCGGCTATGTTGGGGAGGACGTGGAGAACATCCTCCTGAAGCTCATTCAGGCGGCGGATTACGATATTGAGAAGGCTGAGAAGGGCATCGTATACATCGACGAGATCGACAAGATAGCCCGTAAATCCGAGAACCCCTCCATTACCCGCGACGTCTCGGGGGAGGGGGTGCAGCAGGCGCTACTGAAGATCCTCGAGGGCACCGTCGCCAGCGTGCCGCCACAGGGCGGGCGGAAGCACCCGCATCAGGAGTTCATCCAGATCGACACCACCAACATCCTGTTCATCTGCGGCGGGGCCTTCGACGGCCTGGAGAACATTATCATGAACAGGACCGGCCGGAGCGCCATCGGATTTGGGTCCGAGATCAACACCAGGGAAAAGGGCAAGATCGGCGATATTCTGGCCAAGGTGCTCCCGCAGGACTTGTTGAAATACGGTCTGATCCCGGAGTTCGTGGGTCGATTGCCCATCATCGTCACGCTGGACGCCCTGGACGAGGAGGACCTGGTCCGGATCCTCCTGGAGCCGAAGAACGCCCTAGTAAGGCAGTATCAGAAGATCTTCCAGCTCGACGGTATTGAGCTGGAGTTCAAGGACGACGCCGTCCGGGCCATAGCGCACAAGGCGATGAAGCGGAACACGGGCGCGAGGGGGCTGAGGTCCATAATCGAGGCTCTCATGCTGGACGTCATGTTTGAGGTGCCCTCGCGGGACGATGTCGCCCGCTGCGTCGTGACCCGGGAGGTAGTCGAATCGGGGGAGGAGCCTCTTCTGGTGACCAGGAAGAGCAGAAAAAAGGAAGAGACGGCGTGAAGTCGCCGGGTGGCCGTCGGGCCACCCCTTTTTGTTCGGAGGTGTGGACATGCTTATAGAGGACATTAGCCCCTTCGTTTTCACCATCGGCGGTTTCGGGGTTCGCTGGTACGGGTTACTGGTAGCCATAAGCATGTTGATAGGCCTTATCGTTCTCATCAAGCACGGCACCAGACAGGGGCTGGAGGAGGACGTGCTGTACGGGCTGGCCATCTGGATTATCCTGGGGGGGATCGTCGGCGCGCGGCTCGTCTACGTCCTGACCAACCTCCCCACCTTTCTGGCCTTCCCCGCGGAGATCATCCGCATTGACCACGGCGGCCTGTCCTGGCACGGCGCTATACTGGGCGGCGCCATCCCCGGCTGGCTTTACGCGAGAAAACACCGTCTTGACTTCAACCACCTGGCCGATCTGGTAGTCCCCGGCCTGGCTACAGGCTACTTCCTGGTGAGGATCGCCAACATCTTCAACCAGGAGGTCTTGGGCAGGCCCGCGCTGGCGCTGGGCTTCGAGCGTCACCCGGCGCAGATATATGGTTCGCTCATCGGGCTTACCCTCCTCATCGTGCATAACATCCTCGCTAGGAAGAACCCACCGCGCGGTGTCCTCTTCTGGTCCTTCGTCTTCTGGTATTCCATCTTGAGGGCCGTCTTCGAGGAGACCGCGCGTGCCAACCCCCTCTATTGGCCCGTCTACGTCAATGAGGCCTATGGCCTGGGCCTGTTCACTCTGACTCACCTGGTGACTCCGCCCATCCTCCTGCTGTCCTGGTACATGCTCCGCAGGGCCCGCTCTAAAGACGAGAGGACATTGACCAGTTAGAACTGGCAGGAAAGATCGCTGACACCTCCGGGGATGCTATCCTCGGAGGTGTTAGTATTGAGCGAGCCTAAGGACGACATGGACCGCCTGAAGGAAGAAGTAGCCCGGGACTTGCATCTAGACGATGACATCAAACGCCGCGGCTGGGAGAACATGACCAGCCGTGAGATAGGCAAGATCGGCGGCCATATGGTGAAAGGATGATCCGCTATGCCAGGCGCAGCATGGGCCAAGGAGGCGTGGCGCGGGATAAAGGTCCTGTACGCAGGCCATAATACCTACTGACCTCATCTTCTTTCATCCCCCTTCCTCCCGACAGAAAAAATTGAGGAGGCAGCGCTCTTGACGGGCAGTGCCATTGTGTTCATACAGCTCTTCTTCGTCGTGGTCATCGGCTTGTATTTCCTCAACCTCCTCAGAAACCAACAGGGGAGCAAGGTGGCTGTGGACAGGGAGTCCCGCAAGGAGACAGAGAAACTCAAGAAGATGAGGGAGATATCCCTTTCCGAGCCCCTCTCGGAGAGGACCAGGCCCACGAGCTTTGACGAGATCATTGGACAGGGCGAGGGGCTGAAGGCGCTGCGTGCTGCCCTTTGTGGCCCCAACCCCCAGCACGTCATCATTTACGGCCCCCCCGGTGTGGGTAAGACGGCCGCCGCGCGGCTCGTCCTCGAGGAAGCCAAGGAGAACCCCGACTCCCCCTTCAAGGACGATGCCAAGTTCGTGGAGCTCGACGCTACGACGGCCAGGTTCGATGAGCGGGGCATCGCCGACCCCCTCATAGGCTCCGTTCACGACCCCATCTATCAAGGGGCGGGCCCCATGGGCATGGCCGGGATACCTCAGCCTAAGCCAGGCGCGGTCACCAAGGCGCACGGGGGCATCCTGTTCATCGACGAGATCGGTGAACTGCACCCGGTGCAGATGAACAAGCTGCTCAAGGTGCTCGAGGACAGGAAGGTCTTCCTGGAGAGCGCCTACTACAACAGCGAGGATCCCAACATCCCACCGCATATCCACGATATCTTCCAGAACGGCCTCCCGGCGGACTTTCGGCTGGTCGGCGCCACGACCCGTCTGCCGTCCGAGATCCCGCCGGCTATCAGGTCGCGCTGCCTCGAGATCTTCTTCCGCGCGCTTTTGCCGGATGAGGTGGCCGTAATAGCGGTGAACGCTGCGGAGAAGATAGACTACCGCCTGGACGAAGGGGCGCTGGAGGTTATAAAGAAATACGCCACCAACGGCCGCGAGGCCGTGAACATGGTGCAGCTCGGGGCCGGCCTGGCCCTTTCCGACAAACGTAAGACCATAACCACGGCCGACATGGAGTGGGTAGTCAACAGCGGCCAGTATAGCCCCCGGCCTGAGAAGCGCGTGCCGCCAGAGCCCCAGGTCGGATTGGCCAACGGCTTGGCGGTTTACGGCCCCAACATGGGGGCGCTGATCGAGATCGAGGTGGCCGTGTCGCCCAGTAGTGACGGTCACGGCGCCGTCACGGTCACCGGGCTCATCGAGGAGGAGGAGATGGGTACGGTGACCAAGAAGGTACGACGCAAGAGTATGGCCCGGGGCAGCGTGGAGAACGTGCTCACCGTGCTGAGACAGTATCTCCCCGTGGACCCGCGAGGCTACGACGTTCATATCAACTTTCCGGGCGGCGTGCCCCTGGACGGGCCCTCCGCCGGGGTGACCCTAGCGACCGCCATCTACTCGGCGATCACCGACACCCCGGTCAATAACCTCGTGGCTATGACCGGCGAGGTGTCCATCCGCGGCATGGTCAAGCCCGTCGGCGGCATCGTGGCCAAGCTGGAGGCAGCTCGGCAGGCCGGGGTTAAGAAGGTAATAATCCCCCGCGAAAACTGGCAGGAGTCCTTCAGGAAGGAGCGAGAAGTGGAAATAGTGCCGGTCAAGACGGTGGGCGAGATTCTAGACCATGCCCTGCTCAAAGAGGACAAGGCGGCCGACGTCGGCCGACCTTCCGCCAACATCATGATCGCCTCCCCCATCAACTAGTCCTCCAGAACCGTCGAGCGGCCTCGGAATATATTAGTAGTGGTCCTCTCTACCCCCAGCCTTCCCAGATAATCCTTGAAGGAATTCACCTGCAGCCGATCGAATACGTATTAAGAAGTCCCGCCAAGTGGGCTTTTTCATTGCTTCGCTAGGACTGGAGGTGAAGGTAATGACGGGACAGGAACAGGGAATGGTGTTGGAACTTCCCCTGCTCCCTCTGCGGGGCGTCCTTGTGTTCCCGGACATGGTCGTACCTCTCCAGGTCGGGCGGGAGAAATCCGTGAGCGCCTTGAACGAGGCCATGAAGGGCGAGCGGCTCATCGCGCTCTCTACCCAGCGAGAGATGAGGGTTGATGACCCATCACCCGGCGATATATACGAGATCGGCGTCGTGGCCAGGATCAAGAAAATGGCCCGGTCGTCGGACGGCACCCTCAAGGTCGTGTTCGAGGGACAATATCGCTGCCAGATCTTGGATTACGTCCAACACGAACCCCATTTCAGAGTTCAGGTCAGGGCGATACCTGAACCACGGGTGAGAACACCGAGGACCGAGGCGCTTATGGGCACGCTGGTTCATCAGTACGAGAAGTACGTGAAGCTCAGCAAGAAGGTGCCATCGGAGGCCTTGGTCACGGTCATCAACATCGACGAACCCGGTAGACTCGCGGATATGATCGCCGCCTATCTGTTGATCAAGCCCGAGGATAAACAGGAGATCCTCGAGACTTTCTCCCTGGACGAGAGGCTGGAGAGGGTAACCGGCATCCTGCGCCGGGAGATGGAGCTGTTAGAGCTGGAGAAGAGGATCAACGTCCGCGTACGGAAACAGATGGAGAAGGCCCAGAAGGAATACTACCTGAGGGAGCAGATGAAGGCCATCCAGAAGGAGCTGGGTGAGCGGGATGACCAGGCCAGCGAGGGCGAGGAGTACAGGGCCAAGATCAAGGAGAAGGACCTGCCAGAGGAAGTGGCCGAGAAGGCCCTGGCGGAGGTAGAGCGTCTGGAGAAAATGCCTCCCATGGCGGCGGAGGCGGTGGTGGTGCGAAGCTACCTGGATTGGCTGCTCGCCCTGCCCTGGAAAGAGGAGACGCAGGACCGACTGGACATCGAGGAGGCTGAGCGGATCCTCGACGAGGATCACTACGGCCTGAAGAAGGTCAAGGAGCGGATCCTCGAGTACCTCGCCGTTCGCCAAATCGCCGAGCAGATCAAGGGTCCCATCCTCTGCCTGGTCGGCCCGCCGGGGGTCGGTAAGACCTCTCTGGCCAAGTCGGTGGCGCGGGCCATGGGGCGGAAGTTCGTGCGGGTCTCCCTGGGCGGGGTCAGAGATGAGGCCGAGATCAGGGGACACCGGCGCACCTACGTGGGCTCGATGCCGGGACGCATCATCCAGGGCATGAAGCAGGCGGGGACCAGGAACCCGGTGTTCCTGCTCGACGAGATTGACAAGCTCAGCTCCGACTTCCGCGGCGATCCAGCTTCGGCCCTGTTGGAGGCTTTAGACCCCGAGCAGAACCAGAGCTTCAGCGACCATTACATCGAACTGAGCTATGACCTGTCGCGGGTGATGTTCATCACCACGGCCAATGTAACGGCCACCATACCGCGGCCCCTCCTCGACCGGATGGAGGTCATAACCTTGCCCGGCTACACTGAGGAGGAGAAGGTCGCCATCGCCAGGCGACACCTGATACCCAAGCAGTTGAAGGAGCACGGGCTCGACCCCGACACCCTCTCCATCTCGGAAAACGCCTTGCGGACCATCATTCGGCGATATACCCGCGAGGCGGGGGTTCGGAACGTGGAGAGGGAGATCGCCTCAATTTGCCGCAAGGCCGCCAAGGCAGTGGTGAAGGACGGCCGGAAGAAGGTCCGCGTCACCACGCAGAATCTGCCCAGTTTCCTGGGCCAGCCGCGTTACCGCTACGGCACCGCCGAGAGCAGGGAAGAGGTCGGCGTGGCCATGGGGCTGGGCTGGACGGAGACCGGCGGCGACGTTATGCCCATCGAAGTGACTGTCATGCCGGGCAGCGGCAAGCTCCTGCTCACCGGCAAATTAGGCGAGGTCATGCAGGAGTCGGGCCAGGCGGCCATGAGTTACGTGCGGTCCAAGGCAGCGCGGTTCGGGGTCGACGGGGGTTTCTACCAGAAGACAGACATCCACGTACACGTTCCCGAGGGCGCCATTCCCAAGGACGGCCCGTCAGCCGGCATAACCATGGCCTGTGCCCTGGTCTCAACCCTAACGCAGCGGCCCGTACGCAACGATGTGGCCATGACCGGAGAGATCACCCTGCGAGGGAAGGTGCTTCCCATCGGCGGGGTCAAGGAGAAGGTCCTAGCCGCTCACCGCGCGGGAATCACGACCCTGATCCTGCCGCTGGAGAACGAGAAGGACCTCGAGGACGTCCCGGCCAACGTCCGCCGGCAGATGGAGTTCGTGTTCGTGGAATCCATGGAGGAGGTCCTGGAAGTGGCGCTGGTCGGCGGGCTCCCCGAGGAGGCCGCGACGGCCAAGGGAGTGTTAGTTAGCAGCGCCCTGCCCGAGGAGAGCACTCGTACCGCGGTACAGCCGACCAGCATAGCGTGACCACAAGATGCCCGGAGGCCGGGTCGCATGAGTGGCGGCCCGGCCTCTTCCTTGTGCGCCCGGCATGGGC
>DFND01000038.1 GCA_002375895.1 Firmicutes bacterium UBA3576
CGCGGGTTCGAATCCCGTCTCTCGCTCCATTGCTTTTTGTCTATTGCATCGCCGCAAGAGGTGTGATATTATAACGCTTGTGCTGGCGCGGTGCGTCAGCGCCGGGCTGATGTAGCTCAGCGGTAGAGCAGCTGATTCGTAATCAGCAGGTCGCGGGTTCAAATCCCGCCATCAGCTCCAAGGTCAGTTTTGGGGGTTTGGGCTCTCATCCCAAGCCCCTTCTCTTTTCCCCTCTGAGGGCTCTTCAGCTCGTCTTGGCGAAGAGGAGCTAAGCTGCTCTACGTCCCTCGCGACGATCTCTTGCCCTAGAACCTTACGTTGTCCCCTCTCGCCTCACGTACCCCCGCGCCGCGGCGTCCTTCGCCTCACCCCCTACGGCGTCTGAGAAAAGGCCCGAGACATAGGGCCTCGGGCTCCCCGTAGGGGGCGACCGCTGAACTGCCACCAGCGCTTGGGCATTGCGAAGCCCCTCTCTACGGTAGGTGAAGTAAGGGGTCCTGCGGCTTCCCGTCGATCCTGACCTCGAAATGGAGGTGGGGGCCGGTTGACCGCCCCGTGCTGCCCACCCGGGCTATCGGCTGGCCCGCGCTGACCCGCTGTCCAACCCTTACCAGCAGCGACGAGTTGTGGGCGTAGAGGGTAACCACACCGTCGCCATGGTCTATCATCACCGTGTTGCCGTAGCCGCCCTTCCACCCGGAGTAGATGACCTTACCCGAGGCCGCGGCCCGCACGGTGGTGCCGTGGGAGGCCGCTATGTCGATCCCGTAGTGCATCCTGCCCCAGCGCATGCCGAAGGACGAGGTTATGCGACCGCGCAGTGGCCAAGCGAGCTCGCCGTTCGGGGAGGCGATGGCCGTGGCCGCGACCTTGGCGCCCGGCACGATAAGCTCCTGGCCCACCTGTAACCTGGAGGGGTCCTCCAGGCCGTTGGCCTCGATGATCTGCTCCTCCTCCACCTGATACATCCTCGCGATCCTCCAGAGCGAGTCGCCCGCCCTCACCTCGTGTATGGTCCCGGGCACGGTGAGGATCTTGATCCTCTGCCCCACCCTGAGCGCGCTGGGATGGCTGATGCCGTTGATGCGCAACAGGGTCTGGACATCGGTGCCGTGGGCCAGGGCTAGGTCCCACAGCGTGTCGCCCTCTCGCACGGTGTACTCGATGACCTCGGGTGGCGCTGCGCCCTCTTCTCCACCATGCGAGGTCAACCACTCCAGAAGCCGTTGCCGCCGTGCCTCCAGGAGGTAGGCCTCCTCCTCCGCGAGCTCATAGAACCTTGAGAGCTCGGCTGAGCTCAAGAGCAGGCCCGGCCCTCCTGTCAATAGCGTCTCGTGGTACGGCAGCAGCTGGGCGCCGGCAGGTGACGATATGAAGAGCAACAGCCATAGAGCACAGAGTAGGCTGAACCTGAGCTTCATGGGCCTTTCTCCTTCCGAAAGCGTGTTGGTGCGGCGAACCGCGCTCCCCGACGATTATAACACAGTCGGTCGAGGGAGTGGCTACCCCGATGGGGCTAACCTAGCATTCCACCTGGGTGGACAATTATGACTGGCCGCTCGCATCTTCTGCGGAGGGAGGAAATGGCGTCCGGGCACAGAATAGACTACTCAGCACAGGCAAGGCAGGGTGAGACGAGTGGGCTTGCGATGGAAGTCAGTGCTGGCCGCTTCGTTGCTGGCTTTATTATTGTTAGGGGGTTGTACGTCCCCCCAGGCGGCCGTGGAGACGACCGGGCCGAAATTGTTGTCGGTGTACATAGACGGTGAGTTCGTCGGCTACGTCGCCGACCCCGAGGTCGTCACGCGGGCCGTGCAGGGGTTCCTCTGGTCGGAGCGGCAACGTTGGGGCATGTGGGTGAGGTCGGCCAGCGACATAACCTTCGTGCCCAGCCGTGACGGTGATGGCCCGATCCTCACCGACGCCTCGGAACTGGTCGCCGAGAGGATCGACGTGGTCACCGAGGCCGCTGGCATCTACGTGGACGGCCAGCCGGTGGTGGCCCTGCGGAGCCCGGAGGAGGCGGCGGAGGCCCTACGCGCCCTCGAGGACGCGTACCTCGCCGAGGTGGAGGCCAGGATCCGGGCCGAACGGCAGAACATCCGCTCTTTCTCCATAGATGAGGTGACACGCCCCGAGAAGGTGGAGACCCGGCCGTGGCTGGTTCATCCGGCCGAGGTCCGGACGGTTGAGGAGGCCGTGGCCATCCTCCAGAGGGGCACCGACAAGGTCATCATCCACGTGGTGAAGCCGGGAGAGTCCCTCTGGAGCATCGCCATGGCCAACGACATGACGGTGGAGGACCTCAGGAAGGCGAACCCGGAGGTGGACGCCAATCCCCATCTCATCCGGATCGGACAAGAGCTCAACCTGGTGGTCCCCGACCCCTACATCACCTACCACAGCACGGACACCGTGCAGTACGCCAAGGCCATTCCCTTCAGCGTGGAGGTCCGTTACAGCGCAGAGCACTGGCCGTGGGAGCGCTTTGTGAGCCGGTACGGGCAGTACGGCGAGAAGCTGGTTAGCGTGCGCACCATCAGAGAGAACGGCCGCCCCGTGAGCCGAGAGGTCATCGAGGAAGTGGTGGTCAGACAGCCCGTGAGCCAGATCGTGGTTCAGGGCACCCGGCCCATCCCCGACAGGGGCAGCGGTAGCCTCATCTGGCCCCTCGAGGGCAGGATCACGTCCGGTTACGGCTGGCGCAGCCTGGGCTTTCACCGTGGCGTGGACATCGCCGCCAACGTGGGCACACCGGTGAAGGCCGCTGACGCCGGCACCGTCATCACCGCTGGCTGGGTCGGCGGCTACGGCAAGGCCGTGTTCATCGACCACGGTGGGGGGAAGCTGGTCACGGTCTACGGCCACAACTCGGTCCTCAAGGTCAAGCCGGGCGATGTGGTCAGCAAGGGCCAGGTCATAGCCCTTTCGGGCAATACGGGCCGCAGCACCGGGCCCCACTTGCACTTCGAGATCCGCGTAAACGGCAGGGCGGTGGATCCCGTGGAGTACTTCAAGCGACAGACCCTCGGCCAGTGATAGGGAGGGGATAGAGGTGGCCCGCAGGCGGAGCCTTACCGTCCTCGTCGTGGGGTCTTTCCTGGCGCTGGCCTTTGCCGCCGGCGCCTTCTTCGGTTATTATGCCTACCGGCAGGGCGTGGGCGGCGTCGTGCACGCCTCCTACCGGCCCGCGCAGCCGGATGTCCCAGCCGCTGGCGAGATGTACGTGACCGTCATGTATTATTACCCCGACGCCGAGGCCTACGTCCCGCTCACCAGGTCCATGGCCGAGAGGAGGGCCGAATACTGGTGGGCTCTGGACACCCTCCTCGGAGGGCCCCCGGCGGACATGCCCCTGTCGGAGCGCCTGCGGCCGCGCGCGGTGGGCCAGCCGCGTGCCCTGGAGGTGGTCTTCCGCCGGGGCGGGTCGCTGTACGTGAAGCTCGCGGAGCCCTACCCTGAGCTCCCGCCAGAGGAGATAGATCACCTTGGCCGGGCTATCGTGGCCACCGCGGCCCAGTGGCCCGAGATAGAGGAGGTGCTGCTCTTCCGCGGCGACTCACGCCTGGGAGTGTGGCCCGTCCGCAGGACCCCTTACCTGTATCGGCCGCTCACCGTCCAGGGCACGACGTGGCTCTGCGCCCGTCCCCATTCCGGAGGGGACCTGGCGAGCGTCCTATCCGCCCTCCTGACGGCGCCCGCCGAGGGCGAGCTGGTCAACCTGCTCCCAGACGCCTGGGCCTACGAGGGCCTCGAGCTGGTGGATGACCAGGTCGTCGTCCGCCTGGCGACGGGCGGCAGGCCCTCCTGGAGGCTCGGGCCGACGGCCCTCGAGGTGCTGGCTGACGCCCTGGCGCTCACCGTGGGCCAGCTGCCGGATCCGCCGGCCCGGGTAACGCTGTCCCTGGACGGCGAGCCCTTTAAGGCGCCGGGGACGGGCGAGCCCTTCAGCGTCACCACCGCGCCGCCGAGGCGGCCCAATCCCACGCCGTGGCCGTCGCCCGGCGAGCCCTCGCCGGTGACCCTGGCCGCGGTGGGGGACGTCGCTCTGGCCCGGCGCGTTGCCGGCTACATCGAGGAGCGCGGGCTCGACTATCCCCTGGGCGCCGTCGCCGGCGTCCTCGGGGAGGCGGATCTGACCTTCGCCAACCTGGAGGCCGCCCTGGCCGAGGCTGGAAACCCCATCCCCGGCAAGGGGATCTGGCTCCGGGGCCGGCCGGAGTACGTGGAGGCGCTGGTCGACGCCGGCATTGACGTGGTCTCCCTGGCCAACAACCACATCCTAGACTATGATTCGCCGGCCCTGGAGGAGACGCTGGCGCTCCTGCGGTCGCGGGGCATCGCCGCGGTCGGGGCCGGGGCCGACGCGGAGGAGGCCAGTGAACCCCTCTACGCAGAGGTCGGGGGGCTGCGCCTCGTGTTCCTGGCCTATACCCGTTACGCCGACATCTTCTGGTCCTGGGACTATCCGAGGACCTTCGCGGCCGCCGAGGACCTGCCGGGCGTGGTCGGGCTTGACCCGGCCCGCGTCGTGCAGGACATCAGGAGGGTCCGGGACGAGGCCGACCTCGTGGTCGTATCCCTCCACTGGGGCGAGGAGGACGTACACCAGCCCCGGCCCGACCAGGTGGAGATGGCCCACGCCTTTGTGGACGCCGGCGCGTCGGTCGTCCTCGGGCATCACCCGCACGTCCTGCAGGGTGTGGAGGTGTACCGAGGGTCCCCCATCTTCTACAGCTTGGGCAATTTCGTCTACGACCAGAGGAAGAGGGCGCAGACCGAGACGGGCATCGCCCGCATCACCTTCCACGGCGCCCGGGTCGTGGACGTGGAGTTCCTACCCTGTCTCATCGACGAAGGCCGACCGCAGCTCGCGGCCGGCGACGATTGGCTCACCATAGCCAGAAACCTGCAGACCTACTCCCTTCCCCTGGGCGGCCAGGTAGAGGTGGAGGGTGCCTCGCCGCCGGCCGTAGAGATCCTCTGGCCCGAGAGGAACTGACCCCTGCTCTTTTCGTGGGCCTGAGCAGGGAAAGATGACCCGGCCACGAATTATGTTAACAGCAGGGAAGGGGGATCGCCCGTGAGGCGACGTGCTCTGGCCATCATCATCGCCCTTCTCGCCTCGCTGGTCCTCGGGTACCAGGGCCCCACCGCGCGGGCGGTGCAGTTCCTATGGGCGGATTACCGCGCCTGGGCCCACTGTCGAGACCTTAGCCGGATCGATGGCCCCCACTTCTTCGTCCTGTACCCACCGGGCTACGAGGCGGAGGCCCACCTCATCCTGCGCCTGGCCGAGAGGGGTCGCTCGGAGCTGGCCCTCGTTTTCGGTGCCGAGCCGCGGGGAAAGATAAGGGTGGTCCTCCACCCGTCACCCGCTGACATGGCCGCCATGTGGAGGTGGCCGGGGGGCCACACGGCCGCCGGAGCCTACCTCGGGGGGACCTTGAGCGTCCTGGCGGGGGCGAGTGAGGGCGAGCTGTATCGGGTGTTGGTCCACGAGCTCACACACCTCTTTGTGGACGAGCTGGCCCGTGGCGGCAGCCCGCGGTGGCTGTCAGAGGGCCTGGCCCAGCTGCTGGAGGACGAGCTGGCGGGATCCCTCTCCGTCGTGCCGCTAGAGATCACCTGGCCTCCGCCAGATTCCAGAAGCTGGCAACCGCTCGATGCGCTCTTCGCCGACCCCAGGCGACAGGACGAGGCCTACCTGCGCTCGCTGGTCGTGGCCTCGAGGCTCGTGGAGGAGCTCGGTCACGATGGCCTGACGGCCGTCCTCGAGCACATGGGCCGGGGGATGAGCTTCGCAGGGGCCTTCAAGCGGGTGACCGGCAGAGATTGGGCCGTCCAGCTCGACCTCTGGGCCCGACGGCGCGGGGAGGGATCCCCGGCCAGCCGAGAGAAGTATTAGGCGGATGAAGGGGGTGAGCGCATGCCCTCGCGTATCCTCGTGGTCGACGACGAGAGGCCCATAGCCGACATACTCAAGTTCAACCTGGAGAAAGAGGGTTACGAGACCCTAGTAGCCTACGACGGCCGCGAGGCCGTCAAGCTGGCGCTCACTGAGCGGCCGGACCTGATAATTTTGGATATAATGTTGCCGGAGATGGACGGCTTCGAGGTCTGTCGCCGCATCCGCAAGGAGTCGGCCGTCCCCATCCTCATGCTCACGGCCAAGGACGAGGAGATCGACAAGGTCCTGGGCTTGGAGCTCGGGGCCGACGATTACGTGACCAAGCCCTTTAGCCCCCGGGAGATCACCGCCCGGGTCAAGGCCGTGCTGCGCCGGGTGAAGGGCTCCTATTCCACAGACCAGGGCACGCTCCTGCGTTTCGGCAACCTGACCGTGGACCTGGCCAGTTACGAGGTGACCAAGGCCGGGCGGCGCATAGACCTCACCTACCGGGAGTTCGAGCTCTTGAAGTATCTGGCCCTGGGCGCGGGACAGGTCTTCTCGCGTGAGGTCCTCCTCAAGGAGGTCTGGGGCTACGATTACATCGGCGATACCCGCACTGTCGACGTTACCATCCGGCGCCTCAGGGAGAAGATAGAGGATGACCCCTCCAACCCCGTGTTCATCGGCACCAAGCGGGGAGTGGGGTACTTCTTCCGCAAGCTCAGGCCGGAGTAGGGGGATCGGCGGGGTGTTCAGAAGCATTCAGTGGAAGATGGTCATCATCTACCTTCTCCTGATCCTCCTGGCCATGGAGCTCATCGGCGCCTATCTCCTACGCTCCCTGGAACGGTACTACATAGACACCTTCGCGGAGGGCCTATACTACCAGGCAGAGGTCCTCTCCGGGCTGCTGGAACGGTACCTGGCCGAGTCCGACGGCGGCTGGCGACAGCAGAAGGGGTACCTCGACCGTCTGGTCGAGGAGTTCCGCGGCCAGGAAGGGGTGGAGGTCCTGGTGCTGGACGACCAGGGGTTCGTCGTCAGCGCCTCGGGGGAGAGTTGGCTGGAGAACAAACGCCTCACCCGTCCCGAGATCAGCCGGGCCTACGCCGGCGGCCGCGGGGAGGACGTGCGGGTGAACACCGACACCGGGGAGCGGGCCCTCTACCTCACCGTGCCCATCTTCGTGGGCGAGGAGGTGAGGGGCGTGGTCTACGTCATCGGCTCGCTGGAGAAGCGTTACGAGACCTTGGATGATATAAAGATGATCCTGTTCACGGCCACCCTTATAGCCCTCTCCGTGACGGGCCTTCTGGGCTTCGCCGTGGCCAGGACCATCACCGGCCCCATAGTCGAGCTCACCTCCAGGGCCCGGGAGATGGCGGCCGGGAACCTGAACCAGCAGATCAAGATCCACGCGAGGGATGAAATAGGTCAGCTGGGCCGGATGTTCAATCATATGGCGGCGAGGCTGCGGGAGACCCTGGCCGAGATCTCCAGCGAAAAGAGCAAGATCGAGGCCATACTGCAGAATATGACCGACGGGATCATCGCCATTGACCGGCGCTGGGTGATCATGTTCGCCAACCCTGCCGCGGCGCGCCTCCTCCGGACGGAGGGCTCGGACATGGTGGGAAGGCGTCTTGGGGACGTCCTGCCCGAGCACGACCTCGGGCCCCACATCGAGGAGGCGCTGGCGGGGTCGGGCCCGCTGGTCAAGGACCTCGTTCTGGCCGGACCCCCGCGGCGGGCGCTCCTCGCCCGCCTGGTCCCCTTCCGCGCGGACGAGGGGGATATCAAGGGGGTGGTGGTGGTCCTGCAGGACGTGACCGAGCAGCACCGCCTGGAGGAGCTGCGGAAGGAGTTCGTCGCCAACGTCTCCCACGAGCTCAAGACGCCGCTGACCACTATGAAGAGCTACCTGGAGACCCTCCTCGACGGCGCCCTCGAGAACCGTGAGGTGGCCCTCCGGTTCCTGAAGGTGGTGAGCAACGAGACCAACCGCATGGCCAGGCTGGTCTCCGACCTCCTGCAGCTGTCACAGATCGACTACGATACCGACCGCTGGGAGAGGGGGCCCGTGGACGTGTCATCGCTCTTGGAGGAGGCGGCCCTCAAGCTCTCCGGCCCGGCGGAGGAGAAGGGGCTTCGGATCGAGGTGCGGCCCGCTGTGGACCTCCCGCCCGCCTATGCCGCCAGGGACAGGCTGGAGCAGGTGGTGATCAACCTCCTGACCAACGCCATCGAGTTCACCCCCCGCGGCGGCCGCATAACCCTCACCGCCCAACGACAGGGCGATTACGTGCAGGTGACGGTTTCCGATACCGGGATCGGCATACCCCAAGAGGACCTGCCGCGGATCTTCGAGCGCTTCTACCGGGTCGACAAGGCCAGGTCCCGGCGCCTGGGCGGTACCGGGCTCGGGCTCTCCATCGCCCGGGAGATCGTCCAGGCCCACGGCGGCTCCATCAGCATTGAAAGCGAGCTCAACAAGGGGACGCGGGTTACCTTCACCGTTCCCGTGGCCCCATCAGAGGCGGGAGAGGACGCATGACGGGCCGCTGGCTGGAGATCCTGAAGGCGATAACCCTGGCCTTCCTCGTGGCGCTGAGCGTGGTCCTATCCTACTGGCTGTGGATGGGCCCGGTCTACGAGACGGACGGAGGCGGCGCAGAGCCGCCGCCGCCCCTGATGTCGCCCGAGGCCGTCAGGCTGTCGCTGCTGGGCCCGGAGCGGATCATCGTCCACCTCGGGCAGGACAAGCACACCGTGGTCTACCCGGGGTCGCGTGAGTACGAGAGGCTCTGGCAGGCGGCGTTGCACGTCCTGGCGTCCATGAGCCCCGTCGTGGCCGAGGCCGGGACGGGCTACGAGATCTCTGGCGACGCCCTGCGCAGGGCCCGGGCCGGGACGGGGATGGAGCTGGTCTTTCACAAGTACATGCCGGCCGGCGACTGGCTGGCCCTCTGGGGCTTTGCGGCCGAGGGGTTCCCGGCCGGAGAGGTGATGACCAACAGGCTCGCCTTCTTCGCGGCCGAGAACGTCGCCGTCTATGTCAAGGACGGGCCGGCCGGGGGCCTGCGCCCCCTTGGTTTCCTGGCGGAGGGCGCAGCGGGCCTGGCGGCGGCCGTAGAGGAGGTCGCCGAGAAGGCACCGCCCGACTACTTCGACGTCGCCGGCCTGAGCGGAGTCCCCATGGCCGAGGGGACGTATGTCCCTGTGCGGCCGCCTCAGCTGCCCCTGATTACCTGCGAGGACGAGCGGCCGGTGGAGGAGTATCTCGCCTCCCTGTTCTTCGAGGACATCGACGTGGTCCGCCGCATCGTGGAGCGGGACGGGGCGATCATCTTCACCGACGGGCGGCGAGCGGTGCGGTACTACCCCGATGGGCGGATGGAGTACACCGCTCCAGTGTACGAGCGGGAGGGGTATGTCCCCGACCTCCTGACCGACCTGGCCGAGGCCCACAGGTTCATCGCCCAACACGGCGGCTGGCCGGCCTACCCCTATCTCTATGACTTCCGGGCCGTCTCCAGGGGCGACGAGGGCCCAGCGGGGTTCGAGTTCAGGTTCGCCTTTCACCTGGACGGGTTTTCAGTGGTGGGCGACGAGGTCCCGGTGACGGTTACGGTGCTGGAGGGGAGCGTGACCTCTTACAGCAGAAAGGTGCGTCTGCCCCTCGAGACCCGGCGGCCGGAGCGGCTGAGCGTGGGCTTCGAGCGGCTCCTGGGTATCCTGGAGGAGCGCGGCGAATCGCTGGGCGAAGTGCTGGCGGGCAGCAGCCGCGTGGTCGACCTCTACCTCGCCTATCACCCCGGCATCCGCAGCCGTGAGGGAGAGGTCTTCTACCCCGTTTGGGTGGTCGAGCGGGCGGATATGAGCAGGCTCTACGTCAACCTCTACAGCGGCGTGACTTACGAGGAGAGGAGCTACGAGGGACGATGAACTGGTCTCGGGCGCTCACCATCCTCATAGTCGCCTTCTGCCTCCTCGACCTCTTCCTCGGCTATCAGGTCTGGCAGACATCAGGCCGGGGCTTGGTGAACTCCGGCGCCGTGGAGCCGGACAGCGTCGAGGCGAGGTTGGCCGCCAGGAACGTGGTGATGGAGGTGGAGCTGCCCCGGCAGACCCCAGAGCTGCCCTTCCTAGTGGTACGGCCGGGGGGCCCGGAGGAGAGGGAGTTCGTCTCCACGGTGTGGGGGACGCGCCTCACCCGGCCGGGGTTCACGGAGCCCGAGCTTGAGGTCACGAGAACTGAGGCGGCCACCGTCTACGAGGGTGAGGGCAAGAGGCTCACCCTTTACGCGCTCGGGACCTTCCTGCTGGAGCTCGCAGAGCCCGCCCGGGTCCCACACCTGGCGACCCGCCCCTGGGACGCTGAGGCGGCCGTTGCGTTAGCCGAGGCCTGGCTACAGGAGAGCGGCCTGTTGCCGCGCGACGCCAGGTACGATTACGCCGTGGCCCTGGGCCAGGCGCTCTATCTGGTCCGCTTCCGGCAGGAACATCAGCGGATAGCCCTCTTCGGCGGCTACGTCGAGGCCCTAGTCTCGCCCGCTGGCGTGGGCTCGGTCAGGGGCATGCGCCTCGCGCCCGTCGCGTACGATGGGCAGAGGAAGGCCGTGATCAGCGCGGCCGAGGCGGCCCTCAACGCCTCCCGCCACATCGACTCGCGGGAGGATCAGCCCACGGTCATCAGGCGGATAGACCTGGGCTTCTATTCCCCTCCCTACGACGCCGAGGAGTGGACGACGGTCCCCGCGTGGCGCTTCCTCCTGGATCCGCCCGCGGTGCTGTACATCAACGCCTACACCGGCGAGCTCGAGGAGTATCGGGCTATAGGGGAGCAGGAATAATCTCCCACGAAGGCGGGTATAATAGACGGTACGTCCTTCGTGGGGGTGTGAACCTTGTACAGGCGGCTTATCGTGGCGACCCTGGGCCTCGCCCTGCTCCTCGCGGGCGTGACGGAGGCCTCGCCGGGCGGGGAGGTACGGGCCGTGACCGTCGCAGACCTCGACGGGGACGGCGCCGATGAGGTCTCCGTCACCACGGCCCTTGAGGCTTACCTGACCATTATCGGCGCCGGAGAGCGCGAGTCCCTCTTCTTCGGGTCCAGCGTGGTGGGCCCGGCCACCACAGATCTCGACGGCGACGGCGATGCGGAGCTCCTCTACGTCGACCTCGACGACGTCCTCCTGGCCTGCGATTACGAGGAGGGCCTGGAGATGTGGGAGCTCGGCCGGGTGAGGGGGCCCGCGGTATCCCTCCTGGCCCGCAGCTACGCCGGCGAGAACCTCCTCTACGTCTTCACCGCCCACGCCCTCTATGTGTATTCGCTCCGACCCGAGGGCGTGGAGCTCAGGGCGGCGAGCGAGTTCGAGCTCGTGGTGATGACGACGCTGCTTGACCGCGGTGGGCGCGAGGTGCTGGCCTGCGTGGACGCCTACGGGCACGTGAGGCTGTATGACCTCTCCGAGCCGCACGGGCTTCCCCGGGAGCTCTGGGTCAGCCCGAGGCTGGACCTGCCGGTTATGGTCCCCTACGAGGAGGGGCTCCTGGTGGCCGACGCGGCGGGCGGGCTGTACCGGGTGGCCGATGGCCTGAAGAGGCTCCTAGGGCCACCCCTGCCGTCGGCGCGGGCGCTGCTGGCCACAGAGGACGGCGTCGTCCTCGGGGTGCCCGGCGGCCTGCTCGGGCTTGAGATGGGCGGTGATTCCTACCGGGTGAAGGCCGTACGGCCCGTCGAGGGAACCGTCACCTCCCTGGCCCGCTCCGGAGCGGGGCTGCTGGTAGGGACGTCGGAGGGCCTCACGGTCCTCGAGCGTGGCCTGGCTACGAGATGAGAGAAGGATTTTCGCAACGACCATGAGAAATGAATCCGAGACAGATACTGCCGATGGCGCAATTAACGGGGGGATATGCAGTTGGCGAAGCTGGTCATACGAGGTGGAAGGCCGCTCAAGGGCGTCGTCCGGGTCGGGGGCAGGAAGAACTCCGCCGTCGCCGTCCTGCCGGCGGCCCTTCTGGCATCCAAAGGCTCTAGCGTGATCGAGAACCTCCCCGATATACGGGATGTGAGGGTGTACCTGGACATCCTCCGCCACCTCGGGGCGGAGGTAGAGGTGCTGGACGAGCACAGCGTGAGGATAAACGCCACCCGGGCCCTACCGCGGCCGGTCGCCTACGCCGTGGCGAAGAAGATGCGCGCCACCTATTACCTCGTCGGCGCGCTGCTCGCCCGCTTCGGAGAGGCGGAGATAGCGATGCCGGGGGGCTGTGATATCGGGCTCAGGCCCATAGACCAGCACATCAAGGGCCTGACGGCTCTGGAAGCTGAGGTGACGGTGGAGGCCGGCGTCATCAAGGCGCGGGCCGAGAGGCTGGTCGGGACCACCATATACCTCGACGTGGTCAGCGTCGGGGCGACGATAAACATCATGCTGGCCGCCTCCCTGGCCGAGGGCACCACCGTCTTGGAGAACGCCGCCAGGGAGCCCCACGTGGTCGACCTGGCCAACTACCTGAACGCCATGGGCGCCCGGGTCGTGGGCGCCGGGACCGACGTCATAAAGATCCGTGGGGCGGCCGAGCTGAGGGGGTCGCCGCACGCCATCATACCCGATGAGATCGAGGCCGCCACCTACATGATCGCCACCGTGGGCACGGGGGGCGAGGTGGTGGTGGAGAACGTGATCCCAAAGCACCTCGAGCCCATCACGGCCAAGCTCAGGGAGATGGGGGCCGAGGTCATCGAGAACGGCGACTGGATTAAGGTCAGGGCCAACGGCCGGCCCAAGGCCGCCAACATCAAGACGCTGCCCTACCCGGGCTTTCCCACCGACGCCCAGCAGCCCATGACGGCCCTCCTGGCGGTGGCGGAGGGCACCAGCTTGGTGACCGAGACCGTCTGGGAGAGCAGGTTCCGCCACGTGGACGAGCTGAACCGCATGGGCACCAACATCCGGGTGGAGGGCCGCACGGCCATAGTGGAGGGCGTCGAGGGTCTCACCGGCACCTCCGTGGCGGCCAGTGACCTCCGGGCAGGGGCGGCGCTGGTGGTGGCGGGGCTCATCGCCGACGGCGTCACCGAGATCGAGGGGATCGAGCACATAGATCGGGGTTACGAGCGCATCGTGGAGAAGCTGCGGGGACTGGGAGCTGAGCTGGACCGCGAGGAGTGACCCTATGGAGGTGTTAGGGTGAGCTACTTTTACGAGCCGCCGCGGAGGCCGTCCCTCTTCTTCATCTTCATGGTCGCCGTCATTGGGGCGGTGATCGGAGGAGCCGTCGTCGCCGCCTTGACCCCCACGTACCTGGCGGACGCCATCTACGAGCGGGTGGCGGATCGTCTTCCGCCCCAGCAGAGCCCCATCGAGGTGGACGTGGCGGCGGTCTCGCCGGCGGTGGCCGCGGCCGAGCGGGTGGGCCCGGCGGTCGTCGGCATCGTCAACAGACAGCTGGTACAGGACTTCTGGGGCCGCAGGACGGTGGAGGAGAGCGGCGGGTCCGGGTTCATCATCGACCGAGAGGGCCATATCGTCACCAACTACCACGTCGTGTCGGGGGCCGAGGAGCTCCTGGTCTTCCTCTCCGACGGGACCTCCCTGCCGGCCCGCGTCGTGGGCGGTGATAGGCTGTCGGACCTCGCGGTGCTCCAGGTGGAGGGGCGACGGGACCTCCCGGTGGCTGAGTTCGGCGACTCAGACGCCCTAAAGGTGGGCGAGTTCGTCGTGGCCATCGGCAACCCCTTGAGCGTGGAGACCTTCCAGCGCACGGTCACGGCCGGGGTTATCGCCGGGCTCGACCGCCGCATCGAGGTGCAGGGCCGGGAGATGGAGCTCATCCAGACCGACGCGGCCATTAACCCTGGCAACAGCGGCGGCCCGCTGGTTAACGCCCGGGGCGAGGTCATCGGCATCAACACGTTGAAGTTCGCCGCCGAGCAGGTGGAGGGCATGGGGTTCGCCATCCCCAGCAACGTGGCCAAGCCCATCATCGAGGACCTCATCGAGTTCGGATACGTCCAGCGCCCCTACATCGGCGTCGGCGTGTACGGCCCCGCTCAGGCGCGGCTGTTCCTCGGCGTGGAGATGGAGCGCGGCGTGCTGGTGGTGGAGGTGGTCCCCGGTGGGCCGGCCGACCAGGCCGGGGTCCAGCGGGGTGATATCATCCTGGCCGTTGACGATGAGGAGCTCGAGGAGGCCGCTGATCTGGGCCGGATCATCAGGGACCGCGAGGTGGGCGACGAGGTGACCCTGACCATCGACCGCGGCGGCGAGCTGATCAAGGTGAAGGTCGTCCTGGGGCGGGTGCCCCCCGACCTCTACAACTAGGGGCACGAAGGTTGCGGATGTTGATATTGTCCGTGGGCAAGCTGAGCACGCCCTTCTACCGGGAAGGGTTTGAGGAATACCGGAGACGGCTTAGCCGTTACCTCCGGGTGGAACAGGTGAGCGTCCCGGAGGAGCGGCCGCGGGGAAGGCCGGAGGGGGCGGAGATCGTCAGGATCCTCCGCGAGGAGGGCCTGCGCCTCGCCCGCCACATCAGGCCGGGCCATTACTTAGTCGCCCTCGATTCCGGCGGCGAGATGTACTCCTCGGAGGCCTTCGCCAAGTGGCTGGAGGGTCGGCTGATGGCCGGCGCCGAGATCGCCTTCGTCATCGGCGGGGCCTGGGGCCTCGACCGCGATCTCCTGGCCAGGGCCGACCTGCGTCTTTCGTTGTCCCGGTTGACCTTTCCCCACGAGATGGTGCCCCTGATCCTCCTGGAGCAGATCTACCGCGCCTTCAAGATCCTGCGGGGCGAGCCCTATCACCGTTGAGCGGAGGGATAGCATGGATAACATATGGGTGGCCCGGGCTGCCGTCCGCATGGCCATATCCTCCACTAGGCAGGAAGAGGCCGAGCTCAAGGCTTTCTACCGCCAAAAGGGCATCAAGGTCGCCGCCGTGAGCTTCGGTGGGGAGTTCCTCTCCTCCATACCCAAGATAGTCGAGCACGCCCTGGTGGCCGCCAAGCGGGAAGGGGTCATCAGCGACACCCACGCCCATCTGGGCGCGGTGGCCGGGGCCACACGCGAGGCCATCGCCCAGGTCTCCGGCAAGGCACAGGGCTTCAACGTCGGGGGCAAGATCGGGATAGCCAGGAGCTCCGAACACCTGAACGTCTGCCTCTTCGTCGGCGTCGGCTTGGTGCATCTGGACGACATGGCCGTGGCCATCGCCCACCGGGCAGTGGCCGAGGCCTAGTCATCGGACAGCATCATCTTCGGCGGGCTCCTCCTCCGGCGAGGGCGCGGGCGGCTCCTCCTGGGCGTCGGGCCGCTCTGTCTCCTGTGGGCCCCGAGGCTCGTCCGCCGCGTCGGGGGGTGGCTCCTCCTCCGGTGGCGTGTCGGCCCCGTTGTGGTCCACGGGGCAGCGGCGCCGGGGCTCCGTCCCCTCGATGAAGAGCTCTGTGTAGGTGGGACAGGTCTCGTTGGGCAGAAGGCCGGTCTCGCGGCAGACCTCGAGCTCGACGATCCCCGCGGGACGCGGGAAGTCGACGGCCGGCCGTCCCGCTAGGGCGGCGGCCATGAAGCGGGCCCAGATGGGTCCGGCCACGGAGCCCCCGGTGCCGGCGAGGGGCGGGCCCTCGGCAGGCCGGTCCGCGCCGACGTAGACGGCGGCCACGAGCTCGGGGGTATATCCCACGAACCAAAGGTTCACCGTGCGGCCGCGTCCGTCCTCGGCCGTGCCCGTCTTTCCCGCGGCCGGCCTCCCGACGACGGGCCCTAGGCCGGCGGCGGTCCCTCCGGGCCGCAGCACGTCCTTGAGCACGTCAGTGAGCAGGAAGGAGACCCTCTCGTCCAGCACCCGCTCAACCCGCGGGCGGTTCTCGATGAGGACGTTCCCCGCGTCGTCCGTCACCCTGATGAGGGCTATGGGCTGGACGCGGAAGCCCAGGTTAGCCAACGGAGCGTAGGCCGCCGCCATCTCCAAGGGGGTGACGGCCGACGCGCCCAGGACGAGGGGCAGGTTGGGCGCGAGGTCGCTCTCGATGCCCATCTCCCGGGCCTGCCGCACGGCGCGCTCGGGGCCCACTTCCGCCAGCCACCGCACGGCCACCACGTTATCGGAGATCCTGAGCGCCTCGCGAATGGTCAGGGACCGAAAATGATAGTCCCGCCGGCCGAAGTCCGTGGGGGTGTACTTCTCGGGTCCAAAGGACACCGGTTCACACCGCTTGCGGCTGGTAACGGGATACCCCTCCTCCAGGACCGCCGCATAGACGAAGGGCTTGAAGGCCGACCCGGGCTGACGTCTGGCCAGGGTTCGGTTCAAGGGGCTCTTCTCGAAGTCACGTCCTCCTACCATAGCTTTGATGTAGCCGGTGCGGGGGTCTATGGCTACCAGCGCCCCCTGGGGCTGGAGGACGCCTGCGGCGTCTGGCCGGCCGGGGGGCAGGCCCTCGGTGAAGGCCCGCACCGCCGCCTCCTGCATCTCGAGGTCCAGGGAGGTCTCAATCCTGTAGCCTCCCGCCGGAAGCCTGCGGACGAGCTCGGGGGCGATGCGCTCGAGCTCGTCGAGGACGAATTGTTGGAAATAGGCGGTGCGGCGGTCGCCCATGTCGAGCCCGGCCAGGCGCAGCTCCTCCCGGGCGGCCTCCGCGGCCTGTTCGGGGCTGATCATCCCGAGCTCTACCATCTTGTCGAGCACCAGCTTACGCCGGGCCAGGGCTTTGTCGGGGGCTTTATAGGGCGAGAGCCGTTCGGGGCTGCGGATAATGCCGGCCAGCAGGGCGCTCTCCGCCAGGGTGAGGTCCTTGGCGTGTTTGCCGAAGTATATGCGGGCGGCGACCTCCGCACCGTAGGCCCCGTGTCCGAGGTAGATCTGGTTCAGGTACATCTCCAGGATCTCCCGCTTGGTAAACAAGGTCTCGAGCTTGATGGTAAGCAGGGCCTCCCTGACCTTCCGGGAGAGGGTCCGCTCCGGAGTCAGGAACAAGTTCTTCACCAGCTGCTGGGTGATGGTGCTGCCGCCCTCTACCACTCGGCCCGCCCGGATGTTGGCCACTAAGGCCCGGGCCAGCGACTGGGGGTCGATCCCCTTGTGGCGGTAGAATCTTTCGTCCTCGATGGCCACCACGGCGTCGACCAGGTAGGGGGAGATCTCGGAGATGTCCAGCAGGGTGCGGTTCTCAGTGAAGATGCGCCCGATGAGTCGCCCCTCGGCGTCGACGATGACCGAGGCCTCGCGGACCCTGGGGGTGGGGAAGGGCGTCAACAGGCTGGAGACGACTGTTCCGACGCCCACGACTAGGAGCAACAGGAGGAAGACAGCAAGGCCCCGCAGCGTGCGCGAGGGCGCCCGCCGAGGGGGCCTTCTATCGCGTCTCTTCCTGTCCCTTCTGGACCTCTCCACCAAGCCGGTGTCCCCCTTGGGTCGCCGGCCGGACTACCACAGGGCGAGGATAACCTCTCTCAGGATCTTGGCCGCCAGGACCTGGGTCCGGCCCGTGGGGTCAAGGCAGGGGTTCACCTCCACCAGGTCCAGGCCCACCACGTCTAGGCCCTCCAGGGCCAGCAGGCTGGCCATGAGGTCCGCGGCCGAGGGCCCTCCGGGCTCGGGGCTGCCAGTGCCGGGGGCCTCGGAGGGGTCCACAACGTCGATGTCTACCGTCACGTACAGGGGCAGCCCGCGGAGCTCCTCGCGCACCCGGGTCACCTGGTGCAGGAGGGCTTCCTCCCCCGTCCACAGGTAGGAGGCCCGGAGCCCCCTGGCGAACTGGAACTCCTCTCGCCGGCCAGAACGCAACCCGAATTGGTACACCCGGTCCGCGCCGAGCTCTTCCACTACGCGGCGCATGACCGTGGCGTGAGAGTACGCCTCTCCTTGATAGGATTCCCGTAAATCGGTGTGAGCATCAAATTGCAGGACGCGGAGCGCGGGGTACCTCCGGGCCAAGGCTCGTACTGCCCCCAGGGAGACCAGGTGCTCGCCCCCGAGGAGAAGGGGCGTCCTGCCCTCCTCGAGGACAGCCGAGGTCGCCTCCTCGATCAGGGCCAGGGACCTCTCCACGTTGCCGTAGGGCATGCTGATGTCCCCCCGATCGGCTAGGTAGGGGCCGTCTTCCAGGCTCCTGTCCTGGACGGGGCTGTACTCCTCGAGGCTGTGGGAGGCGTGTCTGATAGCATTGGGAGCGTCCCGGCAGCCCGGCCGATAGCCCACCGTCCAGTCCATGGGCGCGCCGAAGAGCACTACCTTGCCGTCATCCCCGGCGGCCAGGAAGCCATCGTAGCGCGAGAACATCTGGCTACCTCCCAAACCGCGGCCTCTGCTCCTGTACCAACTCCTCCACGAATCTCGGCAAGGCGAAGGAGCGCATGTGCACCCAAGGGGTGTAGAACTTGGTCTCGATGTCGCGGAACCTCTCCGCCGGCAGCTCCAGGGGGTCGTGGACCTTGGAGCCGAGGGTGATGGCCCAGATGGCGCCGGGATAGGTCGGGACCTCGGCGGTGTAAACCCGGGCGATGGGGAATATGCCGGCGAAGGTCTCAAAGACCCGCTTCACCATATCGGGGTTGAGGAGCGGGGATTCCGTCTGGGTGACGACCACTCCCTCCGCTGTAAGGGCGTCCAGGACCGCGCGGTAGAAATCGGCGGTGAACAGCCCCACGGCCGGCCCCACGGGGTCTGTGGAGTCGATGATTATCACGTCGAAGGCGTTGCGCGCCTCCTTCACGAACCGGATGCCGTCCTCGATGCGGACCTCCACCCGGGGGTCGTCCAGGGCGCAGCTGATGGTGGGCAGGTGCTTCTTACAGGCCTCGATGACCCTCTCGTCGATGTCCACCAGCACGACCTTCTCCACGGACGGATGCTTGAGGGCCTCCCGCACGATGCCGCCGTCTCCCCCGCCGATCACCAGGACCGTCTTGGGCTCGGGATGGGTGTGCAGGGGGACGTGCGTCATCTGCTCGTGATAGATGAACTCGTCCTTCACGGTAGTCTGCACGATGCCGTCCAGGGTAAGCAGGGTCCCGAACTCGTAGGTCTCCATGATGGCCAGTTCCTGGTAGGGCGTGGTCTCACGGGCGAGGGTCTCCTTGACCCTGAGCGATATGGCCAAATGCGGCGTCTGTCTCTCGGTGAACCACATCTCCACTTTCTTGCTGGCTTCAGTCACTTCTATCCCCCCCGGTCAGGTATATTAGCGAAAAGGGCCGGGCCTCAAGGCTCCGGCCCAGTGTGCCGTCAGTCCCAGAGCGCGACCACGGCGACGCAGCAGCCGATCTTCTCCACCCTGTGGTCGGAGGCGGCCACGTGGAGGTCGGCCAGCTCGAGGCCCCTGGTCGCTAAGGCCTCCTTCACCATGTTGGTCACCTGTTCAGCGGCCTTCTCGCGGTCGCCCCGCCCAGACCATTCCATGATCACGCCGAACCCCTCGTCGGTCGATACACCGACGGCGACGGCGGCCGCGATCCTCTCCCCAGGCTCCTCGCTCACGATGGAGGCGTAGGCCGTTGGGAGCAGGGAGCCGCGGGGGAGGTCGATCTCGTCCACCTTACGGGCATGGGGCGGTAGTATGCTGCTTACCTTGAGCAGGTTCATGTCCCCGACGCCGGCCTTGAGAAGGGCTTTGTCAAAGGCGGTGAGCCTGCTGTCCCCCTCGGCGTCTCCGGCGCCCAGGGTGTACTTGGTCGGTACCCTGCGCATGTCCTCTCCTCCCTTCCGGTTAACGCGGCGTAACGCGGGGCTCCTTGTCCAGAATGCCCCCCAAGACGTGAGCAATTATATCAAAAATGGTTTAGGATTAGAATAGGGCGGGCGAAAAAGGACCTGTCGCCTGCTGCCGCCACCAAGGGTGGCAGGAAGTCCGCTCGCTAGCGGAGAACCAAGCTAGGTATATATTCCAACCAAACACGACAGTTTATTAAGGCCTAACTGTGGTGAGGAGTTGATGGCGTTGAGGGGCAGGTTAAAGATCATCTCTGACCAACTGGCGGACAGGGTGGCCGAGGCCCTGGCGAGGGCCAGGGACGATGGAGCGCTGTCCTTCGATGAGCTGCCGGAGGTGCGTAAGTTCATGGAGGTGCCGCGGGAGAGGGAGCATGGCGACCTGGCGTGCACCGTGGCCCTGGCCCTGGCGTCCGAGGCCAAGGTCTCCCCCAGACGCATCGGCGAGGCCATCCTGGAGCGGCTCGACCGGGACTACCCCTATCTCGACCGTGCGGAGATCGCCGGCCCCGGCTTCCTGAACTTTCACTTGAAGCCCCTATGGCTGGAGCACGCCCTGAGGGATATCCTGTCACGAGGAGAGGATTGGGGCCGGACCGACCACGGGGGGAACCTCAAGATTCAGGTGGAGTTCGTGAGCGCCAACCCCACCGGCCCCATGGTGGTGGTGCAGGCCAGGAGCGGCGCCGTGGGCGACGTGCTGGCGAACCTGCTCGACGCCGCCGGCTACGACGTCTCCCGCGAGTTCTACATCAATGACGCCGGCACTCAGGTCGACCACCTGGGGGAGTCCTTGGAGGTGCGCTACAGGCAGCTCCTGGGCGAGGACGTCGAGCTGCCCCCTGATGGGTATCCGGGTGAGTACCTGGTGGATATAGCGCGTAAGTTGCTCGAGGAGAAGGGGCCGTGCCTCATGGACCACCCGGAGGAGGAGCGTCGCCGCCTGTTCAAGGACTACGCTGTGCGCGAGATCGTGGCCTGGCAAAGACGTGACCTTGAGGCCTACGGGGTGAAGTTCGACGTCTGGTTCAGCGAGCGGACGCTCTACGAGACCGGGGCCCTGGCCGATGTCATCGAGGAGCTCAAACGTCGGGGTTATACCCGTGAGGAGGGCGGCGCCCTGTGGTTCAGGTCCACCGAGTTCGGGGACGACAAGGACAGGGTCCTCCTCCGGAGGGAGGCCGGCGCCCCCACCTACCTCACGGCTGACATAGCTTATCATCGTAATAAGTTTCAGCGGGGTTTTGAGAAGGTGATCGACATCTGGGGCCCGGATCACCACGGGTACATAGCGCGGATGAAGGCCGCCGTACAGGCCCTGGGCCACCCCGCCGACGCCCTCGAGGTCTTGATTGTGCAGTGGGTGAAGCTCATGAAGGGCGGCGAGGCAGTGAAGATGTCCAAGCGGGGCGGGCAATTCATCCTCATGAGCGATCTCGTCGAAGAGGTGGGGGTGGACGCGGCTAGGTTCTTCTTCCTGATGCGTTCGCCCGACAGCCCCATGGAGTTCGATATGGACCTGGCCGTGGAGCAGAGCGACGAGAACCCCGTCTACTACGTCCAGTATGCTCACGCGCGGCTCGCTAGTATATTCAGACGTGCCGAGGAAGAGGGCTATCGGATCCCCGCTCCCGAGGAGGCAGACCTCTCTCTCCTCCAGCACGAGGCCGAGCGCGACCTCATCAGGTTGATGGCCGCCCTGCCGGAGGAGATAATCGAGGCCGCGGAGTCCCGGGAGCCCCATCGTATGACCCGGTACGCCCTGAACCTGGCCACCAAGTTCCACGTCTTTTACACCCAGTGCAGGGTGCTCGACCGGGAGCGTCCGGACCTCACGGCCGCCAGGCTGGTGCTGGCAGGTGCCACGAAGATGGTCCTCGGTAACGTGCTGCGGCTGCTGGGCGTATCGGCACCCGAGAGCATGTGAGGAGTGGAGGGGCGGTTCGCCCGCCCCTCCAGTTGGATTTCACTCCCCCTGAGGAGGCTTAGGTATGGCGTTACTGATCCTGTTTATTGGGGCCGGGTTCTTGCTCGGGCTCTGGCCCCGCACAAGGGGCCTTGCGCCCTATGCGGAGAAGATGGTTACGGCTTTCCTCATCGTGATGGTCCTGGCCATGGGCATCCAGCTCGGAGGATCGGAGGAGATCATGGCCAGCCTGAGGGCACTTGGCTATCGTCTCGTTCTGCTGGCCCTGGCTCCCATCCTGTTCACCATTTTGGCCGTCATGTTCGTTCAGCGGTGGATAGGGACGAAATTCGCCGGGCGGCGCCCCGAAGACGGCACGGGCAGGGGCGACGTATCCCTAAGCCTCATGGTGACCGCCACCCTTCTCTTCGGCTTCCTCGTGGGCAGGTACCTGCCGGCGGTGTCGCGGGCGATAGATATCGAGACGGTGATCCTCTATTCGCTGAGCGCCCTGTTCGTGGGGATCGGCATGGGGCTCGGTCAGAACGTCCACGTCTTCCGGCAGATAGGGGAGCTCGGCCTACGGGTGCTGCTGCTGCCGCTGGCCACGGTGGTGGCCAGCGTCGCGGGAGGCCTCTTCGCCGCGTCCTTCGGCGGGATCTCCTACGGCCTCGGCGCGGCCGTCGGCGCCGGGATGGGGTATTATACCCTGACGACAGCCCTGATCACGGCGAGCCACGGGCCGGAGGCCGGCAGCCTGGCCTTTGTGGCCAACGTGGTGCGGGAGCTGGTGACCATCACGGGGGCCCCCCTCCTGGCGCGGCTGGGGGTGATGGTTCCCATAGCCGTCGGCGGCTGCACCAGCCTGGACTCCACGCTGCCGGCCCTGGAGAGGGCGCTGGGCAAGGAGATGGTGGTGGTGGCCATCGTCTCCGGCTTCGTCCTGTCGATCTTGGCGCCCGTCCTGATCCCGCTGCTCCTCCTCTGGGGCTAGGCGCCATCCCCTGCCCGGTTGACAACGCTTTCTGCAACGGGATAAAATGGGGTGGATAATACAGAGACTAGTGCGTAAGACGGGCGTTTCTAGTGGATTCGCTAGAACTTTTTTTGTGTAATATCAAGCTGGGGGTTGGGGCCTTTGCAGAAAGTTAAGTACGTGTTTGTCACCGGCGGAGTAGTATCCTCTCTCGGCAAGGGAATAACCGCGGCGTCCCTCGGCCGGCTCCTCAAGAGCCGCGGCATCAAAGTCACCATCTTGAAGCTTGATCCCTACATCAACGTGGATCCCGGTACCATGAGCCCCCTACAACACGGCGAGGTCTTCGTCACCGAGGACGGCGCGGAGACCGACCTCGATCTCGGCCATTACGAGCGGTTCATTGACGTGGACCTGGGCAAGCGCAACAACGTCACCACGGGGCAGATATATAACTCGGTTATTGAGAAGGAGCGCAGGGGCGACTTCTTAGGGGCCACCGTGCAGGTGATCCCGCACATCACCAACGAGATCAAGGGCTGCATCAAGGCCGTCGCGGAGAACTCCGATGTGGACGTGGTTATCGCGGAGATCGGCGGGACGGTCGGCGACATCGAGAGCCTGCCCTTCCTAGAGGCCATCCGGCAGTTCAAGTCGGACATCGGGCGGGACGAGGTGATGTACGTGCACGTCACCCTGATCCCGTATATAGATGCCGCGGGGGAGCTGAAGACCAAGCCCACCCAGCACTCCGTCAAGGAGTTACGCAGCATCGGCATCCAACCCGACGTTATCGTCTGCCGCTCCTCGAGGCCCCTGTCTGAGGAAATGCGGGACAAGATCGCCCTGTTCTGTGACATCGAGCGGGAGGCGGTGATCGCCAACGTGGACGTCTCCTCGATCTACGAGGTGCCGTTGTTGCTCGAAGAGGAGGGCCTCGGCGATATAGTGATCAGACGCCTTGGGCTCGAGGCGCGGGAGCGTGACCTCCACGACTGGAGGGAGATGGTGCGCAAGATCAAGTCCCCGCAGGGCTCGGTGGAGATCGCCATAGTGGGCAAGTACGTCGCCCTCCACGACGCCTACATGAGCATAGTGGAGGCCCTGTGTCACGGCGGCATCGCCAACGGGGTCCACGTGAGGGTGAGATGGGTGGACTCCGAGGAGCTGGAGGGCGGGGACGTCGAGCGGTATCTCTCGGGCGTCGACGGCGTCCTGGTCCCAGGGGCCTTCGGCTCGCGCGGCATCGAGGGGAAGATCCAGGCCGTGCGGTGGGCTAGGGAGTCCGGCACGCCCTTCTTCGGGATTTGTATGGGCCTCCAGTGTGCGGTGATAGAGTTCGCCCGCAACGTGCTCGGCCTGGAGGGGGCCAACAGCACCGAGTTCGACCCGAACACGCCGCACCCGGTCATAGACTTGATGCCCGAGCAGAAGGACATAACCGAGAAGGGCGGGACGATGCGCCTCGGGGCCTACCCGTGCCGGATCATGAAGCCCTCTAAGACTTACGACGCTTACGGGCGCGAGCTTGTCCGGGAACGCCACCGCCACCGCTTTGAGGTCAACAACGTCTACCGGGACCGCCTGCATGAGGCGGGGTTCGTGCCCAGCGGGATCTGGCCAGAGGGGGACCTGGTGGAGGTCATGGAGCTCCGGGACCACCCCTGGTTCCTGGGCACCCAGTTTCACCCGGAGTTCAAGTCCAGGCCCAACCGCTGTCACCCGCTCTTCCGGGAGTTCGTCGCCGCGGCAGTGCGGAGGAGAAGTCGCCCCAGGGCGTAACGCCCGGGGCCTTCTTTATTTGTCCCCCCAAAGCAGCATAAGGTATAATATGTTTGACCTGGAGGCAAGAGCCAGAAAGGGGCGATAGCGGTTGAACTACAGGCATCTAGTGGTCGCCGTGGTCCTCGTGCTGGTCATGGGCTCCCTGCTCTGGGCCGCTGCGTACGGCCCCGGGGCCGGGGGGCTGGGGCTCTACCGTCCGCGCGACGCGGTAGGCATCATCTATCTCGACGGGGTGCTGGTATCCGGCGCCGGGGGCACCGACCTCTTTGGGACGGTGCTGGGCTCGGATGACATCATCGGCTACATAGAGGAGGCGACCTGGGACCCCACGGTCAAGGCCCTGGTGCTGCGAATCAACAGCCCCGGCGGCAGCGCCGCGGCGGCGGAGGAGATCGGAAGGGAGCTCGAGAAGTTCCAGGCCGCGGGTAAGGTGCTGGTGGTCTCCATGGGCGACGTGGCCGCTTCGGGGGCCTACTGGATAGCGGCTGGGGCGGACGAGATCATAGCCAACGCCTCCACCATAACCGGCAGCATCGGCGTTATCATGCAGGTGCAGCGGCTTGAGGAGCTCTATGAGAAGATCGGGGTGGAGGTGGAGACCATAAAGAGCGGCCCCCACAAGGACATCGGCTCGGCCACGCGGCAGCTCACTGGGGAGGAGAGGGAGATCCTCCAGTCCATGGTGGACGACATCTTCCATCAGTTCGTGGATGTGGTCGCCGCCGGCCGTGACATGACCAGGGAACAGGTTCTCGATCTGGCCGACGGCAGGATCTTCACCGGCAGGCAGGCGCAGAAGGCCGGGCTGGTGGACCGCGTAGGCAACTTCTACGACGCCATCGACCGGGCCGCTGAGCTCGCGGGCATAACCGGCGAGTACGACGTCATAGAATACGGGAGGGTATCGCCTCTCGAGAGGCTCCTCTCAGGTTACGCCGTCCTCGCCCCTGGCTTGGACGTGAGAGAGCTGCTCGGGAGGCTGACGGTCTACAGACACCTATTGGAGATGCCCAAGTAGGGGGTGTGCCCGTGAAGGATGACCTGAGAGGAGCAGGGCCCGATGGCGAGGCCGTGCGACGGCCGGAGAATGTGGTGGATATAACCTACGGGGTGCTCTTTCAGCCCGCCAGTACCGTGCCCCGCATCGCCGCGGGGCCTAGGATGGGACTGGGCGTGCTGTTCTTCGTGGTGGTGACGGGGCTGGTCGCCCTCATGAACGGGATCGCGGCGCCGGCCACCCTGCCGCCCGAGATCCCCGCCGGCGGTTTCCTAGTCCCCTTCGTCGTCATCGTCAGCCTGCTCATGGGCTTTGTCGGCTGGGTTGTCGGGGTCGCGGTGCTGCACCTCTTGGCCGAGTTCCTCGGGGGCAGCGGCCGCGTTCGGGATCTCTTCGCCACCTGGGGTTACATCCAGCTTCCCAGGTTGTTCACCGTACCGGCGGCCCTGCTGGGCACGGCGGTCTCTCCCTTCGTGCAGGGGACGATATCCCTGCTCATAGCCCTCTGGGTCTTTTACCTCGAGGTTATCGCCGTCCGTTCCATCTACAGGCTCAGCACGGGACGGGCCGTCCTGGCGTTGATTATACCCTACGTGGTGCTGTTCGTTGTCCTCGTAGTGGTCCTGTTGGCGTTGGTGTTCTTCATCCTCGCAACGATGCAGGACTACGGGGGAGGCTTTCCCTTAGAGGGATTCTAGCATAATTGGGGGGAAAGAGATGCGGCGAGAGACGCAAGCGGGCGAGAGGCGGGTGGGCATCACCGATACCACCCTCAGGGACGCCCATCAATCGCTCCTGGCCACGCGGCTGAAGACGGAGGACATGCTGCCCATAGCCGAGATGATGGATGAGGTGGGCTACCACTCGTTGGAGGTTTGGGGCGGGGCCACCTTCGACAGCTGCCTGAGGTTCCTGAGGGAGGACCCCTGGGAGCGCCTCAGGGAGCTCAGGAAGAGGTTCAAGAGGACCAAGCTCCAGATGCTGCTGCGGGGCCAGAACCTGGTGGGCTATAAGCATTACCCGGACGACGTGGTAGAGGAGTTCGTGAAGCGTGCCGTCGCCAACGGCATCGATATCATGCGTATCTTCGACGCCCTGAACGACGTGAGGAACATGGAGAAGGCCATCGAGGTGAGCGTCCGGGAGGGCGCTCACGTGCAGGCGACGGTCTGCTACACTATCAGCCCGGTCCACGACACCGAACACTTCGTCCGGGTGGCCCGGGACCTCAAGGACATGGGCGCCCAGTCCATCTGCGTCAAGGACATGGCCGGCATCCTGAGCCCGGTCAAGGCCGCCGAGCTGGTCTCCAGCCTCAAGGAGAAGGTGGGGCTGCCGGTCCAGGTCCACTGCCACTACACGAGCGGCATGGCGGCCATGACCTATCTCAAGGCCGTGGAGGCCGGAGCGGACGCCATAGACTGTGCCGCCTCCAGCATGGCCCTCAGCACCTCTCAGCCGGCCGCGGAGACGATGGTGGCAGTCCTGGCGGAGACGCCCTACGATACGGGGCTGGACCTCGACCTCCTGGCCAAGATAGCGGAGCACTTCAGGGAGGTGAGGAAGAAATACGGGGAGTTCGACGTCGCCTCGCCTACGGTTGACGTGAAGGTCCTGCAGTACCAGATCCCCGGAGGGATGATCTCGAATTTCATCTCCCAGCTGTCGCAGCAGAACGCCCTGGACAAACTGGATGAGGTCCTGGAGGAGGTCCCCCGCGTGAGGAAGGATCTCGGTTACCCCCCTCTGGTCACCCCGTCAAGCCAGATAGTGGGGGCCCAAGCGGTCCTGAACGTGCTCGCCGGCGAGAGGTACAAAATGGTGACCAATGAGGTCCGGGCTTACTTCAAGGGGCTCTACGGCAGGCCGCCGGCTCCGGTGGACCCCGAGGTCCAACGGAAGGTTATCGGCGATGAACGGCCGATAGACGGTCGTCCCGCCGACCTCCTCGAGCCCGGCCTGGAGGAGGCCAAGAGGGCCGTGGCACCTTACATGGAGAGACCCGAGGACGTGCTGTCCTACGCCCTGTTCCCCAACGTGGCGCTGGATTTCCTCAAGGAGAGACAGGCCGGCGCCACCGGCGTGGACTACAACCTGGTGGAAGAGGCGGAGCAGGACGGCGGCGTCGGGTACTATCCGGCCTAGAGGGGATAGCATGAGGACGAGGGACCTGGTCATGGTGGCCCTGATGGCCTCGGCCACGTCGGTCCTGGCCTATGTGAGGATACCCCTTCCCTTCACCCCGGTTCCCGTGACCGGCCAGACCTTCGGGGTCATGCTGGCCGGGGCTCTACTGGGGCCGCGGCTTGGGGCCCTGAGCATGGTGGTCTACGTCTTGCTCGGGGCCGTGGGGGTGCCGGTGTTCGCCGGCGCGGAGGCGGGCCCGGGAGCCCTCGCCGGGCCCACGGGCGGGTACTTATTCGGCTTTATAGTGGGCAGTTTCGTGACGGGGCTACTGGTCGAGCGCTGCCCGCGTTCATCCACCTGGTACTACTTCCTCGCTATAACCGCCGGAGGGATCATCGTCGTCTACACGCTGGGAGTGGCGCAGTTGATGGCCGTGACGGGCCTCGGCCTCGCCGAGGCGCTCTGGGCGGGGGCGGTCCCCTTTCTGCCGGGCGACCTCCTGAAGGCGGCGGTGGCCAGCACGATAGCCCCGAGGCTCAAGAGGGTTATCAGCTAATGGGAGGATCGTCCCTTGATTAGAGTGATTTTCTTCGACCTCGACGGCACGCTGTACGACTTCATGGGCCCGGTGGAGGCGGCCCAGCAGGAGGTTATCGCTCCTCTTACGCCGCCCGGGGTGGATCCGGCTGAGCTGTTCATGGCCACGTGGGAGGCCAATGACCGGATCAGACGGCAATACCTAGCGGGAGAGATAAAGTATCCGCGGGTGCTGTGGCTCCCCTTTCAGGAGGCCCTTAGGGCCTATGGGGTCCCCTGTGATGAGAATATGGCCAAGAAGGTGGCCCAGGACTATCTTGAGGCCTTCTTCCGCCGGATTAAGCCCTACCCGGCGGCGCGGCAGGTCCTGGAGGCCCTCTCCCGGGATTATGAGCTCGGCATGATATCCAACGGGATCTGGACCCTGCAGGTGCAGAAACTGGAGGTGCTCGGTCTCAGGCACTTCTTCTCCGACGACCAGATGTTTTTGTCCGACAATACTGGGCTCTTCAAGCCTGATCCGAGGATCTTTCACTGCGCGCTCTCGGCTCTGCGGGCGGAGCCCGAGGAGGCCCTTTTCGTGGGCGACGACCTCGAGGCCGACGTCAAGGGCGCGACGTCGGTGGGGATGAGGATCATCTGGCTGAACACTATGGGCCAGGAGCTTCCTGAAGACGTCCCGGCCGACATGGTGGTCGAGGTGGAGTCGCTGGCCCACGTGCCCGCCGCGCTGGAGAAGTTCATTCGAAAGGTGGGGTAGCCGTGAAGGTAGAGGTCTTTCAGGTGGATGCCTTTACCGACAAGCCCTTCGGCGGCAACGCGGCGGGGGTGGTACCCGACGCCTCCTCGCTCAGCGACGAGCAGATGCGGCTCATCGCCCGGGAGATGAACCTGTCGGAGACGGCCTTCGTTCTGCCCCCCACGACTCCGGAGGCCGACGTCAGGGTGAGGTTCCTCACGCCGACGGAGGAGGTGGAGCTCTGCGGGCACGCCACTGTAGCGACCTTCCATGTTCTGAAGGCGCTCGGGCACGGAGAGGACCAGTTCGTGCAGGAGACCCTGGCCGGCACGCTGCCGGTGTACGTGGAGGGCGACCGGATCATGATGGTCCAGGCCGAGCCTGAGCTGGGCCAGGTGCTCGAGGACCCGACGCGCCTCTGTGAGGTGCTCGGGATCTCCCCGGGCGACCTCGACCTCGACCTTGGGCCGGTGCAAGTGGTGTCCACCGGCCTCCGGGATGTGATCCTGCCGGTGAAGACCCGCACCGCCCTCTTCAAGATCAGGCCCAATAACGATGGGCTCTCGCGCCTCTCCCGCGAGCTCGGCGTGGTGGGGGTGCACGCCTTCACCTTGGACACCGTCGGCCCATCTGCCTACGCCCACACCCGGAACTTCGCGCCGTTGGTTGGAATACCGGAGGAGGCCGCCACCGGCACCTCCAACGGCGCGCTGGGCGCCTACCTGGTTCACCACAACGTCCTTCGCCGGCCGTGCTCCTTCTCGGTCGAGCAGGGGTATATCCTGGGGCGGGAGAGCGAAATCTATGTTGAGGTGGGAGAGCGGGTCAAAGTCGGGGGGAAAGCCGTCATCGTCCTGCGCGGCGAGCTATTCCTCTGAGCCGCTCGATGTCCTGCCGTCACAAAAATGTTACGGAATGTAAAATCTTGGACTGCATGGCAGGAAGAGAGGCTAGGGCGAAGAATTGGCATAACACCCAGAGGAGAAACCCGGGAGGGTTTCCCTCCCATCTGAGGGAGAGGTTGTAACGCAGCCGTAACATAACGAAACGAGCCATATATTGAGCTGTAAGTGAGGGCTGGTATAATACGAGTTGGATGTGAAAGGTGAACAGTCAAGGTAGCTACAGCCAGACAGGCTGTTGCTATATACGTCGGCTGAGGCCGACGATGAACCAAGCCCGGAAAGGAGGTGCAAGCGAAAATGGGCTTCAAGACTAACCCGAAACACCTACTCAAAGGAGGTAACCTTTCGGTGAACACTAAGAAGTTGCTAGTGCTTACGCTCGTAGCGGTCTTCGTTCTCGGGACCGTGAGCGCCGCCTTCGCCGCCACCACCGTTCGTACGGGGGCTTTCTCCGACCTGGCCGACGATGAGGCGGGCGAGGCTCTGTCCTTCCTCGGTGCCTTCGGCATCTACAAGGGCGATGCGGGCCTTGGTGGAGCGGCCCGTCCTGGTGATCCCATTACCCGTGCGGAGTTCGCCGCCGTGGTAGTCCGGATGCTGGGCAAGGAGAAGATCGCCAACGCTCTGGCGACCTACACCCCGGCGTTCAAGGACGCCAACGAGATTCCGCTCTGGGCTTGGGGTGTCGTCAACGTCGCCTCCAACATGGGCATCGTCAATGGGTTCGAGGATGGCACCTTCCGTGCCAACGACAACGTGACCCATGCCCAGGTTCTGGCGATGTTGATCCGTGCCCTCGGGCATGACACCCTGGTGACCGGCACCTGGCCGATCAACTACGTCATGTACGGCGCCGACCTCGGCCTGACCGACGACGTAGAGATCTTCGCCAACCTGCCGGCCACCCGCGGTGAGGTCGCCCTCATGACCAAGGCGGCCATGGGTGCTCAGCGTTACAGCGTCGCTACGGAGGAGTTCGGTGACTCCATCCTTGATGAGGATTATGCGACTGTCACCGGTATGCTGACCGATTTCGACCTGGAGGCTGACGATCCGTTTGTAAAGGTCGCTGGTGAGGTTTACTATACCGCTGATGACCTCGTTATCGTCGGGGCTGATTCCCTTGATGCCTTCAAGGGCACCCAGGTTGACCTGTGGATGATCGACGACAACAAGGTCGTCTTCCTCAAGGCGGCTGACGTAGAGGTCGTCACCGGCAAGTTCGCTGAGACTACCACTGACGAGGACGGTAAGAAGTACATCGTCCTCGAGGACGAGACGAAGGTCGAGTGCACCGATGCACCCATTGTTGTGCTGAACGAGGCAACTTCTGACCTGGACTCCCTTGAGCCTGGCGACGAAGTCACCATTAACCTCGAAGGTGATCTAGCAGTCTACGTAGTGGCCTTCCGTGAGGACATCACCAACGCGGTCGTAGACGCTGCGACGGACTATGATGCAGAGGCTGAAACCGATGCCACCATCACCATAGATGGCGTTGTCTACGACGTCCCGCAGAGCGCGACCGTAACCATCAATGGTGATGCCGCTACGCCGGATGACCTCGACGTGAATGACATCGTCTACATCGCGACTGAGGGCGCGAACAGCACGAAGGCCATTGCGGTCCGTGCCATCCGTCAGGTCGTGGAAGGCACTGTTGCCGACGTGAAGACCTTCTGGACCTCGAGCACTGAGTCCTACAAGGTCGTGGTCTTCGAGGATGGTAGTGAGGTGCGCTTGGATGGCCCGACGGCTCCTGCCAAGGACTCCATAGTCAAGTACGCCCTCAACGAGCTCGGTTACGCGAGGCACCTGATTGGTGAGACCACTACCACCAATAACGTGCTCGTAACCGGCTTCTACACCTCCGGTGGTGTCAACTACGCGATAGTTGACAAGATGGGCACGAGCGTGACCTACGCCGTCTACGGCACCGCCGTAGAGGCTGGCGACATCGGTAGCCTGGGAACCTTGACCATCAGCGATCTGACTGGGAAGATCACTGCCTTCCAGCCGATCGGGGTAGGCACCACGGTGTACGAGGTCTACGCTGTTGATGCGGCTAATGGTTCGCTGACCATAGGCGACGGGATTAAATACTACTTCGTCAAGAAGGACGATCTCGTTGTCTATGCCCAGACCTCTGAGGGTGACATTGGTGACTACATCGGGCTCGCTGGTCTCAGCGTCGGGGACCTGGTGTACACCGATGACGCGGCCGATGCCAAGGCCATCGTGAAGAAGTACGAGGAGTAAGCTGGAGACCCAGTTAAACTCCTGCGGGCCCAGGGCTTGAGCCCTGGGCCCGTTTCAGTGCGCCCGGCATGGGCGTT